>NZ_JBHRSD010000001.1:0-300883 GCF_042643375.1 Pseudoalteromonas fenneropenaei
TGGGAGAGCATCGCCCTTACAAGGCGAGGGTCACTGGTTCAAGTCCAGTACAACCCACCATCTACTCTATTTAGCAAATCACTTCCAAACCCAAGTTCGTCATCACTTTAATCATCCAATTCAGATCTATCTTCTGCCCACACTTTAACCAACATTTATTTGCAGTTAGTGAATGACTAAACACCACATCATTAGCCGCCCTATTCCCAAATTAGCGGGAAACGACTAGACTGTTTGGTATTGTTTTTACGAAATAAAATGTGCGAGATGGCAATACCCAATCTGACCGACGCCAAGATCTTAATCGTTGAGGAACAGGCCCTCGCACTTAGCTATATGAAACAATCTCTTGAACGGTTAGATTTCAGCAATGTGCAATTTGCCGAAAGTGCACCGATAGCCAAAGAGATGTGCCAAGTTGAAGCTTTTGAACTCATTATTTGCTCATTCGATCTCAGCAAAAAGCAAGATGGCTACCAACTCTATGAAGAGCTAAAAAGTAAACGCTTGATCCGCAATGTGACTGGCTTTATTTTTATTTCCGCCGAAACCAGCGGTGCGCTCGTCCATAGCGTGCTTGAGCTACAGCCTGATGATTTTCTTGTTAAACCTTTTACTATTAATGACCTTAAATCACGCATTGAACGCGTCCTCAAACGTAAACGTGCATTAAAGAAAATTCTCACCTTTATTGATGACGGCAACGATTCAAAAGCGCTGAAGTTTATTGATGCTGAACTAGATAACAAGGATCACACTTATAGTGCCTTGTTGTTGCGCTTAAAAGGCGATGCGCTTTTGCGCCTTAAACGCCTCGAAGAAGCCAAACAGTTTTTTAAATCGGCTTTAGAATTACAAAAGTTCACTTGGGCAAAAATAGGGTTAGTTGAGGCACTTATCGCTAATAACGAACATGTGTTAGCTCACCGCATGTTGAAAACCTTGCTCGAACGTAGTGAAACGCGCTTAATCGCCCTTGATTTATTGGGTCGTCTAGAGATCCAACTCAATCAATTTGAACAAGCTCAAGATTTTTTAACTCAAGCAACACAAATGGCACCGCGTAATATTGAGCGACAAAAGTCGCTTAGTCGGGTAGCGCAAATTAATCATGATTACGAGCGCAGTTATTTGGCACAAAAAGACATTGCTAGTTATGCCAAAAACTCAATTCACGATAGCCCAGACATTTATCTCAACGCAGTTCGTGCTGGTATTGATTTCGCACTCAGTACCGATCAAACCGAGCAAATCGCGCGCATTACTCGCCAAACTCAGCAATATTTACAAGAGCTTAAGCATCAGTTTCCGCATGCCGAAAATCAGGCGCAAATCGATGTCCTCAATGCCCGATTATATTATTTGAAAGATGAAAATCAAAAAGCTCGGCGGCTGATGGAACAATTAGAAGACGAACCTCATATTCGTTCTATTGATGCTGCCCTTGATAAAGCCAAAGCGTTTCATGAGCTGGGGTTTCAACATAAAGCTCAAACTTTATTTAGCCAAATAATTAGCCATTGTGAACGCCATAAGCAACATGACGACCCAGTGATGATGCACTACTTGCAACAGCAACAAGCTGAGCGCAAAGACATCACTATGGGGCCTAGGGAGCTAAACAACCATGCGGTGAATCAATTTAACCGTGGCCAGATTGAAGTTGCGTTGGAAGCATTTACTCAGGCATTCCGTATAATGCCGAAAAACTCAGGTATAGCGCTCAATTTGCTGCAATGCTTGCTCGACAATAGCAGCAAGAAAGGTCAGACGTTTAACTCTAACCTTGCCGGACGCTGCGTAAAAACTTTACATGAAGCCCAATTAGAGCCTGAACAACTCGCGCGCTTCGAGCTGATTTTAGTGAAAATGAAAGAAATGGGTTTATCCGTCAATTAACTCTTATTCAAGCTCACGTTTATCAAGGGACAAAGCATTCACACAGTAGCGCAGACCACTGGGTTTCGGCCCATCTGGAAACACATGTCCTAAATGCGCATCACAGACATTACACACAATCTCTACTCGTTGCATGCCATAGGTATTATCCGCTTTGTAAGCGACCGCTTCAGCTGTGGCAGGCTGCGTAAATGAGGGCCAACCAGAACCACTATCAAACTTTTCACTGGCATCAAACAGTAGAGTTTCACAGCATGCGCATTGATATTGCCCCGGTGTAAACACCGTACAGCTTGATGAGCTAAACGGCCGCTCTGTGCCTTTATTACGAGTAATATGGAATACTTCGGGGCTTAATACACCACGCCATTCTTGTTCAGACTTTTCAACCCGGCGCTCTGGCGTGGGATTACCATTTTTCACAAAATTAAGAATTGAAGACCAAGTTAGCATACCGACCTCATTGACTAAAGTTATTGAGATTTTGACGAACCAGTAACTTCAGGATCTGGCCAATCGTTAAAGAAGTAACGCAGGTAGCGGCTTTTCACTAAATACAGCAGCACCCAGCTTACCAGCAGCATTTGCCCAGCAATATAACCAGAAAATTGATAATGACTTTGCTGCGCTTGCCAAATCAGCCAAGCCAAATCAACCACTGCACACAGGATCAAAGGCCAACGCATATTACGCCACAGCGGTGCCAATTTAGTTGATGCTGTTGGACGCCGAAGCGAGAACACCACAGCAGGAATTAATGCAATACTGGCAATGCCAAGGGCAATAAAAAAATGTTGCTTATGACTGTAAAACAGCGACATTAAGTCCAGCTCTGGTTGACGCGTGACCGCGGCTATCACCCACAGTATATAGGCACGTAGTAACACCACCAAAGTTAAGTTAAACCCTAACGGCGCTCGATACACCCCATATTTATCCCAGTACTCGGGTCCAAAATGTCGCATTACATCATCACTTTATAAATAACTCATGGTCAAATAAGTGCGCTAACAACTAGGCTAGTGCACTTTCATGACAGTGAGTCTGTCTGATTTACTCGTGCTCAGCGAAAAGTGCTATCAGTCCCGCTTCATCCAACACTGGCACGCCTAGTTCTGCTGCTTTGGTAAGTTTCGAACCAGCCTTCTCACCAGCAATGAGCGCATCGGTATTTTTTGATACACTGCCCGCCACTTTTGCACCAAGCGCCTGCAAGCGCGCTTTCGCATCGTCGCGGTTAAGCTGACTTAAGGTGCCGGTCAGTACATAAGTTAAACCGGCTAAAGGAGCTTCTGCCGCCGATTTTTCTGCTATAACGGGCCAGTGAATACCTTGTGCGAGCAACTCGTTCACAACCGCTTGATTGTGCGGCTCAGCGAAGAAGGCATGAATATGCTTTGCAACTACGATGCCCACATCGCTCACTTCTTGTAAGCTATCAATGGAGGCGGCGCTGATATTTTCAAGCGTGCGATAGTGATTCGCGATATTTTGCGCCGTCGCTTCGCCGACTTCACGAATACCTAACGCATATAAAAACTTGGCTAAGGTCGTGGTTTTAGCCGCTTCCAACGCTGCTACCAGATTTTGCGCTGACTTTGGCCCCATCCGCTCTAGCGATTCGAAATGACCTTGGCGCAGGCTAAATAGATCCGCCGGCGTTTTGATGAGTTCGCGGTCGACTAGTTGCTCGACAATCTTGTCACCTAAACCGTCCACATCGAGCGCTTTACGTGAGGCAAAATGCTTAATCGCCTCTTTACGTTGTGCTCGGCATACTAAACCGCCGGTACAACGCGCTACCGCCTCCCCTTCAATCTTTTCGACATGTGAATCACACACCGGACAAGTCGCAGGGAAAACAATCTCACGCGCATCCGACGGGCGACGCTCTAATATCACTTGGGTGATCTGCGGGATCACGTCCCCAGCGCGGCGAATGATCACCGTATCGCCAATTTTGACCCCTAATCGGTCAATTTCATCGCCGTTATGTAAGGTCGCATTAGAGACGGTTACCCCACCGACAAAGACAGGCTCTAAGCGCGCCACCGGCGTAATTGCCCCGGTACGGCCTACTTGGAACTCAACATCTAACAGCTGAGTTAATTCCTCTTGCGCGGGGAATTTAAATGCAATAGCCCAACGTGGCGCGCGCGCCACAAACCCTAACTGCTGCTGCTGCGCTTTACTGTTGACTTTGATCACCACGCCATCAATTTCATAAGGCAGTGCCGCACGACGCGCAAGAATGTCTTGATAGTATGCCAGTGCAGCTTGGCTATCATTGACCAGCTTGATCTCCGGGCATACCGGCAAACCATAATCTTTTAACTGCATCAGCTGCGCGTGATGAGTTTCAGCTAACGTCACACCTTCAACTAGACCGATTGAATAGGCATAAAAGCTCAGAGGACGTTTGGCGGTAATTTTCGGGTCTAATTGACGTAAACTGCCTGCAGCGGCATTCCTTGGGTTAGCAAAGGTTTTATCACCTTTGGCTTGCGCGTCTTGATTTAGCCGCGCAAATCCAGCTGAGTCCATAAACACTTCACCGCGCACTTCAAGTACCGCAGGCAAATTCTCGCCTCTTAAGCGCAGCGGAACATTACGAATAGTTTTGACATTCTCTGTAATGTTTTCACCTACTTGACCATCACCACGGGTGGCGGCTTGGACAAGTACACCGTCGCGATAAACAATAGACACCGCTAAACCATCAAGCTTAGGCTCACAGCAAAATGCCACGTCTTGGCTTACGAGCAAACGCTCTTTTAAACGACGGTTAAAAGCGGTAAATTCCGCATCATCAAAGGCATTATCCAGCGATAACATTGGGATGCTATGGGTGACTTGGTCAAACTTTGCCAATGCCATGCCACCCACTTTCTGGCTTGGTGAATCGACGCTTTGATATTCTGGATGGGCTGCTTCCAGCGCAGTTAATTCACGCATCACCCTATCATATTCAGCATCAGGTACTGTGGGATTATCCAATACATAGTATTGGTAGTTAAATTCTTCTAATTGCGCACGTAACGTGTGGATCTGCTGCAAAATAGACTCAGACATGGCGACCTCTAAATGATAAAAAAGCCACCCACCAATCACGGCAAAGCGGCTTTATTATTGGAGCGCGTGCTCCGTAAAAATACTGGCTTAAGCGGCGTATTCGCGCACTTTTTCCACATAAGTTCGAACAGTTGCTACCGACAATGGTTCGCGATTTGAATCAAGTACTTCAGCACCAAATTCTTCGGCAAGTTTTTTCGCAGCGCTGTGCAGCATGTTAAACGCAGCTAAGCTGTCACCTTCACAAGGTAAGGTCATAAATAAGCTAACGCCAGCGGTGCTAAACTGTTCCATGTTATCAATATCAAACGTGCCCGGATTAAACATGTTCACCAAGCGGAACATTACCGGGCCATTACCAGAAGGTTCAACATGGCGGTTGAAGAAACCTTCAGGTGCATATTTAAAGCCAAGACTTAACACACTTGGCAATAGCTTGGAGCCTGCCATGGTTAGCCCTTCTGGCATTTGGATGTGGAGAATAATAAAGTCTTGCGGCAACGCTGCGGCTTCATCCTGAGCGGCAACTTCGTCATGCTGCTCTGGCTCTTTGGTTACCTTTGCAACTGGCTCAACATCATCATTGGTGGTTAGTTTGATATCACCTAATTCAGGTTCCGCATCACGGTCAACATTTATCACTGGCTCTGCTGGTGATGAATTTAACTGCTCTTTGATACTCGGAGTTTGTGGACGCTCTTTACGACGAATAGACCATAAACCATGGATCAACAATCCGCCAATCACCAAAGCACTGATCACAATTAACGCCCATCTTAATTCTGTGGTCATTCCTCACCTTTTCTTGTTGCTTTTCTCTAAGTTTGTGCCATTTGCACAGCTTGATCAATATCTACCGCCACCATTCGCGACACACCGGGTTCCGCCATGGTCACACCAGTTAGGCGCCCCGCCATTTCCATGGCGACTTTGTTGTGGCTGATATAAATAAATTGCACCGATTGTGACATTTCTTCAACCAGTCGGCAAAACCGACCGACGTTTGCATCATCAAGCGGCGCATCAACTTCATCCAGCATACAAAACGGTGCTGGATTTAGCCTGAATATTGAAAACACTAATGATAATGCGGTCAGCGCTTTTTCTCCACCACTTAACAAATGAATTGTCGAGTTTTTCTTACCCGGAGGGCGCGCCATAATGGTTACACCGCTTTCTAGCATGTCATCTGAGGTTAATTCTAGGTACGCACTGCCGCCGCCAAATACTTTCGGGAATAGTTCGCTCAAATCTTGATTCACTTGATCAAAGGTTTGCTTAAAGCGGGCTTTAGTCTCACGGTCGATTTTCCGTATTGCCCCTTCTAGCATTTCTAAAGCTTGGGTTAAATCGTTTAATTGACCGTCTAAATACTGCTGACGAGTTTGTGCTTCACTAAATTCATCAATGGCCGCTAAGTTTACCGCGCCAAGTTCGTTCAAAGTTTTGCTGATAAAGCTCAGTCTAGACTGGTGTTTATTAGCATCTGCGGTATCAGGTAAAGTATCTAATACCGCTTTGAGGGTTTGCCCTAGCTCGTTAAGTGGCTCAAGCGCAGCTTGCGCTTTTAATAGTAAGCCTTGCTCATCTAGCTTCAGTACTTGTAGCTGCTCTTGCAGTTGTGTTTGCTGACTACTGGCGTTTTTAAGTAATGCCTGCTTGTCGCTTAAGGTATCGCGCGCACTTTGCTGCTGCTCAGTCAGTTTTTCAACTTGTGCTTGCTGCTCACTGTGCGCGGTTAATAACTCGGTAATCCGCAACTCTAATTCGAGCAAAGGCTCCTGACAGTCACTTTGCTCGTCGCGGTATTGCTCAATACGCGCTCCAGCACTTTGAATATCATCTTGCAAATGAGTCAATTTGGCTTGCGCGAGGGCAAGGTCGCTACGTACACGCTGCGCTTGTAAGTCTAGGTCATGGAGTTTTTGCTGATGCTGCTGAGCTTGCCGCACCGCGTCTTGCACCGCTCGCTCGGCCTGTTCGAGCGCTTGCTGTGTGACATCCGCCTGAACTTGACCTTGCGCCAACTCTTTGTGCTGGTTAGCAAGTTGCATTTCTAACGCTTCAAGCTGCTCGTTCTGTGCTTGTAGCTCAAGGTCTAAGTGTTGCTGTTGTTGTAACAGCACTTTACTACGCTCGATAAACTGCTGCTGCTGTTCCTGATACAGTCCAATGCGAGTCTTATTAGCGGCAATTTGCTGTGCTAAATCATGTACTTCAAGCCGATTTTCAGCAAGCTTGGCGTGCTCTGCTTGCAGCGCTTTTACAAGCTGTTGGATTTGTTGTGCTGCTGCTTGCTGCTCGGCTGCCAATTGCGGTAATTGCACGCTTATCTCCCGCAAGGTTTGATACTGACGTAACTTGCTGTCGCCTGCGGGCAAGCTTTGCGCAAAGTTTTCGCCGTATAAACAGCCTGCCTCGTCGATTGCCAACAACCAATTGCCACTTGGCTTGCTGTGTTTGTTTTGACCTTGTGGGCACCACTGAATGTGATTGAGAATCGCTGGGTATATCCCACTTTCGACCAAAGTAGCGACTGAACCTGGTTGAGCGACTGAGCTAAGCGCCCATACCGCATTGGCTGCCGCCTCAGCGCTTGGCATTAAGTCGGTAAACCCAAGTAGTGCGCGCTCAACGATAATTTCAAAACCTGGCACGACGCGCAATTCAGCTAAAAAGCTGCTTGCGCCATGTTCAGTTTGCTCCTCCAGCACAGTTTGCAAAGCTTGCTGCTTGGCACTTAGCTCTGTGATTTGTTGCTGTAGTCGCGTGTGTTGCTGTTCTTGTTGCTGTTTGCGCTGTTGCTGTTGCTCTATGTGCTGTTCAAGCTGTAAACCCTGCTGTTGGCTTTTCGCCATTTGCTGGGTGAGTAAACGTTGCTGTTGCTGAGCTGCAGCTAACATTTCGCTTGGGTCATCTGCCGCCATTTGCTGTTGCTGTAACACCAATTGTTCACGCTGCTGCGTTAAATGCTGCATAGTCAGCGTTAAGTGCTGCTTTGATGCTTGACCTTGTTGCACCGCCTCACGACTTTGCAACAGTGCTTGAGCGGCAAGTTTAGCTTGCTGCTGTACTGCACGTAATGACTCTTGCTGGGTGGCTTGATGCTGCATTAAATCATCGCGCTCAGCTTGCGCAATCGCAACATCTTCCAACACCAACTCAACTTGCATGGCAATATCATCGACATGTTCAGTTTGTACCGCCACTAATTCTTGTGCTTGAGCAAGTTCCCGTACTTGGCTGTCGATATTAATCTGCAAACTACGCAGTTTGTCGTTGAGATGCAGCTTTTGCTGCTCTGCTTTGGCTAATTCCATGTGGGTGCGATGCTGGGCTTGCTGCATCACAGTTAACGCATCGGCAAAATGACGTACTTCAGTTTCTAACGCACCAAGCACATCCTCGTGACCGCCATGAGCCGTTTTGAGAAAATCGAGCTCACCTTGCAAGGCGTTGATTTGTTCTGATTTAATGAGCTGCTGTTGATGTAAACTTTGCCATTTCAGCACCGCCAGCTGAGCTTTTAAGGTACGTTCTTCGGCTTTTAACTCACGATAAGTGGCCGCGTCTTTTGCTTGCACGGATAATCTGCTGAGTTGATTTTGCAGCTCTTGACGCACATCCAGTAACCGCTCCAAGTTGTCACGGGTACTTTTAATGCGGGTTTGGGTTTCTTTGCGGCGTTCTTTGTATTTTGACACTCCCGCAGCTTCTTCAAGGAACACCCGCAATTCTTGCGGCTTACTCTCAATTAGCCGCGAGATCATACCTTGTTCGATGATGGCGTAGCTGCGTGGCCCAAGACCAGTACCTAAAAAGATATCCGTAATATCCCGACGGCGGCATTTACTACCGTTGAGGTAATAAAGTGATTGCCCGTCACGCGTGACCACCCGCTTAATGGCAATGTGATTACGCTCAGCAAAAGTACCGGGCAACTGCCCTGAAGTATTATCAAAATGCAGCTCAACTGAGGCTTGCGAAACGGGTTTACGATGGGTTGAACCATTAAAAATAACGTCGGTCATGGCGTCGCCACGCAGATTTTTAGCTGAACTTTCGCCCAGCACCCAGCGCACCGCGTCAATGACATTGGACTTGCCACAGCCATTTGGGCCGACCACACAAGTCATTTGATCTGGGAACGGGATTTTGGTCGGCTCTACGAACGACTTAAATCCCGCCAGTTTGATGCTACTTAACCGCATGTTGTTATTTTAATTAGGTTGAGCATGAATAAATCAATGCTGCTTACCTTAACCGTGCCGCTTAATATTGTCTACTATGATACCCGTGGCCATCGCCACATTGAGCGATTCAGCGCCGCCAAAGGCAGGAATGGTGATTTTATGAGAAATGTACTTTCCAATTTCACTGCTGATACCATGCGACTCGCTGCCCATCACCAACACGCCTTGAGTACCAAACGCAACTTGGTGGACGTTTTCTCCCCCCAAGTAAGCGCCATAAATTGGCCCATTATAATGCGCTAAAAACGTATTAAGGTTAGTACGAATCGCCGCTACCCGCACAAAAGAACCCATAGTCGCACTTATCACTTTAGGATTAAATGGATCAGCGCATTGTTCACCTAGTACCACTTGCTTAAAGCCGTACCAATCGGCAACACGGATGATAGTTCCCAAATTACCCGGATCAGACACGCCGTCTAAGGCTAATACCCAACCCCGTTTGTCGATGGCAGGCTCTGCTGGTAATGCCACAATGGCAATGGCAGCGTTATTACTGACCAAAGTGCTAGCCTTACTTAAACTTTCTTCATCACAAGGGATCACATTAACCTGACGCAATTGCGCTTGATGTGTAGTAATGAACTGAGGCGTTGCAAATAATTCAACTATCTCAATGCCCGCTGCGAGTAACTCAAGGACATTTTTTTCACCTTGCACTAAATACTGGCCAAACTCTTTGCGAAACTTTTTCTGACCTAGTGCACGAATATGTTTTAGTTGATTTTTTGACGCCATGAACACCTCACAATGTAATCTTGAGAGTATACCTTTTTCTCAGATAGAAGCGAAATAATCCAACCTTTTGGATTGTTGCAAAAATCAGCCAAATTGATTAGATTAGTTCGGCAGTTAATTAGGGACAACTTCACATGGAACCACATTTTCCACAACACGTCACTTCTTCACGTGTTGTACCGGTAAAATTCACTGGCGATGCCGCCACTTATTTTCGTCTTTGGATAGTCAATATCTTCCTGACTATTATAACTTTGGGGGTTTATTCTGCTTGGGCAACCGTGCGTAATAAACGCTACTTCTATGGCAATACCAGTATTGAAGGCCACCGTTTTGAATATTTGGCCACGCCATTACAAATTTTAAAAGGACGGGCTTTAGCGGTCGGCTTTTTTGCCATTTACCTGTTAAGCGCACATTTTATGCCATTGCTCGGCGCCGTTTTCGCGTTGGCTTTGGTGGTGCTGACCCCTTGGATGGTAAACCAAGGCCTGAGTTTTAATATGCGCATGACGCGCTACCGCAATGTACATTTTTCGTTTCGCGGTAACTATAGCGAAGCGTTTATCAATTTTGTGGTATTGCCGTTTGTCAGTCTGTTCACTCTGTATTTGCTCTTACCTTATGTAATCAAACGCATTGATAGCTATATCCATAACAATATTCAGTATGGTAACCGTGCATTTAATGTTGAGCTGTCGGGCGGTGAATATTATAAAACCGTGTTGCTGTGTTTCTTAGTCTGTATTGCGTTGCTACTTGCCATCGGCGTGGTGGGGTTTGCCGCCTTTGGTAACTTACAAAACTCAGGTTTTATGCTGCCAGTATTTCTCTTTGCTTTCAATTTTGCATTTGTTTCTTTTATTGCAGGGTTATATCAAGGCCGTATTCGTAATCATATTTTTAACCATGCACAAATCGACAATGTTGGCTATCTTGGCTCTCGCATCGAACCTTTGGATTATGCACTGCTGTTACTCACCAACGCCTTAGCTATTGTGTTTACTTGTGGTTTGGCCTACCCGTGGGCCAAAGTCAGAAAAGCACACTTTTTAGCGGAGCATAGTTGCTTAGAACTTGTTGGCGACTTAAATCACATCGTAGATATTGAACAACAGCAGCAAAGTGCGTTTGCCGACGAAGCAGCGAACCTCTTTGATGTTGATGTGTCGCTTGGTTAAGCACGATGGAAACACTCTCAGGTAAACGCTATCGCGCGGGTCAAAGCCACGTAGAAACGGTACAGCTCACTTACACCAAGCATGGCGTGAGTTTTACCCCAGATGAAAACTATGCTTGGGCGCAGTTAAAGTTTGACGCAGTTATTACCGGCTTACCTGCCGCAATAACCTTACCTGGGGGCGATCGCTTTGAGCCTGATGATGCGCACTTTCGCTGGCCGAGCCAAGCATCAGCAACAGGTTTCGCAACGCGTTTCGAAACCTGTGTAGCCAAACTTGAAAACCACCCTTTCGCAGCCATTTTTGCGGTACTGGCAGTGCCGGCATTAATTTGGCTGTTAGTCACTGTGCTTATCCCAAAAGTAGCGCTACATAGCGCTAAAGTGATGCCAGATGCGGTAATTACTGAGATGGGTGAACAAGCTCATCACTTTTTAACCTTGGCGATGCTGAGCGACAGCGAAATCAAGCTTGAACAACAATCACAGCTCAATACGCTTTGGCAGTCCACTCTAGCTAAATTACAGCAATCCCCGAACGGATTGCATCCGGCTCGGCAATATCGCTTGTATTTTTACGCCTCATCAACCTTAGGAGCCAACGCTTTGGCTCTGCCCAACGGCGATGTGATAGTCACAGATGACCTTGTAAACAAACTCGCATCCCAGCCAGATGCCTTAACCGCAATTTTATTGCATGAAATTGGCCATGTTGAGCAATTCCACAGTGCGCGAATGGCGGCACAATCGGCGCTTGCGTCACTGACTTTTGCGTTGTTGTTTGGCGATTTAGAGAGTGTCGCTGAATTGGTAATTGGCACCGGCAGTGTCTATGTGCAGCAACAATTTTCGCAGCAAATGGAGTGGGAAGCAGACAGGTACGCGCTTAGCCGTTTGTATCAACTTGGTTTATCTGGCGAAGCTCTCGCAAATGCGCTTAGCACCATTACTCAAAGCTCAGAACTCAGTACGACGGAAAATTCATCGGTCTGGCAAAACTACTTGTCGACACATCCAAGCACAACAGATAGGATAATCGTAGCACGTCAGTATCGTGGCGAATAACTCAATAATTATTTGCTGTTTTTGCTGAGCGTGACGATATCCCCGCATTACTTGGTGTAGCTGATAGGCTACCAGTAGTAAGGGTAAAGTTAGTTGTTTATAGAGGGCATCATGAGCGCCGAGTGGCATATCGTTTTAGTCAATCTAATCATTTTGTGTTTGGCCTACGGACTAATTTACCCGCGTTTTGCTGGCAATGACATGCGTAAAATCAGCTACCAAGACGTGCTTGCCTCTGTGGTGTCGTTAACGGTTATCGGCTCAGTGTATTTTGGCAGTGACGTCACATTGAGTTTCTTTGGTCTAAGTTTAAACTGGTTTTGGTTTACCTTGTTGACCTATGCGCTTATCGAGATCCCATGCTTTCTATGGTATCACCGCCAATACGGAGTTAAATTCCCAAAAGATTAAGCTTCATTTACTGAAGAGATAGCCAGTGCAGTGACACACCGGCTAGTTTTGGCTTACTGACAAAACGGCAGTAATAGCGCGTTATATTGCTTGGCATAGGCGATAGCACGTTGTTGCCACTCACGCTGCTGTTTATCTTTGAGCACGTCACTGGTGCCTTGCATATAACGTACATTGCATTTTGCAATTAAGCTGTCTTTTTGCTCCAGCGGCACCCCCGGCACCATCGCGCCTCTGCCCGCTACTGCCAACAAGCGAAAATCCTGTTTAGCTATCGCCTGCGCCACATCTTTCGCTGCATCGGCATTAACCACCCACGCCAGCTCTCCCGGAGAGCTCAAACTGATTGGTGCTTGCGGGTTTTCCACTTGTTCATTCCTCTGTGGTTCGTCATTTGCTTGGGTCACTGATTGCGTATCACTACATGCACTCAGCACGCCAAGCATACTGAGTACAGTTAAAGACAATTTTAGCATGCAAGCCTCCTTACCTGGCGGTAAACGCCCATCATTGCCAAGAGCAATAAACTCATCCATCCGATACTTCCACCACTACTACTGCTGTTATTGCTTGGCTCAGCGACGGTAATTGTCAATTGTGCCATCGCAGTTGCACCACTTGGGTCGCTAACCGTATAGGTGAGACTTTCACTACCAACAAAATTCGCTGCTGGCGCATAACTGATACCGCTAGAGGTGATGGTCGCTGTGCCTTGGCCACTATAATTAATTGCGCTAATGGTTAATGCATCTCCATCCACATCTGTATCGTTGGCAAGTACATTAATATTTACTGCGCCACTGCCTTTAGTCACTTGTGCGCTGTCATTGTTCGCAAGCGGTGCATCATTGACCGCAGTAACATTCACCACCAAGTTCACTGCGCTACTTTGCGCACTGCCGTCACTCACTGCAACAGAGACGTTTAAGCTCCCATTGAAATTGCTGGCAGGCGTAACACTCAAACCGCTGGCGGTATAGTTTTGCGCAGGTAAAATCACTAGTGATAAGTCACTTGCAGCATTGTCAACATCCGTAACTTGTAAATCACTCAGCGACAAAGTGAGCGCATTATCTTCGGCAACAGTCAGGCTCTTTTGTGCCGTGATCACTGGGGCATCATTCACCGCTCGCACCGTTACAGGCAAATTAAAAGGTGTGCTATCACTGTTACCGTCACTGACAACGATGCGCACCGTTAACACCCCAAAAAAGTTTGCAGTGGGCACAACTTGGTTATTTTCCACCGTATAATTGGTACCCGACAAAATTCTTACAGACAAGGCACTAGCTGGTGAGTCAACATCAGTTATCGTAAGTCCAGATTGCGCCACCGTAAAACGTGTATCCTCGTCAACCACAACACTGCTTGCGGCAGTGATCACTGGTGCGTCATTGACTGCAGTCACTGTGATTGTGAGGTTAAAGGTATTGCTATCAAATTTGCCATCATTCACCTTTACAGGCACTGACAAAGTGCCGTTGAAGTTGGCAGCAGGGATTATTTTGTCGCCGGAAACACTATAGTTGCTGCCGCTTCCCAAACTCAAAGTAAATACCCCAGGGTAGTCACTATCAGCATCTGAAACTTGTAAATCACTGAGTTTGATTTGCACTGCGATATCTTCTGGCGTGCTTAAACTGGTTTGACCAACAATCTGCGGCGGCAGTAAATTTGGTTTGCCTTGCACCGTAAAGTTACCATTATTTACGGCGAAAAAAATGTTGTCGCTACAGCGCACTTGAACCCGCGCCTGATTGGTTTGCAGCCCGGGCACAGCAACGGATTCATTGCCATCATTAGGCGTTGCTGCTTTTAATACCGTATTAAAAGTGTTGCCGCCATCATTGGAGAGCAAAATATCCACATTGCTACAATTGATTGGCGAATTGTTACTGCCGGCAGGGTTCCAAGTCACGCTCGGCGTGCTATTCTCATCCCACAGTGCACCACTCTCGGGAGCTGTTACCGCAAACGGCCCAGCACTTGCGATAACGTTAACCTGCATGGTGTCTGAGGCTATATTACCTTTACCATCACGGCCCACCAGTCGAAACGTCAAGCTTCTAGTGGTGGTAGGATAAGCTTCACCTGTCACTAGACTACCGCTCAACACACTCGCTAAACGGGGCAAATAGCGCACCGCTTCATTACTTGGTTGCCAAGCACGAAAGATAGGTCGACTGCCGTCATCCACCATGGTCGCTTTACTATTGGAGGCAGTGCCTAAGTCGAACTGTTCCCACGAATAGCTGAGCACGTCGTTCTCAGCATCAGTAGCGCTACCTGTGAGTTTAAACGCTGTGTTGGCAGGAATGGTGTAGTCGCTCCCTGCATTCACCACAGGTGCAGTGTTATTGAGAGCCGTTGTGGTGCCGCATATTGCAGTGTTGGCAATAAAGTTACGCATCTGTTCAAGTGAATGTGCGTGAAAAAACGCATCGGAATTGGCCTGTAGGTTCTCGTTTCCACAAATCCCTGCATAGGCCATTATGGTTGAACCGCTGCCTGGTTCATAAGCATCATTTGCAGAGCGCGTAGAGCAAGCGCCGGCAGTGCCATTAAAGCTATGTTGCCCCGCAAACTGATGGCCGATTTCATGGGCAACGTAATCTATTACGAATGGATCGGCAGTTGGGCTTGATGAGCCTGTCATACCACCCCATTTATAGTTGTTGTCACACACTACGCCAAGATACGCCACCCCACCGCCGCCAGTGTTGAATACATGGCCGATATCATAATTAGCCGTACCAATATTGTTCTCCATAACGCTTTGATTGGTATCTAAATCATCGTCAGTATTGGCATATGGGTCTGTCGCTGCATCGGTAAAAATCACCGCATCGTTATTGGCAACTAACTGTAGCTGGACAGATAAATCGCGTTGGTATACTTCATTAATGCGGTTGATGGCAGTCACAATGGCAGCTTGCGCCAATTCCTTAGTACCACCATGAAATGCGGTATATTCACCAGCCGCAGCAACCGCAATACGATAAGTTTTCAGCGTCTCTCCTGCACGCGCTTGGCGAAACTGAGTATCACCAAAGTCTGCAGCTCCGATGCGAGCTACCGCCTGTTCTTGACGCAGCAGCTGCGTATTGATGGCGTCTTCACGGAAATAACTAATGTGCGTATTGGCATCAAGTCGACTATACGGGTCAATATAAGCGCGTTTGCCTTGATAAATAAAACTACCGTGAAAACCCTGTGGGGTAATATCGAAGCGACCATTGTTCTCGGGATTATTTAATTGGTAGCCACTAAATGTGCGAAAAACGGGGAATTTTGCTGCCAACTCAGGGGCATAAACTGGTGAGTGAGTTAATCTAAAAGGTGCCAATGAGCCGTCTGGCATTGGCAGTTCAAGGTCAAAAGTCGTTTGCCCTGATTGCAATAGGAGATCACTCAACTGAGCGGCGGAGGTTCGATTGAGATAATAATGCTGCGCAGCGATATTCTGCTCTGCGATGCCCCCTGCAGGTTTGGCAACTACAGGTGTCCACCAAAGATTATTTGCTGCGACATTGAAAGCAGCCATTGAGCTGAGGCCAACTAAGCCCCAAGTCGCACGTAAAAACAATCGAAACATACCGTATCCGTTATTAATTTAGTGTAAACATTGATATTAAGCGCAAGTATAGAGGAGAATTCTCACACACCCTAATTCAGGAACGCATAAATTCCACTGCAGGCGGGGTTTTATACCCCGCAAGATTCAAGGTTACCAATTTGTCATCTCAACCTTAGCAGAGATACGACAGATTTCACGTACCTTCTATCTTTACTGCGAGAGGCAATAAAAGTTGTAGACTGGACTCAGTTGGGTCGACGTCATTTTACTTTTCGCGATGTCTTTGGATTGTAGCGCCGTGTTGACGGGCATATTTTGCGAAGTTTCACTTGCCGTTTGCTGCGTTGCATTCAGTAGCTGGCCATAAAGGTGCATTTCATCTTGCAAACCAAATGACATTAAACGTTGCGCTTGGGAAAGGAAGAATCGTGCTTTTTCTAGCTCTTCGGAGGAAGGGTGAGTTTGATAATTATTGATGGCGACCATTAATTGCAAATGCAGCAAGTATTCGTGATTATTTTTTACTACATCCATAATATATTGGCGAATGGTGTTGTGATAGCGCCAAAATGCATCCGTATTAGCGCTAACAATATAAACATGCAGCAGATTTAGACCCGCTCGTGCTGCACCAACATTATCTTTATTTATGCTGTGTGCACGGAATACTTTGAGATAGAGGGTTTCAGCTTGCGCAAAGTCACCTTGTAGTTGAGCGTCTTTAGCCACTTTATGCCACAATCGCGTGCGTTGGCGCCCTTCAATCGGTAAGTTGTCCATCTGCGTCAACAATAATTGGGCTTTTTCCCGTTGTGCTGAGGCAAGATAAGTAGAATGCAAATTGAGTAATATTCGCACTTGCTCGTTACTGTCTTGGGCTTTTGCAGCTAACGTTGCTGCACACTGATAGCTGGCTGCCGCAAAATCAAACTGCTGTCGATTGCGATATAAGATACCCAAATTGTTCAATAATTTATGCTCACTGCTACGGATATAAGCTTGCCATTTTGGCAATCTTAATTGTTCCGCTACTTGCTCAAAGTTCGCTAAATTACCTGTGACAGCAGCGGCTCTGATAACCCAAGTCATAGCATGGAAGGCTCCAGAAGAAGCTGGCAGTGATTGAATATGTGGCCACTGAGCAATAATCTGCTGAGGCTCCTTAGTAAATTGCTGACGCAATTTGGCTAAGTCGATATTGGCCCAACTTTGCAAGCTCAACAAACAGCAAAATGATCCTGCGATGAGTTTTAAACTAGCGAATCTCACAACACATCTACAACTCTTAATTTCTCTAGAGCCTTGTATCAAATTCAGGTAGAAGGTGCAATTATCAACGACGAATGGATGAATTAAAATTAATTTTTTAAGCATATATATGCAGTTTAATTTACCCAAGTTTCAGCATCAGCAGCTCACTTATATGCATGATTAGTAATCCAGTCCAATTTTAAGCTAGACTAAACACACCTAACCATTCGCAATTACGTTCTGCTGTTATGACTGATAAACCTTTTAGTGACGAAGCGTTCTCACAGCGGTTTTCCTATAGCATCTCTCTAGGTGTCAATCCGATGTGTCTCAAAGTCGTTGCCAAAGGTTTTGGCAAACCTGATGATGTTTTAGCTATGTATGAAGATATTCGTCAGCATATTAAACAAGATAACCTGAGCAATTTGCTGTTAGATGTTAAGTCCCTGACTTTGTCTTATAGTGGCAGCGACGTTGTGCGCGTATTACACGCCTTAGAAACCACATTACGCGTTTTAAACGTGGCTAGAATAGTGGATTTGTCTGACTATAAAAGCGACCTTATTGAGTTATTTGCGTCGGATCACAATATCAGCCTTAAAAGTTTTATTAGCGAACAAGATGCTCTGGCATGGCTACGAGCACAAAGCCAAGTTTAACTTGCGAAATACTGCGCCAAAAAACAACCCATACTCTATTTAAGTGGTTTATAGCATAAACACCTAAGTCGTCCGGTTGATGAACATAACGCTATTTTTTAGCATAGGCTTTTGGCGTACAGCCAAACCAACGTCGAAACGCCTTATTAAAGGCCGCTTGCTCAGCAAAGCCTAAATGCCAAGCTAACTCTGCAAGCGGTAATGTGCCTAACAGCAATGTTGCACGCCGCTGCTGCTCAGCTTGCAGTAGCACCGCAAAACTCGACTGCTCTGCATTCAATTTACGTTGTAAATGTCGAGTGGAGATCCCAAGAGATGCTGCCAAAATAGGTAATTTACAATGCCTCAGATCCAATTGTTGTTGTAAGGTTTGCCGTACTAATTCGGCAAAGCTAGGAGTCAGTTGTAATTGCCCTCGCTGCGTCTCATTGAGCTGCTTAAGCGCTTGATAAAGCACTGGATTATTGCTGTTAAAGGGGAGGTGTAAATAATCATTTGGAAACAAGATGCGGTTTGCAGGTTGGCTCCCTTGCACTTCACAACCAAACCAAGCCGTTAAAGTGCTGATTTCATCAGAATTGAGTGGAAAACTGAATTCAATCCGCGTGGGTGCAAATACCAGCTGATGAAGCCTTCTTGCTGTGGCAACCCAAGCTGTCATATTACGCAAAATGAGCTGTTTATCGTCTTCATTCAACGCACTATTATGCGCACTTTGCACAAGTTGCCAACCAACCCAAGCATATTTTTCTGCTTCGACGAATTCAGCTTTACCAATATCCGCCACCAGGACGTCATAAGCCAGCAGCGCTTTAATGGCGTCTTTTAAATTCGCGCAGGCATCCACTAAATACCCTAACGCACCATAATCGGCGAGCTGAATATGTTGACCAAGGTAAAAGCCAAATAATGGTTCATCCAACTCTGTTACTGCAAAATCGAGCAAAGCGCGGTATACATTAAGTGGCACTCGCTGAGCCTTATCAGGCAAAGTATATTCAATTTGTGCTAAAGCATAATCAGACTGACAACCTCGCGTGGCTAAATAGTACAATACACTCTGAAAATAGGCATAAGACGTTGAACTCATCGTGCAACTCCTTGCATGGCGCAAAATGACAAAAATTCGGCGTAACAGTGCAAGACTGCCAGATATTTTCACAATAAGCTAGTTTCAACCGCCCTCTTTGGAATTCAACATGATTGAGATAGCTTGCAGCCAATATGTTGCAACCAACCCCAGTAATCTGCTTAGTACCTTACTCGATCATGATAACTTGTCGCGATTTTTCCGTGCTCAGATCAGCACCCATCGCACTGCAACACAGCATCTAACAGGTGGTGTTGGTTGTGTTCGCGAAGTACGCCATTTTCCATTTCGTTTTTTTGAACTTATCGAAAAAGCCGACCTCGACGGTATTCGCTATCGCATTTTAGGCCAAGTTCCGTTAAGGGATCATCGCGGCGAAATCACTTTTCAGCCCCATGGCTTGGGCACCTATATTGCGTACCGCATATCAGGCACTGCACCTTGGTGGCTGCCTAGTGGCATATTGCGCAGCGCCATTAGCCGCGAAATCCAGCGTGCACTAAAAAATTTGGCTGCTTATTATGCCCAGCGCTGAATTGATCTTATTGGCATTAAGCCCAGTTTTTTTGTGCTGTATTGTATTAGAGTTTTGCTTAGCTCGACGTTTTTATCGTTACCAAGATAGCGCCACCAATACTGCTTTGGCCTTACTGCATCAAGCCGCTGATGGGCTTGCTCTGCTCCTGTTAATGCCCTACTTCAGTTTGCTGCATCAATCCGCTTGGTTCGTCATACCATTTAATGGCTGGACGCTATGCTTGGCGTTTATATTGCAGGATTTCTTATACTATTGGTTTCATCGCGCATCGCATCGTATTCACTGGTTTTGGGCCGCGCATGCGGTGCACCACAGCTCAAAATGGATGAACTTAACGACGGCTTTTCGACAAAGTGTGATGTACCCCGTTGCTGGCATGTGGCTGTTTTGGACACCTATGATGCTTTTGGGCTATCCACCACAGCTGGTATTTACTGTGGTGGCGTTGAATTTGGCATTTCAATTTTTTGTCCATACTCAAACAGTGAAGCGCTTGGGTTGGCTAGAGCACATTTTCAATACCCCCAGCCATCATCGCGTGCATCATGGCAAAAATCCGTGCTATTTAGATAAAAACTTTGCTGGGGTGCTGATTATCTGGGACAAACTGTTTGGCACCTTTCAACATGAACTTGCCGATACTCCTGTTGAATTTGGTATTGTTGGCAAAGCCCCGAGTAATAATCCGCTGGCATGTAATTTTTCACCTTGGTATTGGCTGTTCAAGCAATACCGCGCTGCCAGTGGCTATAAAGCTAAACTCAACGTTTTGTTTGGGCCACCTAACCATGAGCCAGAGTAATATCAGCGTCTTGCTCAGCGGTTGAATATGCTCCATCAAATAGGCAAACACGGTTACGCCCCGCTTGTTTTGCAAGATACAACGCTTTGTCAGCACGAAGAATTAAATCTTGTAGCGCTTCGCCGCTTTGCCATTGGGCAACACCAATACTCACCGTAAACCGCATATTTTTTTGAAAAGTCACGGCAACAATTTGTTCCGCTGTCAGTTTACGTAATCGCTCCGCGATGATTGTCGCGTGCTCACTATCACAATCTGGTAGCATGACAATAAATTCCTCACCACCGTAGCGCACTATCATATCCGTCAACTTGAGTTCTTTGCGCAGTAACTCAACAAATAGACGCAGCACCTTGTCACCCGTAATATGGCTGTAGTTATCGTTAATTGTTTTAAATTTGTCTAAATCTAATAACAATAAACTCAGTGGTGATTTCTGTTTTTTCGCCTGTTGTAATAGCGTTGGCGCTTCACTTTCAAAATAGTGGCGGTTGTAAGCTCGAGTTAACTGATCGGTTTGCGCTTGACGTTTTAACTCCTCTTGCGCTATACGCATCCGCTCTAGTAATTTAATGCGATGCGAGAGAATAAACGCCAACATTAGCGCTTCAAGTAGAATGCCAAGACCCACACTGTGACTGGTAAAGTAGTTGTAAGGTAACAGTCCCTTGTAATAGAGCACAGCTACCGCATTACACGCAAAAAACGCTAAGTGACCAACTAAGAACAGTTTCGCAAATGGATTACCTTTACCTAATAACGACACTGCAACCCATAGGGTAATAATAATAGTCATCGCAGCAAGACTGCTCGCAAAGTGTAGCGCACCCACAACATCGAACAAACCGTAAACAAAGTCGCCCGCTAACAACATCAATACCACCAATAAAGCGCGATGTTCTTTTGGGTGGCTGTTACGCGTCGCAAAAATACTCATCATAAACAGCACTAAAAACATCGGCATGGCAATTAATGTCAGATGGAGCATCATGACTTTTTGCCCATACCACTTTAGCTGATCGGCCAGTAAGCCATAAGACAGCGCTATCCACACCGCCCCAGAGATCAAGTACAAAGAATAAAAAATATTTTCTATTCGATAAGACGAAATATAGAGGAAAATGTTGTACAACATCAGCGCCAATAACATGCCGACCAGCAAGGCTACATCGCTACGACTGCCAACCAGAGCTTGTTTTGAACTTTCAGCATCGTACAGTTTTAAGCTAAACCATTGATGTGAGTAAGACTCGGTTTTGATGTATAAATCTAGCTGCGCACCTTTAGGTAATACAACGGGAAACACAGCAGCTGCGCCGTATAATAACGCTGAAGAAGGTGATACATCAAAATCTAACACTTTCTCTGCAATGAGGTTGCCGGCTCTAAAAACGTACAGACTGACTGCTCGATTATGGTACGCAGCAGGATGATGCAGATATAACACCCGCTCTTCACTGGCGACGCTCATTAGTCGCACCCGGCTCCAAGTTACCTTAGCTTGGGTGCCAAGCGAAATACTATTACTGGCAGAGATAAAGTCTTGTTGTAGGACGTCGTTGACAGCCATATTCTGTGACGTATCGACAAAGTAATCCATGGCAAAATGCTCAAAACTCACTTGTGAGTCGCTGATATACAGCATTTGCACTCGCTCAGCCGCTTTGACTTGCCATCCCAGCAACATAAAAAAACAAAGCCATAACGCTGCATACACTCGTAAATTCTGTTTAAGCGACGTTTGTTGCCATCCACTTTGTACCATGCTCACCTTTGCACCATCACGCGTTACCACCCGCTGAGTTTAGCAATAATCAGTGACTTCCCGCGCTTACACGCGCTTACAGCAGGTACAGCCCTGCGTTGCTGGCGCAGCATTATCACTATCGCAAATAGAGATACAATCATTAAGTGCGATGTATATTTTTTGTAATGCGATGTAATTGAGTTTTTAACAAACTCAACTAAGCTTGCGTAGTTCCCGCAAACAAGGAGTTATTTGCCATGCAAAACTATCAATTACCCGTTGCACTGTTGCTTGCCAGCAGTGCTTTTATATCTGACGCATTAGCGGCAGGTCCAAGTGGCATCGATTATTCGATGTATTTTAACGCCGATGTCCGCGATGCAGAATATTGCCAACTTACCTATAGCAAAAAGCGCTACGACTACGGTCAAGACGTCACCAACCCAGCTATGACATGTCCGGATGCTTTCTCTTGGCAATTGTTTACTGAAGTTGTGCATGATCGTTTTTGGTCAAATTGGGCGCAAGAAACGCAAAACTGGCCCGTACAGCCATACCCACTCTGTACTGCAGATCAATCACCCGCGACTGCGTCTTGTTGTATGCCAGGTAGTAATGACAATGATAAAGATCACTGCCCTGTGTTCCCCGGTGACAAATACAGCAAATTACTCAAGTTACTAGACGGCGCCAATGACAGCAAAGCGGCAACCTTATTAAGCTCTAACCCTGAGCTCATCTTAAAAGGTCGGCCATCTATTCTTGAACACGGCAAAAACTTAAAGCGTGTAGTGCACGATACCAAATCGCAGCAATGTAGCGCCGCGCAAATCGCCTCTTTGATCCCAGAAAACTACGAGAGCAAAGGTCGCATCATGCGCCAAACCAACAATGAGATCACGGTGCGTAACCGCCCGTTCCATTACTATTTGTTCCGCAACGACTTATACAATGCCAACGGGGTATTAGAGGTATTTAAAGATAATGCCGCTAATCAACTTGCGAATGCACCATTCCATCAAAGCAACGAATCAGCAAAGCGAAATGCTGATGCTGGAAAACAGCAGCTTACCACTATCGACTTGCCGCCTGCAGCTATCATGATTAAGAGTAACTGGATTTATCAAGGTTTGGCTGAGCAGCTAGGCATGCTGGGAGACAACAATCAATACATCACCAAAACACTGACTACCCCAGTTTGCGTCGCTAAAGATAAAAATGATGAAACTTGCGACCAAACTAAGCACCCTGAAAACTATTGTGATTTAACGGGTCCCCATTACTTACTCGCGTTTCATATTTCATCTAAAGATGTACCACAGTGGGTATGGACGACATTTGAACATGTTGATAACCCCGGTCGCTGTGACTTTACTGGCTGTAACGATGCGTTTGGATACAAAAGTCCAGAAACCGCACCCGGTAAAAACGCCGCTGACAACTACTTAAAGCCGCGTCAACATAGCGACCAGTTAAGCTCACCAAGCACAGTATATAACCGTGACACTGTGTATCCAAAAGAGCAAATCCGTCCGGAGCTGGCTACATTATTTAAAGCGCGTGGTATTGCTACAGGCCTAAGTACCAGCCGCGTAGAGCCAGATCCAGAAGATAAAGCCTGGTTAAACTATCGATTAAAAGGCTCACAAGTTAACTTTGTTGACCACACTGGGCGCAGTACCTTGTTGGGTAACTCCATTACCGAAGCGGGCTTTATGCAACAATCAAGCTGCATTAGCTGCCACTCGCGCGCGGGTGTCCATCTACAAGCATCAGTTCGTGACGGCAAGGCCACTGAATCGGCAGAGTTCTTGCGTTTAAGTGTGTTTGAGCGCCAACTCAGTGACTTTGGCTATCAGCAAAGCGTCCACAACACACCTAAACCAGAATGGTTTTACAATAACGATGACCAATCGACTTTAGATGTATTACAGACCGACTTCATTTGGGGTTTTTTATTCGCACGCCCCTTATGCACAGACGGCAACTGTAAATAGCAAGCGATTTATCGCAGCGGGCTTATGCCCGCTCGCGATAACCCACTTTCCTAGCCTGCTCATTTTTGTGTAAAAATTAGTGACTTCGCTCTCGCTTATTTACCCTAAGCACTCTACACTCAGCCTAATAGTTCTCAACTCTAGACAAGCAACAGCAGCACTTCTTAAGTGCATTTAAATCTACAGTTAACAAGTTAAAATTCAAGGAAATCTCGCCATAAGAGGACGGAGTATATGACTGAGAGTAACAGCAAAATTATTTTATTAATGCGCCATGCTAAAGCTGAAGAGTTACAGCCCGAACAGCTTGATGAAGCCCGCGAGTTAACCAAAGCGGGTGAACAACAGGCTAAGCGTGTTGCGGATTTTTTGAGTGGACAAAACCTTGTGCCAGCACAAGTATTAAGTAGCCCATACCCTAGAGCGCAGCAAAGCGCTGAGCTGGTATTAAAGCAATTGCAAAAATCAGCCAAGGTAGCAAAACAACTCGCGGTGCAACAGGAAGCAGCCCTTGCCTTAAACGCACCAGTGAAGCAATTTCAGGACTTACTTAGCGCACAATGGCCGTCGTTAGCTGGCGTGTCTTTATGGGTGAGCCATGAGCCGAATATTTCACGCTATTTATCGCGCTTATTAGCAAGCAAAAGCACAGTATATGACATTAAAAAAGCTTCTGTGACCGCGCTACAAATCACCAAAGCAGAAGACAGTGAGCAACTGATGGTGAAATTACTATTCACTCTACCACCCAAACTTATGCCAAAGTAACGCATCAACCGCGCTGTTCAGCGCGGTTTGAAATTATTCCCCCCTACTCGCTACAATAAATTCCCCCACCACACAAGCGGCTATTTCGTTAACCTTAGCGCATGGACTGACTATTAGTGGCAGAGTTATCGGCAAGCACACCTTCACTGTGGAAATGAAGGCAATCCTAGGTACATACTCGGAACCCATAACATGTTCATTTACCATAGGACTACTCCCTCACGATTGTGATGCTGCTTGACACACCATTTACAATTAATAACGTATTTATTTTGCTCCCTGCTTAGGATTCGATACTATCGCAAAAGACCTCAAACAAGGGATTTAATATGAAGAAAATAATAACGATAGGACTCAGCTTAGTTTCTGTTGCAATTTTATCAGCTTGTGTCGCACAACATTCAACGGACGTAACTTCGCCCAATAGTCAAAAACAAGCGGCTATGGTGGCACCAAAGGCGACAAAAATACCCCATACCATGACCATACACGGTGATACCCGAGTCGATAACTATTACTGGTTAAGAGACGACAGCCGCAGTGACAGCAAAGTATTAGATTACCTTAGTGCCGAAAATAATTACTTGGCACAAACTTTAGGTCACACTGAGCCGTTGCAAGCCACTTTGTTTGATGAGCTTAAAGGACGAATAGTTAAAGACGACACCTCGGTGCCTGTGCGCAAAGGCAACTATTACTATTATCGAGAGGTGTCGGGTGATAATGAATACCCCGTGTTCCTGCGCTCCAGCGATGCCGCGGGACACAATAAACAGGTACTATTAGACGTTAACGACCTTGCCAAAGGTCATAGTTATTACCAAGTGGGTGGCTTTTGTGCAAGCCCTAACGACAAACTCCTTGCTTATTCCGAAGATACCCTGAGCCGACGTCTTTACACCATCAAAGTCAAAGACTTAGCTACTGGTGAGTTGCTACCAGACACCATCACCCAAGCGCAGGGTAATATCGTGTGGGGCAATAGCAACAAGGTGTTTTACTACGTTAAAAAAGATCCACAAACCTTGTTGGGATACCAAGTCTATCGTCATGTACTAGGGACATCACAAGCCGAAGATCAACTGATCTTTGAAGAACAAGACACCTCTTTCTATACCTATATTTATAAAAGTAAAGATAGTGACGTGATTTATGTCGTTCATGATGCAACCGAAACGTCAGCAGTATCGCTAATTGATGCAAATGATGACAATGCCAAATTAAAGCCATTCTTAGCGCGAGAAACTGGGCTCGAATACAGTGTGGCAAAACGTGGTGATGAATACTATGTGCTCACCAACTGGCAGGCTAAAAACTTTCGCTTAATGAAAGTGCACCAAAACCAATTGGGCAATAAACAGCTTTGGCAACCTGTAATAGCAGCTAATGATGCAGTCAAACTGGAAAATATAGAGCTATTTGATCAGCATTTGGTTTACCAACAACGGGAAAATGGCTTAACTAAGCTCACCATTCGCGACTTAAACAACCATAAAGAGATCCCGCTGCAATTTAACGATACCGCCTTTATGGCCTATTTATCGGGTAATGAAATGCTCGATAACGATGAAGTACGCTTGGTTTACACCAGTATGACTACACCTATGAGTACTTTGGCATTTTCACTCAAAAGTGGTCAACGAACTGTGCTTAAACAAACTGAAGTACCAGGCTATGACCCAAGCTTGTATCAATCTGAGCGAATTTTCATTACCGCACGAGATGGAGTGAAAGTGCCCGTCAGTCTGGTCTATCGTAAAGATCTATTTAAGCAAGATGGTACTAACCCGCTTTATCAATATGGCTATGGCTCTTATGGTGCAACGATAGATCCAAGCTTTCGCAGTGCCGCATTAAGTTTGCTTGACCGCGGTTTTGTGTACGCCATAGCCCATGTTCGGGGCTCACAAATGCTTGGTCGGCCTTGGTATGAAGACGGCAAAAAGTTCAAGAAACAGAATACCTTCAATGATTTCATTGATGTTACTCAAGCCTTAGTTGCAAAGCGTTACGCAGCTAAAGATAAAGTGTTTGCGGTTGGCGGTAGCGCCGGTGGCCTTCTCATGGGTGCTGTTATCAACCAAGCACCTGAATTGTATAAAGGTGTTGCAGCTCATGTGCCATTTGTAGATGTGGTGACAACCATGTTAGATAGCAGCTTACCACTTACCACCAATGAGTATGATGAATGGGGCAATCCGAATGACAAAGCCTACTATGAGTATATGAAGAGTTACTCACCGTACGACCAAGTCAAGGCGCAAGCATACCCGAATTTGTTAGTCACGACGGGCTTGCATGATTCGCAAGTGCAATATTTTGAACCAGCCAAGTGGGTTGCCAAACTGCGTGAATACAAAACTGACAATAACAAGTTACTCTTTAAAACGGATATGAAAGCCGGTCATGGTGGCGCTTCTGGGCGCTACTCCAAACTTCACGATACCGCCTTGGAGTACGCGTTTTTCTTAGATTTATTAGCAGATAAATAAGCGAATACCGTCACAAAACCCAGCATCCGCTGGGTTTTTGCTTTTGTTAAGGTAAAGCTTTAATTAGCTGTTGCAACTCAGGCAGCAAAGCTTGCAACTGTTCATGTTGATTTTGACTCACCATCACGTACAACACGTTAAAGAACGCGGTGGTATTATGGATTTTGGCAAGCCCTAACTCACTTTGATACATCTCCTGCCAAGTGGCAAAAGGTGCTGGCGAAGCGAGTAATTTTAGTTGTTCAACCAATGCCGCTCGCGCAATTTTGCCGCGCAGGTAAAAATACACGAGCGGTAAAGCCAATCTTTTTGGCTCACCAAAATGATAAGCATGCTCAGTAGGCGACACTTGCGACAATAGCGCAGTGACTAGAGTCGCGGCTTGAGCTTCGCTGATTTCCGGGTTCAATGCCAGCTGTAAAGCAATATCAGCAGTATGCGCGACTAAATGCCGCCACCCTTCACGCGCGTTAAAACCGCGATAATCGTCAATACTGCGCATCAAATTAGCTGTAGCATCAACTACCTGCTGGCGTTCATCAGAGCTCAAATAAGGTGTAATACGGTCAACTCGTACCACCTCAGCTAAAATCAAAGCCGAAAACGCCGTCAGAAACTTGTCTTCGTCCAAAGCGGCATTTTTTAAATTTGTCATCAGCGCATTAAGCAACTGCCTAGTTGCAGCTTCATCCAGCTGCTTGCCACGTAACCAATGCTGATAAGCTTCATAAACCACGCCATCGCGAATATGCGGATTGGGATGGCCGATACAAGTTAATAACTGCTGCGCAGTTTGTGCAATCGTTGCAGGTGGCGTAGGGATAAACTGCTGAGTTTTTAAGGCACTTAACTCGGCGTCACTAAAGTACTCACTGCATTGTGCAGCAGGTTCCACCGCTACTGCAAAAACCTTGATACTTATTAAACCGACCAGTCCCACCAAATACCGTCTTTTCATTACTCCAACCTCTTGTTATTTTCATTAAGTTAGGGCTTAAATACGCACCGGTAAATAATTAATATACTGCACCATGCGCGGTTGTGAAGTGGTATTCGGACGGCTGCCATGTGGTAACCATTGGTGCCAAATAATTAAATCGCCCGCATTGGCGGCAATCGCTTTGGCGCCCAGCGCATGTAAATCTTGCTGTTGGGGGTCCGCTGCTGGCGGTAACTCTGCCAGCCAAGTTGGCAAATGATGCTGAAAGCCCGGCACTAAGGTGAAGGCGCCCTGCTCAGCGGCGGTGTCGGTTAGGTATAAAATGCCTTGGGTGCCAAATTGCAGCGGCTTATTAAAATTAATGTCCCAATGCAGATCCGGTCCGCTAAACTCAAAGCCTTGTCGCTCTGGTGGATTAAACCCGCCTCTATCCGCACTGACCCTTAAATCAGCAGTTTGCCATAATTGCGCGAACGCTTTATGAATACGAGCTGCGTGACGATTAGCAGCAAAAGCCGGATGTTGGATGAGTTCAACCATAATGCCACTGCGATTATGGAGTGAATACCATGTATCGGGTTGCTCTGGCTCCGCCTTGAGATATTGCCAAAGTGCTTGCTCGGCCTCTTTTGCCGCGGCGAGCGACACCGCATTTTTAACAATCACATAGCCATGTTCCTGCCAATGCGCCAGATCTTCTTGCGATAACACATCTGGTATCTGTTCAATTTCATGCAACCACGCCTTCAGCTCCCCTGAATATGGCTTTTGCTGATAAATCGCCTGCAAGCGGGCTAAGGTATGCGCGCAAGGCTGACCGACTTTGGTAACCATCCAATGTTCCAGCTCACTGAAACTTGGCCGCTCGGCATACACAAAATTGAGCACTTGATGTAACCCCACGCCGAGTAAATCAAACAACATGCGGTCTAATTCGTGCTCATCTTCACGCGATGCTGCACTTTGTGGCGCAGCCACACTGCTGTACCAAAAACGTTTTAAATGGGGAATGCCCAGAGGGCTGAGCTCAAGAGAACTGGGTAGCTGCGCGTGCATGCCTAATATCCTTGTATCTGTAATGGCATATTACTGCATATTGGCATTATAACTACAAGCAGGCCAGTACCTTAGCACTGGCCCCTGCTGTTTAGTTTTTATGATAGCGTTTTAACCACGCCAGGGTATGCTCAATTTTCGAGATCATCCGTGACGGCCGCGCCGCAATACCATGTGGCGCACCGGGCACTCGCACTAACACAGTGTCGACCTTACGCAGTTTTAATGCTTGGTAAAACTGCTCTGATTCTGACATTGGCGTACGGCGGTCTTCCTCACCTGTCATGATCATGGCTGGCGTAGTGACGTTGCCCACTAGCGATAACGGTGAACGCTGCCAGTAATGCTCTAAGTGCTCCCATGGCATGCCAGGGAACTGA
Source organism: Pseudoalteromonas fenneropenaei (assembly GCF_042643375.1). Classification (NCBI taxonomy): domain Bacteria; kingdom Pseudomonadati; phylum Pseudomonadota; class Gammaproteobacteria; order Alteromonadales; family Pseudoalteromonadaceae; genus Pseudoalteromonas; species Pseudoalteromonas fenneropenaei. The sequence continues at coordinate 29,916 of NZ_JBHRSD010000001.1, forward strand.
TTACGAATTTGCCCTAAGTAACTGTCTGCAGTGAGCACTTTACTCACCCAGTTGATCACAGGTTTGGTGATGACGGCCGCGTTAAATCTGTCGGTTAGGCCAATAGCGTAAGCCGTGGCAATCCCACCCGCTGAGCCTCCCGCGATAAAGAGATTTTGTTCGTCGATAAAGCCTTTTTTAAGCAGCGCATTAATAGCTGAATTATGGTCAGCAAAATCCTCTTTTGAGCTATATTTGCCATCGAGTAACAACGAGAATTTTTCACCGTAACCAGTCGAACCTCGGTAATTTACATACACCACCACATAACCTTCGGTCGCATAGCGCTGTAGTTCGGCCGCAAAATGTGGGCCGTAGGCAAGGTATGGACCACCATGGATCTCTAATAACAATGGGTATTTTTTATTGGCCTCAAAATCAGGTGGGGTGATGTACCAACCTTGGATTGCTTGGCCGTCAAATTCCGATTGGAAGTTCAGCTCATGCACTTCACCGAGCTTTTTGTGCGCCAGCAAATCTTCATTCACTTGGGTCAACGTGCTGCGCTTGCCTTTGTGCCATAAGCCCAAGTCTGCTGGGCGCTGACTAGAACCCTGAGTATAAGCGAGAGTGCCATTGCTAGATGCACTGAAATCGCCACTGGTATAAGGGCGCCCAAGCGACGTACCAGATACATCGTCAACCAAGTTGCTAACTTTCCCTTGCGCAGATAGTTTGGCGAGCTTACGCTTGCCAAAATCATCATATTGCAACACATATTCGCCCTTGCCAATCATGGCGTAGCTTTCCACTGAACGGTCAAAATCAGGCGTGAGTATAGTCACCGCTTGATCTTTTAAGTTCAGTTTTGCCAAGCGCGCAGTCACATACGGCAGCGGCGGATTGTCGCGCGCAATAAAACTCAGCGCATCACCACTGGCAGCAAATTGCGGTGCGGATTCACGCCCCGGCAATGAGGTTAATTGCTTAAGCTCGCCTGTGTGCAGTTGTACTTCATAGAGATCAGCCTCTGTGGTTTGATATTCCCAATCCGCGCTGAGATCCGCAGAAAACACCACGCCTTTACCGTCAGGTCGCCACGCCAGTGGGCCATTATGTTGAAAATCCCCAGTTGTTAACTGCCTAGGCGTACCACCTGTCGCTGGCAGCACAAAAACATGACGAAATGCCGGTTCTAACAGCCCCGCGCCATCCGCTTGATACTTAGCTTTGTCGATAATTTTGACTGGCTCTGACCATTTCGCACCAGCGGGTTTCACTGGTAATTTAACCGACTTGGCAAAATCCGACTTACCTTGCGGCACATTCATGGTAAAAGCCAATTGTTCACCATCTGGCGACCATACCAAATTGCTCACCGCTTTAGATAACTGTGTCAGCACTGCTTGTTTATCTTCCGCCAACCAATAGACATGGAGCTGACGACTGCCACTCATATTACTGGTGAACGCAATACGGCGGCTATCTGGCGACCATACCGCTTGACTATAGCTATGCTCATCGGCAAACAGCGGATAATGGCTTTGCTTTTCCAAATCGTAAAGCCACAGGCTAGTTTTGGTCGCATCTTTCATGATGTCGAAACCACTACGCACATAAACGATTTTCTTGCCATCTGGGCTGATCTGCGGCGAATTTACATACTCAAGTTGGAAAATGTCTTCAGCAACAAAACGGCTACTGCTAGGCGCTGCATGTGCGCTAAAAACTGGCACGCTGCTTAACAAGCCCGCAGTGGCGAGCAATAAAGTGGTTATTTTCATTATCAGGCTACTTTATGGTCGAAAACCTCATCCTAAGCGGCAATGGTTTTGGCCTCAACCACCTTGAGACCAAAACCAGAATTTCACTGATAGAATGAGTTCACCCCAGTTCAGAAACAACACCACTGACCGATGCAGTATTAGCCTGATTGGCAATGGTTACTACCGCACGTTTAGTCATTAAGCGCTTAGCAATTTAACCGTTTTGATTAAAAATGGCGTGATTGAGCAAAAAATCAATCACCGCGCGAGTGCGTTTGGCCACATGCTTACGTGACGGGTAAACCAGTGAAAACACCAAAGGCTCGCTCGCTAGTGACGGCATAATACGGCGCAATTGCCCACTGCGGATCTCTTTAGCCACCGTTGACGGAAACAAAGACGCAACGCCCAACCCAGCAATGGCCATATGCTGCAACAGAAGCGGCGAGTCACAGAGGTGAAAATGCTGCGGTTGCACTGTCACTTGCTGCGCGCCTTGATAATAGCTTTGTAACCCAGTCGCCGACTGCTGGCGCAAACATACCCACGGCAAGCTTTCTAAGCTTTTGATATCGAAGGGCTCGCCATATCGGCCTAAAAAAGCAGGGCTGGCAAACAAAGCAAAACTGTCTTGATGCAATGGTCTTGCGACCAACGCGGCATCTTTTGGGAAGCCGACTCTTATCCCTAAGTCCAACTGCTGTTCAATTAAGTCTAAAGGATTGTCGTCAATCACAAGATCTAATGTCACTTGGCGAAAGCGCTGGCTTAGCTCAGGTAACAGTGGTAACAAAAAGCGATGCGCGACATCATGAGTCATAGTGATCCTGACCTTGCCGCTGGGTTCGGGCTCAGCCAGGCTATGGTTAATGTCGTTGAGGATAAGCTCAAGCTGCTGCGCTTTGTCAAATACCGTTTGCCCTTCTTGAGTTAATCTTAGTTGTCGCGTACTGCGTTGCAACAACCGCACATTAAGCTGATGTTCTAGCAGCGATACTTGCTCACTGATCCGCGAGCGGCTGCTGCCAAGTTGCTGCGCTGCTGCTGCAAAACTCCCCGTTTCAACCACTTTGGCAAATATAGCCAAGAGCTTTAACGAATTAGCATTTATTGTTATCAATATCCGAACTCTCTATTACAAATTAGTCGGCTTATGGTTACTTAAGCTTAGCGGCATAATGCCTGTCATCGCAACATTGAATTACCTTTGAGGAGCACAACATGATTGCAATTACCGGCGCCAATGGCCAACTCGGACGTTTAGTCATTAAAGCCTTATTAGACCGTACCCCAGCAAACACGCTTATCGCCATAGTGCGCGATAAAAACACCGTTGCCGATTTAGCGGCCTTAGGCGTGACAGTGCGTGAAGCTGACTATGACCAACCACAAAGCTACGTAGCAGCATTAGCAGGAGTGGAAAAACTGCTATTGATCTCCAGCAATGCCATTGGTCGTCGCGTACCGCAGCACCAAGCTGTGATTAACGCAGCCAAGCAACAAGGGGTACGTTTACTTGCCTATACCAGTATTTTGCATGCTGATAGCTCACCGCTCCAGTTGGCATCGGAGCACAAAGCTACCGAAGCGCTGATTGTGCAATCAGGTGTGCCGTATGTGCTGCTCAGAAATGGTTGGTACAACGAAAATTACACCGCAGGGGTGAGCAATGTAATCGCCCATGGTGCTCTACTTGGCGTGGCTGACCAAGGTGAGCTATTCACCGCGGCGCGCTATGACTACGCAGAAGCCGCAGCGGTGGTGTTAACTACAGCGCAACACGACAATCAAGTTTATGAATTAGCTGGCGACTTTGGCTTTAGCCTAAGCGAATTTGCCGCCCTCATTGCCACAGCCAGTAAGCAAGCGATTGCAACTCAGTTTATGAGTGAGGCGCAGTATACTGACTTTTTAACCCAAGTTGGCTTACCGTACGATTTTGCTGCGCTATTGGCCGATGCTGAGCAACAGGCAAAAAGTGGTTGGTTAGCAGAGCGCTCAGGTACGCTTAGTCGTTTACTTGGTCGCCCCACTACGCCTATTACAGTGAGTATCGACAATGCGTTAAGCGCCTCACCCGCAGCATAATTTTCAGCAACCTAATAGGCAGTCGCTCAGTTTGAGCGACTGCCTACGCACTCACAGCATAAAAATCTACGCCCTTCTGGTTAATCTCATTTCTTAATTCCTTGAGTTCGTATTACACTTTTCGCAGTCAAGCAATGCGCTGCCCAACTATGCGCGTCGTGTATCCAACAAACGAGGATAAAACCATGATCCAACAAGGACAAACCCTGCCAGCTGCAACTTTGAGCCAACTCACCAAAGACGGTATGGTTCAGCACCCAACCGCTGAGCTTTTTGCTGGTAAAAAAGCCGTAGTATTTGCGGTACCAGGTGCTTTTACACCAACCTGCTCTGAAGCCCATTTACCAGGTTATGTGGTATTGGCAGATCAACTCAAAGCCAAAGGCGTCGATTTTATTGCTTGTGTGTCTGTCAATGATGCGTTTGTGATGAAAGCCTGGGGCGAAGCACAAAACGCCAGTGAATTGATGATGTTAGCAGATGGCGATGGCAGCTTTACCAAAGCACTAGGCTTAGAAATGGATACGGCCGGCTTTGGTGGTGTGCGCTCACAACGTTACGCTATGGTAGTTGATAATGGAGTGGTGACAACATTGAATGTTGAAGCACCAAAGAGTTTTGAAGTCAGTAAAGCCGAAGTGATTTTGGCAGCGCTATAAGCCAAACACCTTAAGCAAAATGGCGGTGTTTTAAACCGCCATTTCATCTCAGTATCCGCCTTTCTATTGCAACAACGCCACATCCAAGGTCTCAATAAAACTTAGCACGGTCTCACTGACTTGGTGATAAAACGCAACGTCTACTTTATCTGCGGTATCGCGAGGTGAATGGTAATCTTCATGATCCGCCACCCCAAAATAAATAAACGGCACGCCATGCTGATTAAACGCGCCATGATCTGAGCTTAAACTCCAGTCTTCAGTGCGCCCTGCCACATACCAAGGGCGATCATGCGCCAGCAACAATTTCGCCTGACTGACTTTTTGTATTTCAGCTAACACAGGTTTCAGCCAAGGTTGCTGATAAGTGCCCACCGCATATAACAACTTGTTGGTATCGCGGCTTAACATATCAACATTGACGTTAAACGCGAGCTGCTTTGGGTCTAAAAACGATTCTCTAAACAGCGCATAAGCCCCTTGTAAACCGCGCTCTTCGGCATCTAGCGCGACAAACAACAGCGGATGGCGCAGTGGCTGCTGCTGGAAATAGCGCGCCAATGCCAACATAGTAGCAACCCCAGATGCATTATCATCAGCACCATGGAATATCTTACCGTCTTTGCTACCTAAATGGTCATAATGAGCTGTGATCACAATCGGGTTAAGCCCGGCTTGGGTGCCGGGGAGCATACCCAAGACATTCGCGGCGCCCTCAATGCCTGCAATTTTGACATTGCGACCGCGTAGTAGCCGCGACCAATTGTTGTGCTCAGGTACGCTAAATGGTTGTAAATAGCCATCACTTCCTGCTGGAACTAAACCAATGGCTTGAAACTGCTCCGCTATCCATTGCCGTGCGGCAAGCCCACCTTGCGTGCCAATACCGCGCCCTTCGCGCTCACTGGCGGCAAGCCAAGTAACATCCGCCATCATGCGTTCAATATCCAAGCGCTGTAACGCTGTACTCGAAACCTCTGTTGGCGTAATAGCTTTGATGCGTGCGGCCTCACGCTCGGTTAAATAACTCATGGTGGTTTGAAAAGTGACATAAGCAATCACGGATATCACGGCAACCGTCAATATGCGGCGTTGCCAACTGCGAGGTTTAAACATTTGCTTCTCTTTATTCTGCACCCAAAATACGGGCAATTTTGGCACTTTAACCAAGCCAGCTACAGGACTCAAGGTTTTACAGCCAAATCAGCAACATTAGGCGATAAACTCAAGTCAGTTTTCACTGTCACTGCTCAGTAAACAGGCGTATCATAGTGGTTGGGCCTGTTGCCCAAAAGTTAGCCCAAGTCAAAGCAGGTTATAACGAACTAGGTATAGACCTTAACCTCACCTAGTCTGCTGTATCTAGCTCTTTATAACTTCTTAAAGGGCATAACTATGGAACAACCTCTTCCTAATATCGTGATTGTTGGCGGCGGCGCAGGCGGCCTAGAACTTGCGACCAAGTTAGGACATAAACTGGGGAAATCACGACGCGCAAATATCACCTTAATTGACAAAAACCGCACCCATATCTGGAAACCTTTGCTACATGAAGTTGCAACGGGTTCACTAGACACCAGTATCGACGGCGTTGCTTACTCAGCCCATGCCGCTAAGCACGGTTTTCAATTTATTTTAGGTGAGTTTACTGCTCTCGATACCGACACCAATACCCTTACGCTGAAAGCCCAGCGCGGCGACCACGACAAAATCATCTTGCCTGAACGGCATATCCGTTTCGATACCTTAGTGCTGGCGATTGGCAGTATCAGCAACGATTTCAATACTCCCGGTGTTGCTCAGCATTGTTTCTTCCTTGACACTCAACAACAAGCCGAGCGCTTTCAAAACGCCCTGCTCAATAGTTTTACCCGCTTACATCAGGCCGACCCAAACGGTGAAAATCATCTTAATATTGCGATTGTCGGTGGCGGTGCGACAGGCGTGGAGCTCAGCGCTGAGCTAATACACGTCGCTAAGCTTTTGAAATTGTACGGGATGGCAGCGATTACCAATGCCAAGTTCAACATTCAGCTGATTGAAGCCGGCCCGCGCATTTTACCCGCCTTACCTGAGCGCATTGCGAACTCCGCACGTCGCGAGTTACAACGTCTAGGCATTGCCGTGATGGAAGATACACGCATTACCGAGGCCACCAGCGATGGCTTTGTCACCCACACCGGACAAGTCTTACAGGCCGATTTAATGCTTTGGGCGGCGGGGGTAAAAGTAGCGGATTTTATTGCTAAACTTGGTTGCTTTGAGCTAACTCGCAATAACCAAATTAAGGTCGATAACACCTTAAAAGCGTTTGGTCAGCATAATATTTACGTGCTGGGCGATGCCGCTGCCTGTGAACAAGCGGATGGTAAATTTGTGCCGCCAAGAGCGCAAGCTGCGCACCAAATGGCCAGTAACCTGGCGAAAAATATCTTGGCCACCATGGCAGGCAAACCGCAAAAGCCGTTTGTCTACCACGACCACGGCTCACTGGTGAATTTGGCGCGCTATAGTGCAGTAGGTAGTTTAATGGGCAATTTGACCAATAACACCATGTTTATTGAAGGGAAAATGGCGCGTTTGATGTATGTATCACTTTATCGCATGCACCAAAATGCCATTCACGGCCCCTTTAAAACGGTCGCTTTATGGCTGGCAGAAAAACTGCTACGTATCGTAAGACCCAAAATGAAACTGCACTAATACGCCTTTACTTAACTTACTGGAGCCTCAACCAAGACTAAACATGGTCGCTGAGGTTCCGTTCGCATTTGTGCTGTTGCTGATTGCAAACGATATTTAATCAGCCACATGTATAAACGCTTCAAAAAATTTCCGTCTAATCCCAACCTTTTGCTCACTGCTCGCGACTAATCCATTAAATCCACCTTACGGAAGCGTCACCATGAACAGCAAATTCTTTATCTCGAGTATGGCAGCCCTTAGCTTAGGATTGGCCTCAACCACATTTGCCAACACCGTGAACAATACTGAATATGTTTTAGTTGCGTACAAAAATTGCCAACCAGTTCTGACTCAAGCTCTAAACCAAGAACAGATGTTAGCCCATTTAGCGCTCCAAGATGCAGAAACCGAGTTCACTCAGCGCTCAGCTCCGCTAAAGAAACTTGAACTCATTACTAAGCAGTTTGAATCGAGAATAAAACAAGCTGAACAAGACCAAAACTATGCTGAACTTGGTCGACTTGGCCAACAAATGGAGCGCGAATTTCAACAGCTTGAAGTTGAGTTACAACAAGTTGAACGCCAAGGTCATGAATTAGAGCGCCGTGCACATCGTTTAGAGCGCGCCATTGAGCCAAGTCTGGCTGGCATCAAACATGACAACATACAAATCATACCAGCTGGGCAAACACCAAGTATGTGTTCCTAATTACCAATTCCCCACCACACTCCCTGATTTACGCGGCTTGCCGCGTTTTTTCTTTGCTAATTTGGCCTCATAGAAGATGTTTTAGTATCATAGTACGCAATTCTCCTCTGCCGACCGCACAAACTGAATGCTTGAACAATTCCAAACACTGATTGAGAGCCAACAGCTCACTGAAGACCCAGCACAACTTCAAGCATTGACGGTATTACATCAGCTCGCAGTGAAGCTGTGTGCTAACCCCAATTTAACCGCGCAAGGCGTTTACTTGTATGGGCCAGTAGGACGTGGCAAAACCATGTTAATGGATATGTTTTACCAGCAATTAACGGGTAAAGTCGCTGTGCAACGTATGCACTTTCATCATTTTATGGCGCAAGTGCAGCGGGATTTAAATCGTATCCAAGGTACGGTAAATCCTATGCAGCATCTCGCCGCTGAGTGGGCACAGCGCTGCAAAGTATTATGTTTTGACGAATTTTTTGTCACCGATATTGGTGATGCGATGATCATGGCGACCCTCTTTGGCAGCCTATTTGAGCAAGGGGTTATCTTAGTGACCACTTCTAATTCCCATCCTGAAACACTTTATGCCAATGGTTTACAAAGAGCACGGTTTTTACCAACCATTGCGCTCTTGCAACAGCACTGCCAAGTGGTCAATGTCGCGGGGGAAACAGATCATAGATTTGCCCATGGGGTACATTACACACACTTTTTCCATGCCAATAAACTAGGCTTTCTGCAGCATTTCAGTACTGCAGCGGCACAACATGAGCCCCATCAAATCATTTTATGCCAACGCCAAGTGGCCACGCTAGGTAGTAATGAGTTTGGTTTAATGTTTGATTTTATGGCACTTTGCTCTGCACCCAGAGCAACTGCGGACTATATGGCATTGGCCGATAACTATTCGGCGGTATACATAGCCGATGTGCCACAAATGGGCGCTTTGGCCACCTCTCAGTTTGTTACCCAAGGCGTTGAGGATGGTTACCAAAGAGCGCATGACGCCACCGAAAATCGCAGCTTAGACGACGAGGCGCGGCGCTTTATCGCCTTAGTGGATGAATTTTACGACCGCGGCCGTTTAGTCATACTTCACAGCGCATACCCCTTAGCAGAACTTTATGTAGGTGAGCGTCTTGCGTTTGCTTTTGAGCGCACTAAAAGCCGCCTAGTGGAAATGCAAACTTGGCGGCTACCTGCTAAAGCGGCTAATTGAGTCGCTGTGAAAAGTTTTAGTTTGTCACTAAAGCTGCAAAGTGCTCACCATCTGCGCCGATTGGCCGATGATACGACTAGACTTAGCACCGGTTCTTTGATGAATAACCACCATATATTCAATAGGGTATTTGAGATTAGTGAAATTTGTTTGAGGGATTCTTACTTGCTTATCTAAAGGCATCGGCCAACTTATCGCCACATGCCCTGCAGCTTGCTCTAACTTGCATGGTATTATTTTACCTGGATAACTTGTGGTTGTCGTACCATCTATATTGGCAAACTGTACAGTACAGTGATATAAGTTTTGGTCCGCGTGAAAACCTTCTATTTGGTAATCAAAAGCAACGTCTAAAACATGCTTTTTGTATTTCGCATTATGCTCTTCATTGACAACGACATTATTTAATAACGCATTACTTTGCGCAAACGATGCATAGTCGGTCGTTTTACAACCTGCTAAAACGACGACTGACATAAACAAAGATATTCTTTTCATTGATTCTTTCCCTAAAGTTGCGTTTACAAGATGCAGCTAGGGAACATTTTCGGGACTAATTGACTTTTGGTCAAGTATCACTTTGCCTTTAGATTTTTATAATTAAAAACAAAGTGATAGAAAATCACGCTAAACGCTAATTACCGTCCTGTCCAGCCCAACTCCAGCTCGGGTAAAGCGTACCGTTTACCACCGCGTTGTTACCGGTAAAGATTGAAAGTGGCTTATCAAAGGTTTGCCAGTTATCAGCACTCGAATGCTCAAGCTCAAACACCACGTTGCCATAGATTTCATAAGGGCCGGTGATTTTAGAATTGCGATACGCCGCAAACAAAGTTTGCCCACCCATCATCAAATGCCCGACGGTACTTTGCTGGTTGATATCTACCGCGCCTTTGCTCCAAATCATCAGCAAATCAACTTGAGTTTGATTATCTGCTAGAAAGTAACCATTGCCCGACACTTCCACGCTATTAAATTCGCTGGCGGCCACTGAACGACTAAAGGAGGTATCAAGCACATTCAAACTTATCGCACTGTTGCCTGCCCCAAACTCCACCACTGAGCTGCCCGCAACTTGGACTTTGCTGCCTTCTTGTTGGCTAATATAGGCAGTACTATTGTCTTTAATCAAAAATGGGTAAAACACCGCGCCATCAATACCTTTGCCATTAGTCGTCAGCCGTGAAAGGGTAACGCTGCTATTATTCGTGGCAGTGAGTGCAGGCGTGCCTTCTGGCACCTCAATTTTGAGGTTTTTCAGCGTTACTTTGGCGTGATTTACCTCAACCGCACTTGCGCTGCCCTCAGCCATTTTAATACTACCTGGCAAATCGCGGTCCCCTTGTAGGGTAATGCCGTCGGTGGAAAGCTGAATTGGCCCACTACATTCACCTGCAATCGTAATTTCGACTTCATGATGGAACCATGCACTTTGTGTCAACAAATGCTGCAGCGCTTGTGGGACACGCTGACAATTGAGCTTAAAACGCTGTGGCAGTAGCGAAGCAGAGGCACTTTCTAACTGTGCCGATTCAAACTGCACCGGGTATGTATGAGCAGACACGGCTGCAGTGGCCAGCAAACAGCTGGCTGCGAGTAACTGGTTGTGAATTTTCATGGTAGTTTCCTTGACTGAGATTCATCCTTGCCAATTCTGCGACGACTTAAAACACCGAATGACAACGCTGGTACTTTTACATTTTTGTAACAGTCATTGTCTTACGGTGCAATTGAAATAACCTAATGATGTTATTCTTCAGTGGTATTTTCTAATAACGACAAATCAGTTCCCAACAACAATGTGTCGATAAGTGGTCGCTGCGGTGCAGGCGCTGCCGCCAGCAATGCACGCACAAAGTCCATCGCACTGGCTGGCGTATTAGGATAAGCATGTTGCGACCACAGTTGTTGTAACGCTCTCACTATCACTTCATCGCCAAGCGCTCTTCGCAGCAACGCAAATACTAAAGTCGCACGAGAGTACAAATCATGGTTTTCAGTTGCATCGACTAGCGCCACCGTACTTTGCAACTGGGTACGCTGCGCTTGCCAAAAACGCTGATATTCATACTCAACCAGTGCTTGCATAGCTTGTTTACCTTGCTGTTGTTCGATTATCACTAACTCGACATACTTAGCCATCGATTCTATGAGAAATGCGCTATCGCCCACCACGCCGCTACCAAGATCATGGCCAAACCATTGATGCGCGGTTTCGTGTACGGTACGGCGATAACGCTGATCAAAGCCAGCTGTTGGTGTCATAAAAGCACGAAAAGTCGCTTTATTGGTTAATAACATGACTTGCGGTAGCGCATAACCAGTTGCACCGAGATCAGGCATTTGGATGATATTCAGCCGTTTACCACGGTAAGGCGCAATATGGCGATGAAACCAAGCTAAGGTGTCGTTCACCGCAGCCATTAACAGCGTGTCGGTTGCAGGTGAAGAGTCAGCGTACAGCGCAATATCGACGCCTTGTACATGGTGTAGTTTGGCCTTTTGCCGCACCGAAAACCAAGCTGGGATGCCACGTATGGCCTGCTGAGTTTCATAACGAAAGAATGCCCGCCCTTGCTGCTGCCAGTGGCGTTTTAACTCACCTTGAGCCACTGCGACCTGATCCAGCTCAGTTGAGACAGTCGTATTAAATTGGATAAATGGATACACACCGTCTGTTTGCTGATCTTTAAAGCGCTCGGACGGCAAGCCCTTGGGCAAAGCGGTAAGCCCTTGCTCTGCTCGCAAGTCGGCATCGTGTAACTGGTATTCTGGTTGATAACCGACCACGGGCAAAAGCGGCACACTACGTAGATAACTAAACATTGGCGTGACCATATGATGCGAGCGGATGGGCCATAAATTCGGTTGTTGGTATGCTATGCTCACTTGCAAGCTAAGCTGCTCGCCTGGCTGTATTGGATTTTTTAAACGCAATACATGGTGCTGCAGAGAAGGATAATAAGTATCTGATACTACCCCGCTTAGCTGATACTTAGCGGCGCTAGGTTGCGCAAACTGACCGACTAATAACTCTGCTATTGCCACGTCACTACGGTTCAGTAAATGGTATTGCAAGGTCAATTCCGCTCGCTGTGCTTGCGGGTAAAACGCCACATCCGCATCCACTTGCACTAAACTCGGTTGAGGTTTCGTAGCCCAAGCTTTAAATTGTCGTTCATACTCAGCTTGCCAATCGGCTCGTAGTGTCGAATTAGTGAGTGGGTGCTGTGCTTTTAGCGCCTCATGGAGTTGAAAACCGTAACTGACGGTCAACAGTATCAGCATCATACTGAGCCATTTATATTTTGCTTCTTTAGTAGTACGATACGTAGTACCGCGATGGCTAAGCCACAGCGCCATCAGTAAAGCAGCAGCGGCCACTAGCAACCAAAAGCCCATATAAGGCCAGTACACTCCTTGGCTTGCAGTAAACCCCCAAAAAGTGTCAGGCGCTTGCAATGGGGCGGCGGCAATATTCCACAAGGTATGGGTTAAATTAAAATAGCTGGTCACTGGGGTAAACTTCACCACCAGTAGCACAACAACCAATAACGTAGCAAGATAAACGTGGCGAAATATCTGCATAATCGCAGTAAAGATCACCGCAATCACCAGCAGCGGCAAACCACTATAAAAAAGCTGTACAGCGTAATGTCGTACTGAAATAACACTATGGTTTAACCACTCTAGGATGACGCTGATCAGTGCGCACAAAACCAGTAGCAGCAACACCATCACCCACAACACTGCTACTTGCGGGAATATCAGCTGGCGATTGTGCAGTGGACAAACTGCTTGTAACTCGGCCATACCTTGGCGCTGGGCCAAGCCTCGTAATTGCCAGCTCCACAGCGCAATCAACAACACGCCAGCCACTGGCACAAAATCAAACATCACACGGTTTAACGTATCAATGCTGGTCGCATCCACCCTCATCATGGCTTCGACATACGCCATCCCCGATAATTCTTCATTGGCGATAAAGACTAGCCACAGTAACAACAATACAACAGTGAGGCGCTGTAACAGCAACTGTTTCAAGCCTAAGGTAAACAAGGCCCGCCAAGGTGTAGCCTGCTGATAAGAATACGCTTTGCTGTGCAAAGGAGGCTTAGCTTGAGGCTGTTTCAACCGCTCTTTTGAGCAATGGCTACGAGTTGCCAGACGCAGTAAAACCACTGTAAGTAGTAGCTCAACCCCGCGGCTAAACCATAAATATGGCAAGTTAAACCACATCTTGCTCTTAAGCTGCGCAACGACAGCGGTAAAGCCATACGGGTCACCCCATAACATAAGCTGGTATAAATTCTCATTGACGATTTTGCTGCCTGCCAGCACCGGCGAACCAGTCATCCCAGCTAACATTAAATAGCCCACTAAAAACCCACCACACACCACGTAAATCAGGCTTTGGTTGGTGGTTTTTTGGCATAGCCACAGCATCAAGGCGCTCAAGAGCAATACCACAGGCAAAACTAACCAAATATAGAACTGCATCAGCATGTTGAGCCAGTGCCAAGCGAAGGCCTCTTGACTGCTGGCGCGCCACAACAGCACCAGCATACCTAACAGCAGCACGACAGCGGTGGCACTCACCAGTGCCAAAAACCGCGCCCACAAACGCTTTCGCAGCGGCGTCGCTGTCACTGCGACCAGTTCCTGCATGTGATGATCGCTATCTCGTAACATGAGAATGACGGCGAAAACGGCCGTAAGCATGGGCAAACTCAACATCACTAACGTCATTGCGATTAAAAACAGTTGCGGCAATGGCTCGACTTGCCCCACGTAAAGACCACTTGATAACGACACGGCAAAGCCCATTTCTAACACCATCGCTAGCCAAAATAGCTTCTGTCGGATAATCAAACGCCATTCATTACATATCAACATCTGTGCCTCCATGTTGTAAGGCAAGAAAATATCTGTCCTGTAAGGTTGGCTTAACGGCAGTCGCAGTGGGTGGTGGGGTGTCGGCAAATAAGCGATAACAAGGCTGACCAAAGTGGTAACTTTTATTCAGCACCACGGCCGCTGATGGCTGCGGTTTCTCCGTGCTTTGCCAAATTTTGTTATGTAGTGGTGCCAATAACGCGGGCATCGCATCACTGGCAACCACTTTGCCACTGAGCAGCAGTGCCGCGTGATGGCATAAATGTTCGACGTCTTCGACAATATGGGTCGACAGTAACACCAGTTTTTGCGCGCTCACAGTCACTAACAGGTCATGCAAGCGTTCCCGCTCTTCTGGGTCTAACCCTGCGGTAGGTTCATCCAAGATCAGCAGTTGTGGGTCTCCCAGCAGCGCTTGTGCGATACCAAAGCGTTGCCGCATCCCGCCGGAAAAATTCGCTACCTGCCGATGCGCCACAGCGGTTAAATTGGTCAACGCCAATAACTCAGGTATTTGCGTTTTGCACGCGGCGCGCGACAATCCTTTCAAAATGGCAATATGCTCTAAAAGCGCGATACAACTCATATTGCGATAGACACCAAACGACTGCGGCAAATAACCGAGTACTCGGCGTAGTTTGTCGGGTTCCGCTAAGACATCAATGTGCTGAAATTGAATGCTGCCACTGCTGGGCGTCTGCAACGCCGCAAGGGTACGCATTAAGGTCGATTTGCCTGCACCGTTGGGGCCAAGCAAACCTATCATGCCAGAGGGCAAAGTGAGGTCGACTCCTTGCAGGGCAAAGGTGCCATCGCTATAACGTTTGGTGAGATTTTGTATTGTTAGCATAGTCAAAGTGCCAATTGAGTTGAGGTCGTTCCAGACTAACGAGAGCACCCATTTGTGACCACCGAATAATGACTAACCTTTTGAACTACATGATGAAAGGTCAAAAACGCTAGATTCTCCAATACACCGACTTTGGTCATCGAAATCCGCCTGTTTGTCATTTTTTCTCCCCATCGGGACAAAGAGCAGTTAGCATAGTACTGAAGACTCCCAAGGATTATGAAATGCCCCTGCAAGCACGGCAATCTAAGTACACTGCCTCAACTCAATCGTGTTTCATTGCACTGCTACCGTTAACTGCGGTGATGTTGCTAGAAGCCCACGCGCTATTTTGGGGCAATAGGGTGCTGACCTTTAGCGCTTATTGGCCTTTGATGCTTCAGTTTGCATTTGAAGTTGCGCCATTTTTTGTGGCGCATTGTCTTGCCGTACGCCACTCCAATGTAACTGGCAAACTCTACTGGCTGAGCGGATTTGTGCTCTACCCGCTGTTACATCAGCTGTTGTCTCTGTACTGGCAAGCTTGGCCGTTGTTAACGATGCAAACCTCAGTTTTAGCGCTTGCCGCCAGCATCGCTTGGTTTGGCACCAACCGTTTAGCGCATCCTCAGAATGGACGAGTTGGCCTGATTTTAAGGCGTTTATTTTCTTTAAATTCGGCGCTCTTGGTATTGGCACTTGGTTGGGCATTTGCCATGGCGGGGATCATGAACAGTGTTGATAACCCGATGCAAAATCAACCCATCAAACCTGTGATTGAATTGGACCGAGTGCTCAGCCAGTTTGGCACTTTCTGCGTGTATTTAGGGCAATTTCTGCTCATGGCGCTGATGCTGCTCGCCACTTACGCCCTAAACCGCTATGTGTTGATCCGTAAAATCTTAGCCAAGCATGGCATGCTGGCATTTTGTGCCGCGTTTATCATCAGTTTGGCACTACTTACCCCGCTATTTGCCACTGTTATGATCCATTTACCACTGAACGCTGCGAGTGATGCGCCTTATTCAACCTTGTTACCCTCACAAAATCGAGTCATTTTTGCCCCTGCCAACTATCACTTTATGTTTTTGTTATTGCTATTAAGTACCCCGATCATTTTGGCATTTGAACGCCAACACTCCGACACTCGCTTAGCGCAAATTGCCGAGCAGCAAAGCCAGACTGAGTTAAAACTACTGCAACAACAGCTTAATCCGCACTTTCTATTTAATACTTTAAATAATCTTTATGCCTTAACTTTAACCCAATCACCGCAAGCCCCGACCGTGATTGAGCGTTTGGCCAGTTTATTGCGCTACACAGTGTATGAAGGGCAACAGCCAAGGGTGTTATTCAGTAAAGAAATGACCTATATGCAAGATTACCTCGCGCTCCAGCAGATCCGCTGCGGAACACGTTGTGAAGTACAAAGCCAATGGCCAGAAGCATCCCACTATGATTGGCAAATTGCCCCGTTGCTACTTGTGAATATCGTTGAAAATGCCTTTAAACATGGCATTGAGGCCAATCCAAATCCCGGCACTATCAAAATTCACTGTCAAATTGAGGATAACCGCCTGGTCTTTTACTGTGAAAATCCATTTTTGCTAGATTCGCAATCGACTACACCAGGCGTTGGGCTTGAGAATTTGCAACGTCGCTTGGCGCTACTGTATCCCAACAAGCACCATTTTAGCAGTGTCGCAGAAGGGTCAACATGGCGGGCTGAATTGACTTTGGAGTTAAGCTGATGCTTACGGTACTTATCGTCGATGACGAACCCCTCGCCCATCAGGTATTATTGCACCATTTGCGTAGCCATACCGATATTGAGGTGATCGGTCAATGTTACAACGCTACCCAAGCACTGGCCATTTTGGTCAAACAGCGCGTTGATTTATTGCTGTTGGACATCAATATGCCAGCACTCAGCGGCTTAGATATGCTGAGTGTGATGGCCAATCGACCTCAAGTGATTATTGTCAGTGCACATCAAGAGCATGCACTAAAAGGCTTTGAATTAGATGTGTGTGATTACTTACTAAAACCAGTGAGCGCAGCGCGGCTAGCCACTGCTTTAGATAAAGTGCGTAGTCGGCTTGCCTTGCAACAATCACCGATACCCATTTTGGCGACGAGCGAATCCCCCTCCATTGTCGTCAAAGTAGACCGAGAAAAACGCAAAATAAACCTTGCCGATATCACCTTACTCGAAGCCTATGGCAACTATGTCAAACTCTGGCAAGGTGAACAGATGACGCTCGTCAGTAGCACCCTAAAACTGTTGCTCGCGCAGTTACCCTCACCGCCCTTTTTGCAAATACACAAATCCTTTGTGGTCAATCAGCAGCATCTGGTCGCTTTAGACAATGACACCGCGACCCTGAGTGATGGCAAAGTTGTACGTATTGGCAAGGCCTTTAAAACCCAAGCAAAAACACTGCTCTAAGATTTTGATTTACGCTTCAGAAATAGTCTTAAGATGCGCTCAATTTTAATAACAGTGAAGTTTGTTCGCGCTTCGGCATTTTCTGCACCACCAACAAAAAGGAGTTGTCGATCATGCGCTGAATTTCTCCCGCTGGCACACTACCATCCAACACCACCGTATTCCACAACCGTTTATCCATGTGATAACCGGGTCGAATTGCGGGGAAGAGATCCCGCAGCATAAAGGCTTCGTCTGGGTCGCATTTGAGGTTTAACCACCAAAACACCGCTTCACCCGCAGGATATTTGCCTCGCGCCAAAGTCGCAAACATTTTCCCTTTCACTTTGTAAACATCCACACCTTCGCCAAAAGGCTGACCAACACTTGCTTCTGGTTTATTAAGCAAATAATCATGTACTTGTTGCGCGTCCATTTCCTTTCCTTAAATTAATTCTGACTAAGAACTACATTGATCTGCATGCGTCTTACCAAGGCTTGTTTTTCAAACTTAATTCCTTTATAGCTAACCGCACTCGCAAAATAATTGAGCACACGATGCTGTCACCTGAACAATTGGCGTTTTTTCGCCTGCAGGGTTATTTACACCTCCCCAACTATGTTAGCGCAACTGATTTAGCCGAGCTTCAACAGCAAGTCGCGACATTCTCAGCCTCTTTGTCGGCGGAATTTGTCTCACAGCAACAACAATATCTTGCTGGGCAATGGTGCCAAGGTACTTTTCAATTGTTTCGTGCCAATCAGCTTAGCACTTTTATACCAGCCGCTTGCATCGCTCTGGGTGAAGCAAAATTTAACGCTATGATAAGCACATTGCTCGAAGACGAAGCCGTTGCTATGTATGACTCTTTGCTAGTCAAAAGCTGCCTCGCGAGTGAAATTATCTGGCATCGCGACATGTGGCATTCAATCGATACCCGCATTATTACTGTTGGTATTTATCTTGATGACGCCCATGCAGGTCAAGGCGCGCTGCGCGTAGTACCTGGCACTCACTTGATGCCAGATGAGCTTTGCCAGCTCGAGCAGCAAGTCAAACAAGGCACTTTATCTCCCGTAGATGTAGCAGCAAAAGCCGGTGACGTCATTATTCATGATGTCAACTTACTCCATTGCTCTACACCTCATATCGGCTTGACGCCACGACGCACCATTTACAGTGAGTTTCGCGCCGCGCGCGATGTAGAGCAAAACCCCCGTTACCCTGCGCAATGGCTTAAATTGCGTAAAGCCCATCAGCAATTACTGCAGCAGCGCTATACTGCACCAAACGATATCGCGCTATTTCAGCAGCAACAACAGTTAAACCAGCAACTTATGCAAATTCATGTGCAAATTGAAGCGGGTCACTATTGTTTTCACCCCCCTCAGGTAAAACGTTGATGCTTGTAGGTTTGCTCATACACTAAACGAGAAATGCGGTTAAAGCTGCCATAAAAACTCACAGCATGGCACATCGCTTTTCCATTTGAAGTTTTTGTTAATTTGATGTTTAAATGAAATCTCCATCAATAACGGTGGCAATAAATACTTAAGGAAAAGATGATGAAATTAAAATTTACTAAAAAACCCATTAAAAACCTTAGCAGTAACACTCTGCTGGTAGCACACCAAACCGCAGATGTAGTTGGCGGCACGTTACCACCAACTCGCGAGCGGACAGAAATTGTGTTTGGTTGTGCAACCCAAAGTGATTGTTTTACCAATAGACAAGTACGCTGCTTACCGGAATAGCCCGCAAAAAATCACCGCGGGTTGGTGCGCCAACTCGCTATAGCCAACCTATTTTGTCGTTTTACAGCAACCGTCTTGGAGAGTAAGATTATTCACCTCTATTCGCGTTTTGCTAGCTACCAAGACCATGTTAAGCCTCTTCAACCACCAAAAAATAGCCCATTGTCGCGCATGGTTCAAAGCATTTCCCTTTTTATTACTTGTGCTTGCTTTGCCAATTCGACTTAACGCCATGACGTTAGCAGAAGCTGAGCAGCGCTATGAGCAAGCCCAAGCGCTGAGATTTACCGACGCCCAACAAGCGATTGAGCTATTTCGCGATATTTTGGCTGAAACGGACGGCGATGAATTTATACCGCTGCGACTTACCAGCTTAGAATCTTTGGCTTTTATTTTGATTGACCGCAACCAATACGATAGCGCTGCGGAGTATGTCAGTAAGCTTGAGACACTGGCCATTGCCCACAGCAACGAGCATTATAAAGTCATGGCGCCATTGATTGCTGGTTATGTTTACGACCGTCAGGCGCAATACCAACAAGCGGAAGCTGAGTACCGCAAAGCGCTCGCGATTGCGTTGCAAACCACCCAATTTGAGTTAGTTGGCAAAGCCTATATTCAGATTTCTGCTGTGTTGCGGCGTCAAGACAACTACGTACAAGCACTGGATGTGGCAAGACAATCGGTTAGTGCTTTAGACAACTATCAAAACACTAAGCCTTATGTCGATGCGCTCACAAACTTAGGCATTCTGCAGTCTACTTTAGGTGATTATAGTGCGGCCTTAAATACCCTAACCACCAGTTATGAAATCAGTGAACAGCTTAAACTGGGTATTGGCATTTCTGACGCACTCTATGAGATTGGTGTGGTTTACCAAAAAATGGGCAATTACCATGACGCGCTCAAACACTTTTCCATGGCACATGAGCTTGACCAGCAATATGGCGAGCAAGTCGACTTCGCCAACAGTGCAATGAAAATAGCCAATGTCGCCTATCTCATCGATGATTATTCGCAATCCGCCGAGTACGCAGAAAAAGCGTACGGATTATATCGTGCTATCGATAATAAAGTGGGACTTGCCAATAGCTACGCTATCAAAGGGCTGTTAGCGGCCAAACAAGGGGATTTTTTAAACGCGATTGCGCTTTCTGAGCAGAGCCTTGCTATCGCAGCAGAATTTGAGCTTGATTCAGTGTTAGTAACATCACAAATGCGGCGTATGGATATCGCCCTGATGGCGCAAGATTACCCTTCCGCAATGCAATTTGGCGAAGCTGCCTTAGCAGGGGCAAATCGTTTAGGTGACCAAGAAGACCAAGCAAAAATATTGGCTAAATTAGCAGGTGCTTATCAAGCCGAGCAGCAATATCAACCAGCCTATGAGGCTTATGTTAAAGCCACAGAAATTCGCGACAACCTAGGGGTTAGGCAACAGAATATGACCTTAGCGGCGCTACAAAGTAAAGCTGAGTTTATGCGCAAACAAACTGAAATCGATAAACTCAATTTAGACAAAGCCCTCAAAGAAGCCAAACTACGCGAAAACGAATGGCAACTTAAAGCATGGTGGTTTGGCAGTGCTGCGGCCATCTTACTGGTGGCGTTATTTGTCTATCGCTTAAGACAAAAGCGTAAAATTGCCGCCGAGCGCGCGCAGCTGTTGCAAGATGTGGTTGACCGTAAAAATCGCTTGCTGGCCGATGTATCACATGAGATCCGCACACCTCTCACCGCTTTATATCTGCAAATCGAAGCGTTGCAACATAACATCAGTCAGGATGTCGATGCGTCATATGAAGTGATCAACCGCAAACTGGCGGATATCAATCGGTTAATAACCGATATTCATCAACTCGCTTTAGCAGACACCGCAAGCCTAGTGCTCAATTTACACGACTATAACTTTAGTGAAGTAATTAAGTTATGGGAGCGCGAATATCAGCAATTTGCTCACAACAAAGGCTATGAGTGGCAAGCTAAGATTGAGCTACCAGAGCAAGTTACGGTAATTTGGGACATTGACCGCATTAAACAAGTGCTGACCAATCTGGTGGCAAACAGTACATTTTACACTGACTTACCTGGCACTATCGCGCTGTATGTCGGGCTTGAACACGACAATGTTATCATCACCTTAGATGATTCTGCCCCCGGCGTTAAGGATGAGCAGCTTGAAGAAATCTTTGAGCGGCTGTTTCGGGTAGAAGCGTCACGTAGCCGCCAAACTGGTGGCTCAGGGTTGGGGCTCGCCATTTGTAAAAGCCTTATTGCGGCCCACCAAGGTTCCATAACCGCCCATCATAGTTCATTAGGTGGGCTGCAAATGCGGATAAGCTTACCTTTGGCGGCCAAACGTTTGCTTTCATGAGCAATTTTTGGGGGTTATTCCCCTTTAGTGCGCCTTAGCCATACTTGCTAGTACTTCAACCACGGGCGCAACCCAAATTGAATCTTGGCGGCGTGCCAATTCCGCCAACAGCGCTTGATGCACTTCTAGCTCAGTATTAAGTGGATGGTCGCCGCCCACACCATGGAACATAAAAATGGCGTAACTGCCCTTAGCACTATCGAGCAAAGGGCCGATTTGGGCAATTTGCAAATTGGTGGCATCAAACAATTTCAGCATATACGGATCAGTTTGCTTTGGTAGATTAACCCCACTCTCAACACCACGCGCACCAATAAAATACTGTGGGAGTAAAGGTAAAAAAGACGTCTCTCCCGCTTTTAAGTCGCCACAAGGAAACGCAAAAGTGCGCTGAGTACGACCATCTAATGCTGCTAAAGTGGTGTTGGCCACTTGTAACTCTTGTTGATAGCGAGCCACACTCCAAGTCGATAAATCATGTTCAGCTCTGACCCATTCACGACCTGGGAGTTTACCGTTACAAGGATGAAACAAGGTGTGATTACCCAGTTCATGGCCCGCCACAGCCAGCTTGCGCCAATCCTCTAAACGCTGATAAAAATGCGCAGAATTAATCACCACATAAAAAGTGGCTAAAAAACCATAGTGCTGTAATTGTGGTGCCACCGTATCTAGGTGACTACCCAAGGCATCATCATAAGTCAGCGATACCGCTGATGCTTTACCCTGCCAAACTGCGGTTGGCTCATTTGCCAGTAGCTTAAAGCTTGCGGCCAAAACCAGCATTAACAGCAAAAATCCTTGTTTTCTCATCGTTATTCCCATTAAAAATAGCGTGTATTGTAACCACCTCAGGTCATCAAACACGATAAAATCACATCTTAGCAGAATACACAAATACGCTGTGTTACGACGCAAAAAATGTCAGCCATAGCAGCTATCGGTTAGTATGAACAACCACAACACAATCGCAGAACCAAAATATGACGCAACAAGAACTCGCCACCATCGCACTTATTGATAAGCAACTTGCGGCCTATAACGCCAGAGATATAGAGGCGTTTGCCGCGACTTATCATGACGAGGTGGAGATCAGCAGCTTTTCTGGTGGCTTACTCTATCGCGGCAAAGCCAAACTGATTGAACACTATGGCGCAAAATTCGCTTCACTGACCTACCTCCACGCCACCTCATTACAGCGTATGGTGAGTGGCAATTACTTAGTTGACCATGAATTAGCGCAGTCGTCTGAGTTACCAAGTTTAACCGTCACGCGCAGCATCAAAATCATTGCCGCTTATGAAGTCGAAGCGGGTTTGATCCGTCGTGTCACCTTTATGCGCTAATTTTAGCTGCACTAATAACGCATTTAAGGCGGTGAAAACTTCCCCTCTTGCGACTTAAGGGTTAAGCTTAGACAAACACCTCTGACCAGTAAGCTAACAATAATGAAAACGCGTATTACTGAACTGTTTGCAATCGAAAAACCGATCATTTTACCCGGCATGAGCTGGATCTCAGTACCTGAATTAGTCGCGGCAGTCTCCAATGCCGGTGGGCTCGGTATTCTGGCTACGGGCCCACTAAGCCAAGCACAAACTCAAGCCGCTATCGCGAAGATCCGCACACTGACCGACAAACCTTTTGGTGTTGGTATTACCTTAATGATGCCGGGTGCCAAAGAGAATGCCAAAGTGGCGCTTGAGGCCAAAGTGCCAGTGATTAACTTTTCGCTGGGTAAAGGCGATTGGATTGTTGCTGCAGCCAAGCAATACGGTGGTAAAGTCATCGCTACTGTGGTGACAGAAAAACACGCCTTAGCGGCTGAAAAGTCTGGGGTGGATGCATTATTAGTGACAGGTCACGAAGCAGCCGCTCATGGCGGTGAAGTCACCAGTTTATGTTTGGTACCAAACATTGTCGATATTGTCTCTATTCCTGTCATTGCCGCTGGTGGTTTTGCTGATAGCCGTGGATTACTGGCTGCCCTCGCACTGGGCGCCGAAGGCGTGGCCATGGGTTCGCGTTTTGCCACCAGCTTAGAAAGCCCGGTACATCAAAATGTGAAAAACGCGGTGGTTGAGAAACGTGTCGCAGATACCATCTACTCGAAGAATTTTGATGGCTTGTATGCGCGGGTGATGAAAACCCCAATGGCAGAAAAAGTCACCAAAAAGCCGATGAACTTTTTTATGGCCGTGGTTAAATCCTTTAAAGCCGCCAAGCTGGTGGATATGCCGCTATGGAAATTAATACTCGGCTTAGTCGCGCAATTTAAACAAATTAAAATGCTGACGTTATTTGGTGCCGCCACCGAAAAACTGGAAGCGGCAACCATTCACGGTGACTTAGAGCACGGCGTGCAGTTTATTGGCCAATCACAAGGTTTGATCCATTCGGTCGAATCAGTACAAACCTTAATGGATACTATGGTCAATGAAGCTCAAGCACTCAATAAGGCACTCGCCGAGAAAATGCAATAACCACTCAATACTGCGGCTGCAAGTAAGCAGCGGATACAATTTCTTACTTGCAACCCCGTATTAGCTTCGCTACCGTTATACTCCATCATCAGGGTGGTAATAGTGACCTAAACTACTTGGAGTTGCAGATAAAGGGCTAGTAAGCTCATCCCCCTCAGCATTTATCTGCTAAGTAATTGGGTAAGCGAAACACCACTGCAACTTCAAAAGGAATGGGTATAGTCGTGAAGGAAAAGGCATGCGTTGGTTAAAATGGACAGTGGGTTTTGCTGTAGTGACTTTGCTGTTACTCACCACGCTATTTTACTTTCGCCACACTATAGTGACCCGCATTGCCAATCATTATCTCAACCCTTATCAAGTCTCACTCAGCTGCTTATCCGTAGACATCGACAAGCACCTCAACGTTATGCTGAATACGCTGTGTTTTAACCATCCAGCGGCATCCGGCACATTGCAGCAGGTCAATATAGATTGGCAACTCGTGTCTTGGTCTTGGTTGAACGAGCCAGAAATAGCCATTCAATCTATTAACGCTGATGATTTAACCTTACAAGCTGCAAGTGAACTGTTGCAAAACCACAGTGATGCACCGCCGGTGTCACCACTGACCACATTGCACAGCAGCCTTGCCTTACTCGCCCGCTTTCCCATACCTGTACCGGTTAACATTCGCCATTTTGCCGTAGCGGCTGATACGCAACACTACTTAGGAAAACTAGCGCTCAGCCAACAATCGCTGGCAGCAACATTGTGGTCGACTACCACGCCAAACCATGCTGTAAATGAGCAAAAGCCGCTGCTGAGCATCAGCATCTCGCGCCAATTGGATAGCTTAAGCGGCCATATTGAGACTGATTTACAAGCGCTGCAACAGGCCTTTTTGCCAACCCCTTTGCCACTTGCGGCAAACTGGCAATTGCTGGCTTTAAAAGGCGGGCTCAAGCTTGATTTTAGCTGGCAAGCCAATCAACTCTCAGCCAAGCTGAACGTGGCTGAAGGCGAGACATGGCTACAAAACCCACCACTTGCCCAAACGCAGGTGACATTCAGCCCCACTTGGCAACTCGATATTGATGAGCAGCAAATTCACCTTGAGCTTGGTACGCAAACCCAGTTCGTGGTCAGTTTTGATGACCAAATGTTACTGAGCTATTTGCAGCAATGGCATCTGCCGCCTGAGCTGGTCACGCTACTGCAAACCAATCCATTACATGGTGTTACTGTGTCCCCCGCAGGCGAAGCCAAGTTAGATTTAACCAAACAAGTGTTTAGCTTACAAAACCTTGCTATCCAAAGCCTTGCGGTACATAACCCTAGTGGTAAGCCAAGCATGCAACTTATGCTCAGCCAAGTGCATAGTGAATATGCTGCAGCTAAGCTTAAAACCCAGTTTTCGGCAAAAACGCAGCTCAATGCGCACAGCCTACATACCGCCTTGCAAACACCCGTGGCGGTTGAGCTTACAGGCGCGGCAGAGGTCGCAGGGCCGCTTTGGCAGCTCGAGTTACAAGCGCCAAGTACAGTCTCTGTGCCAAGCTTTACCCCCACTAACGATATGCCTTTGCAGCTAGGTGCTGTGCAATTACACGCCAGCGGCAATATTAAACAAAGCGCTAAAGCACTGGCGCTAAACCTACAATTACAAGGTGATTTGGCGAGTTTTACCCTACCCAAAAAACTCCAACTTGAGCAGCTCCAAGCACAAGCGAAAATCTCAGGAAACCTTGCCAAACTGACTGTAGTTGGCAACCTCAAAGCCTCCAAAACCACTTTGGCGCAATTTGACTTAAGTGGCACCCCCAATCAGTTCGACTATCGCCTTAATGGCGATGCCTTGGCGGTAAAAACCTTACTGGGCTTTAATCGCGACCCCAACCTTAAACTCAAGTTACATGCCGGATTATTGGATTATGCTATCAGCGGAAAACGCTTTGCTTGGCAATATCCCCTTGCCCATCAAGCCGATGTCAGCCTCACCTTGAGCGGTATTGATGGCAAAGTGGCGGATTTCGGTTGGCAAGATCTTAACTATCAACAACACTTTAATTATTCCGACGGCAATTTAATCAGTTCCCAAGGTATTAATAACCTAAGTGTTGCGACACTTATTCCAGATATGGGGGTGCAGACGCTTCGCGCTTCCAGCAATCTCAGTTGGATTCAGTCGGCATTAAAGTTTGATTTGCAACAGTTAACGGCAGAGGCCTTTGGTGGCCGAGTTAAAGTGCCCGCGCTAAGCTGGCCAATTGTGGAGGCGCAAACCATGCGACTCGAATTAGATCAAATTGACCTTGAGCCGTTATTGGCGTTAGACAAGTCTAAAGGCATTGTGGTAACTGGCAAAATTTCCGGTAAGTTGCCCGTTACAGTCGCGCTGGCAAAAAATGGCAAACCTCAGTTCAGTATTCAGCAAGGCCGATTATTTAATGTCAGCGAAGGGATTATCCGCGTTAAAGATAATCCCGCTGTTGCGAACTTAAAACAGCAACAAAGTAACTTAAAATTGGCCTTTGAAGCGTTAGAAAATCTCAACTACCACAGCCTAACTGCCGGTGTCAGTATGGCCAACAATGGCGATATGGTGCTGGCCACTGCGATTCAGGGTCATAATCCTGATATCGACAACGACGTCAATTTTAATCTTAATCTCAGTTACGATTTACCCGGCTTGTTGCAATCATTAATGATAGCCAATGATTTAGAACACAGCCTGACCAACAAGTTAAAACCCAAGGAGCCAAAATGAAAACCCCCATCACTGCAATACTGGTGCTGGGTTTATTGAGCGGCTGTACCCACCGAATTGAAGTTGCTGCTAAAGAACCCATAACCATCAATATGAACTTAAAAATTGATCATGAGATCCGCGTCAAAGTCGACAAAGAACTCGATGACTTATTTACTAAAGATGAAAGCTTGTTCTAAGGAGTAGCCCACTATGTTTAATCTTACATTGCCCAAAAAATTAAGTGTGTTGCTGGCCAGTCTGATATTTTGTGCCAATGCCTTTGCCCTCACCTTACAAGATGCCAAAGACCAAGGGTTAGTCGGCGAAATGCGTAATGGTTATCTTGGCGTAGTCGTTGCAGGTGCGGCGGCACAGCAAATTGCTGATGAAGTGAATGAAAAGCGTCGTATGCACTATGAAGATATTGCCACCCGCAACAACCTCACTTTAGAGCAAGTGGCCGCCCGCGCTGGGGTAAAAAACCTCGAACGAACCGAAGCGGGTCATTATATTGAAAATGCCAACGGCCAGTTTATTAAAAAGCCCTAACGTTTGAACGTCTAGCCAGTTACTTGTAACACTGGCTAGGCGGCTTAACCTCATGGCAGTCCATAGTTATATCTCAGCGTCTGCGTGCTGCGCATGCACATACTTTATCTCTCCTCCATCGCAGCCTTTATTAACAGTTGAGTCAACCCCTCAGCCGCTCATCCCCCCTAATTTCAGATAAAAAAATTAACCTAACGCCTGCCCAAAGCATAAACTAACCAATTGAATTAATAGAATTATAACTAGATAACCTAAGATGGATTTACGCACTAATTCCAACCACAGCAAATCAAGCCAACACAGCCAACGTAAGAACTAGCCGCAAGTAAGGTATTTGCTATCCGAAACTCAGATTACATAAGCATCTGTCCGTCAGCCAAACCAGTATCGGACAATTTTTCATCATTTTTATTGCAAAATTACTGTGCCACGCATAGTATAGAATACTATGCAATACACAGTGTATGGCACACAGTAATTTTCTGCAGTTCAAAACCTATGGCTTTGAACTGCAACGGAGCACAACACTATGAGTCAGGCGCAACTCGACAAATTGCGATTGGAATTAAGACGCGGGGTATTGGTATTGGCGGTACTTGCTTCTCTACGTGAGCCGCACTATGGCTACTCCCTGCGTAAACAACTAGCCGATGGCGGTATTGATATAGATGAAGGCACACTCTATCCCTTAGTCCGCCGCCTTGCTGAACAAGGCCTGCTCGATAGCGAATGGCGCCAAGGCGAAGGTCGGGAACGTCGTTACTATCAATTATCAACTGTTGGCGTGACGGTGCTGCGTCAACTAAGTGAAGAATGGCAACAGCTCAACAATGCCGTTACCCCCTTAATTCAACCCAATGTGGAAGAGTAAATTATGGAACTGGTAAAACGTTATGTCGCTGCGGTGCAGCGCGAATTGCCTGAAGATAAACGGCAAGAAATAGGCCGTGAGCTCGAGGCAAATATTTTAGATAAGCTCGACGCATTAGCCGAACAAGGTGAAGTTGGTGAGCAGCAAATTTCGGATGTGCTCGTCGCTTTAGGTCACCCAAGTGCCGTTGCAAAACAATTCGTACCACCAAAGCCGTTCATCAGCAGCGACTACCTTGAAGCTTATCAATATACTTTGTATATGGTATTGGGCGTACTATTTGTACTGCAAGTATTTGGCACCACAACGCACTGGTTCAATAGTGAAATGGGCCCAATCCGCTATGTATTGAGTCTGTTAACTGGCTTTTTGGACGAGGCGTGTTTTGCGTTTACTTCTGTCACGCTCGCTTACGCGCTTATCTCGCATCAGCAGCCACAAAAACAACAGCAAGCACGCAGTTGGTCACCTATGCAGCTCCCCTCGCTTGCTAGCACTTGGCAACATATTAAACTACAAGATATTTTTACCGATTTAGCAACCTATACGTTTGTCCTCGTGGTTATCTGGTATCCAGAGTTTGTTACTCAAGAGCAGCTGGCAACGGTCTATATTCGCCTCTCAGATCAAGCACAAACCCTTCTCTTGTGGTGCTCGCCACTGTTTATTGCTGGGATCATGCTGAATTTATGGCAACTACAAGCCAGATACTGGCAGACGCGTATGCAGCTGTGTAATCTTGTTATTAACTCAGGTCTGGTGGTGGCATTACTTTATTTAGCCGCCAATGGCCCCCTGCTTTATATCAACACCGAGGCATGGCCACATGTAATGGGCTGGGAGCAACTACAAAATTCTGCACGTTGGAGCAGCTTAGTGATTGCCTGC
The DNA here is from genome assembly GCF_042643375.1 of Pseudoalteromonas fenneropenaei. Classification (NCBI taxonomy): domain Bacteria; kingdom Pseudomonadati; phylum Pseudomonadota; class Gammaproteobacteria; order Alteromonadales; family Pseudoalteromonadaceae; genus Pseudoalteromonas; species Pseudoalteromonas fenneropenaei. Next base: position 58,828 of record NZ_JBHRSD010000001.1, read on the forward strand.
TTCCCTGCGTATGAAATTGTAAGAGATATACGACGATTGTGGTTAAAATCCTAACTCAATCAAGGCTGATACCAACTTAACGCTGAGTCGCGCGGAATTCAGAGGAGACTGGGAAAAGTGTTGGTCACTTTATAACAATAACCATCAGCCGCCACGAATCAACGAACTGCGTCACACCTGAGTGTGTGGCGCATAATTCTTCAATATGCTCATTTCACCAACAAGCATAGTTCTGTAACGATCATAGTTTTGACTTACCAGTAGTAACTTTCTCATCTTGAATTAAATATCCACTACTCACCGAACAAATATATTTGTTGCCACAAAAGGAAATTAATGAATAATAAACACATGAAAAAAATAAAAAACACCAGACACTTTAAATTAACAAACTATCAGTGTTCGGCAAATTCGCTTTTACTCAGGATATAACTCAATATGAAAGCCAACCCTAATGTTGAACATGCCTTGGAGGCTATTGAGGCTCATATTTTCAATGAGCAAGTGCTCGAATGGTTCACATGGCATGTAGAAAAGCAATTTGATCACAGATTAACTGAGTCACAACTTAGCGTTGTTATAGAAGGATTTAAGGATTATTTTGCTTTTATTATTCTATCCCCAGCAAAAGTCGCCATCCCAAGTAAATTAGTAGACGAACTATGGCATGCGTTTATTCTTCATACTGCCGAATACCAAAAGCTTGCTGAAAAAATGGGGATGTTTATTCACCATTATCCAATCATGGTTAAACGCATTATGGGGCAAAACACCACATTGGAGGGCATAGAGTACAATGAACACTATCAAAGTATTATTCGTGCATACTGTTTAGCTTGTCAGGCGTCTGATTTAGATCCTTTAACCACTGACGAAGTGCCCTTTTTATTCCGAATCGACAGTATATTACCAAATGAACACGCCTCATTATTTGACATCAAATTTTTTCAATCGGTTATCCCAAAATTGGGAAGCCACCATTTCATTTTAGAAGAGTAAGGAAAACCAATGGAATATTTTAAGAAACGTATAGAAAGCAACAACGCAGCACATAAAAATGTAACTATTACTTTAAGCGAACCACGCAAGTTTTTTGATGTGTGCTTAGGTGGCGGCTGGCCAATTCGTTAAGGAGCAGGATGTGCAAGCTGAGACTCAGCTCTGCACTTCATTTTCGCTATGCAAGCCGATTTTATAAAACTAGAACAGCAGCTCCATTTGCCTGACAACCGCAGCAATCGCACGGTAATGGACAAGTTAATCCACACAGACTTCGTGGAAATTGGGCTGTCCGGTCACGCTGGCGACAAACAAGGTTTGTTGGCTGGTCTTGAACAGGAATCATTGCAGGGGCTGCAAATTAAATGTAGCCACTATGAAGTGAGACAAATATCCACTGAGTGCTATTTGGTTCGATATTTCAGCTATCTTGAAAACGACTTGGGTGAGCAAGATTGTCATGCTTCCCGAAGCTCAATTTGGCGCTTAAATGAGTATAATCAATGGCAATTGACTGCCCACTTTGCGTCTAAAGTTGAACCATATTAGCGTAGTGAAATTGTCCCCCAAGGCATGAACATTTATCCCGTCAGAATAAAGTGAAGTAGCTACACTTCACTTTATTATTCATAACGAGCCGTTTAATCGTTAAGACTAACAACACATTGATAGGTGTTGTCACCCACAGAAAAACTGCCCTTACCACTCCAATCATTGTCGACAGCAAAACTGGCAGTAAAGGGAGCAAGATAGCTACCAATAGCCGGTGGCGGAAATGACACAACAGCCTGTCCTGTGACCGCACCGACTTTGGTCACACCATTGAGTCCAGTAGCGTGCATATGACCAGACGCGCTGGACGTGAATGTGGGGGCATGTTGCGTTCCCTCCTGAATAGAGCCATTTGCTCTGCCATTTAGCGTATCTGACACGGGATCGACCGCAAGTTGTAGTTCCATAGAACCGCCGCCAACAAAACCAGAATTAAATTGCAGTTTAACTAGATATAAGCTTGCCTGAGACATTTTAACTTTCCTTATACATATGCTGAAACTACCTAACGCACGTCCTATAAAATGGGTTGCGTCATGGCATCAAAAACCGTTGGCAAATGTGTTGACCATGCAAAATTACCAACACAACCAGATTAGAAGGACGCACAAAAATAAGCTATTACACAGTATTACAGCGGTTACTCAGCAGTAACTGTCATTGTCTTGACAGCTGCCTCGCAGCCTGAACTGTTGCAGCACAAATAAACTAACTAACTCTTTACACACCGCGGAAAAATCACTGAACTTATCCGTTTTCGTATTGATGTTAACAGCCATAGACAAATGATATTGCGGCACCACCAATAAGAAACCCTGTGCACCACGCGACACTCCGCCATGATGATAATAGCGTATGTCACCTATCGGATTTGCCAAACTTAAGCTACCTTGGCGCCACCCAAGTGCATAGTTTTGTGGGTTCACTTCGCCGTTATTGAGGGTTTGCGGAGTCCAGAATTGCTCACGTAACTCATTACCAATAAATTCTTCACGCATAAAACCTTGGCCGAACATCGCCAAATCTTTTGAAGTTGATACCCAACCACCGCCCGCTAAACGCTGGCTTAAATCAACCGCCCGCCATGTTCTGACCTGTTCCTGTTGCGTCGGGCTTTGCCAATAGAAAGTCACCAACTTGCTGGCCTGTTGCTCTTCCACTGTATGGTGCAACTGTAATGGCGTAAACACTTCATTCACCATCCAATTTTGGTAACGCATGTCTGCACGCTGCGCAATCACATCGCTTATTACCACAGTGCCTAGCGAGGAATATTCAAACTGACTGCCGGGTGGGAACAACAACTGGCTCTCATCAAACAGCTTTAGCGCATCGCCCACTTCCGCATAATGTTTATCAAGCCGCATAAACTCGAGTAAACCCAATAGCTCAGTATTTTTATTGTAATGCGGCATACCTGACATATGAGAAGCTAATTGTCGCAGGGTAATAGGACGCCAAGTTGGGTTAGGTAAAGAGGCGTACACCTCACCAAGCGAGGTATCTAAGGTGACTTTTCCTGCTTGAATTAACCTTGCTAACCCTGCTGCGGTGACTGCTTTGGAGGTGCTGCCAATTCGCAGTTGGCTGTCGGTACGCATCGGCTGTTTGGTTTCAATGTCGGCCCAACCAGCACTCGCAGCCCACACCAATTGGTCGTTAATGGCAACCGCCGCCGTTATCCCCGGCGCATAGATATGTTTACTGTGCGCGGCCAATAAATCGCTTGCTTGCTGCGCAACCGATTGATAATCAATGTCAAACACTTCAGATTGCTGCGGTCGCTCAGCAGGGATTAATACCTGCCCCCAAGGGTACATAGGCGCTTTATTTTGATAAGCATAAAAGTCATAGAAGGGCTTGAGATACCAGCCCAGCAATGCCAGTAGAGCAATCAATAAAGTGATAATTTTATATTTCATAACGACTATCCGTACAATTTAGTTAGTCGTTATGTTTATGAAAATTATCCCTTTAGTCTGCGCAAAAATAAAAAAAGCTGCGCATTTTTAAAATTGCTCACGATATTCTGACGGTGTCATGCCCATTTGTTGTTTAAAGGCACGATTAAACGCCGCAATCGAGCCATAACCCATGTCTAAGGCCATAGTCAGAATTGGTAAATGTGCTTTAGCTGGATCTTGCAATTGTTGGCAAATCGCAGGGATACGGTAGCTATTAAGAAAATGCGAAAAGTTACTAAAACCCAGCTGCTGATTAATAAGCTGGCGCAGCTGATGCTCAGGTATGTGCAGCGCATCTGCCAGCACCGCAATAGATAAATTGGACTGGCGATAAAACTGCTCGTCCATCAATTGCAAAACAGCTGTTAATCTTGGGTCGGCTTGTGCTGTGGTCTGAGTATGTTGCTGCACTGCTGGCGCCTTGACAAGCTCACGCTGTGGCTGGCTTTTGCGCCACACTTGCCATCCAGTCAAGGTCACTAAACCTAAAATCGTGCCACTGTTAAGCAGACTAAACAGTGCATCATCTTTAACAAATTTAAATGCCAGCTCTATAAAGGTGAGCATCGCCATATAAACTCCGCTGCCAATGACTAACAGCAAACGAAACTTACGCCGCCGGTCGTCTAAATCGTCTTGAAAGCCGAGCACACAGCGGAACACCACAAATAATAATAAAACAAAACTGAGCCAGTGATTTAGGTCGTGCAATAAACCAGAACCTTGGTTCACTAAAAACAGCCATAACATCACTAAGCTCCAGCCCCCTAACAGCCAAGCAAAGCCACGATTGAGTCGCGAGATAGGCTTACCTAGGCTGAGCTGCGACTGCGCAAACAGCCAAATAGCTATCGCGGTTAAGTCGGTAAATAGCAGTAATAATTGCCGTAACCAACCATAATGTTCATCTTCGATGGGGGCGGTTAAAAGTAAATAACTTGCTATACAAAGAATAAACAGCGCCGCACTAAAGCGCTTTGCTAAAGTACCGTGCGACACCGTCCAAAGTAACACTAAACCGAGCTGACCAACCGCCGCAAAACGAAAGAATAAATCAAATATTTCAATACCGTTAAGCGCAATCATAGTCCGTCCGAGGCAAGTAAATTGCTCGTGACTTTACTAAATATTGCGGTACTAAACAATCTTGATACATTCGCAAGTAAGCAACGTTAACACCCCGCGCTGTTAAAATTATGTAATTACATGTAATGGCTTTCCCGCTTCATTTCTACTAACTTGAAATGCAAATCGACAAAAGGAAGCATTTGCAATGACGTTAGAACTTGATATTGCCATCGTTGGTGGCGGCGTTTCTGGCACTTACAGCGCGTGGCGTTTACAACAACAATACGGTCTTGACCAAAAAATTGCCTTATTTGAATACAGCGACCGCATCGGCGGACGACTGTTCAGTAAAAAACTCCCCGGTTTGCCGAATGTGGTCGCTGAACTTGGTGGCATGCGATATATCCCGTCTGATCACTTAATGGTCAAAACCTTAGTGGACGAACTTGGACTTGCAACCAAAAACTTCCCGATGGGCTCTGACTTACCGCTCTACCCCAATAGCCAAGATCCGGCTCTAAAAGACAAACTCGCGGGCAGTGAAAACAATTTGTTTTACTTGCGCGGTCACTATTTCCGTTATCGTGATTTTGCTGAGTGTCCCGACAAAATCCCTTATAACTTGCATGAATCCGAGCGCGGCTATGGCCCAGAAGACTTGCAAGTCAAAGTAATGAACCTAATTTGCCCTGGCTTTGCCGACATGACCTTGCAACAACAAATGCAGGTGAAAGTGTTTGGTCAGGAAATTTGGAAGTACGGGTTTTGGAACCTGTTAGAGCGTGTATTGAGTAACGAAGCTTATTTATTTATGAAAGAAGCTGGCGGTTACGATGCAAACGTCGCCAATGCCAATGCGGTGACTCAGTTACCAGCCACTGAATACAGTGATGATACGGTATTTTTGACCTTAAAAGATGGCTTTCAAGCATTACCTCTCAAGCTTTGTGCTGATTTCCTTGCTTTGCCTGGCTGTTTACCAACGGACAAGCGTCTACATAAAAACAAACGCTTAGCTAAAATCAACATTCATCCAAAACACCCCCACCGTTACGAGTTGATTTTTAAATCCACCACCACGGATTGTCATGGTAATACCTGTGATTGCAGCGCCGATGAAACCATAGTAAAAGCCAAGCAACTGATCTTAGCTATGCCAAGACGTTCTTTAGAGTTGATTGAGTCAAGTTTCTTTGCCGACCCTTGGCTACAAAAGAACATCCCTTCTGTGCTTATCCAAAAAGCCATTAAAATGTTTATGGCTTATGAGCAACCTTGGTGGCGCAGTCTAGGTTTAGTAGCTGGCCGCTCGGTAACGGATTTACCTATTCGCCAAACCTATTATATGGGTACAGAATGCGACCAAGAAGATGGCCAACCCAACACCAACTCGTTATTGATGGCCTCTTACAACGACATTGGCACCATTCCCTATTGGAAAGGCTTAGAATATGGCGCGCCTTACCTTGGCTATCCACCTGCATATGGCTGTGAAGGTGTTCCAGCACAAGACATAGTGCCAAAAAGTCAGTTCCAGATCACCGCCGCGATGGTGGAGTCGGCACATCGCCAAATTGAAGCGCTACACAACCAAAAAGAACTGCCAATGCCGTATTCTGCGGTATATCAACAGTGGAGCGATGACCCGTTTGGTGGCGGCTGGCATGAATGGAAGGCCAATTATCGTTTAGATGAAATTATGTGTCGTATGCGCCATCCGGTTGCCGACGAGCAAATTTTTATCGTTGGTGAAGCCTATTCTTACGAGCAAGGTTGGGTCGAGGGCGCACTCAATACCGCAGAATCCACACTGGCTGAATTCTTTAAGCTACCAACACCTGCTTGGCTAAAGTCCGACCCAGCTTACCCGCAGTGGCTGAAATCGCATTTCAACTATCTGCCTGCCGATTGCGCCACCCTTTGCCACGGTCAAGCCCCTCATTCAACGGTACAACCGCAAGCAAATGCGGAGGTATTAAATGAGGTGACTGAGTTTGCTTATGAAGGGATCAACCATGAATATCAATAAATTTACAGTGGCCGATTACCTCTTAACGCGCCTCAAAGAGCTCGGCCTAAATAAGGTATTCCAAGTACCGGGCGATTATGTGCAGGAATTTATGGCCGCTTTAGATAATTTTTGTGACATTGAAGCGGTGGGTGATGTCACCGAACTAGGTGCGGGTTACGCCGCCGATGGATATGCGCGCTACAAAGGGATTGGTGCGGTCTCAGTGCAATATGGCGTTGGCACGTTTAGTGTCCTAAACGCCATTGCTGGGGCTTATGTAGAGCGTAACCCAGTGGTGGTGATCTCCGCCAGCCCTTCACTTGAAAACCGCGTGACCATAGCGGAAACTGGTGCGCTGTTTCACCATAGTACAGGTAATTATCAAGCGGATAAAACCGTTTTTGAGTCCGTCACTGTGGCAAGCGAAATCCTCACCGATGCCGCGTTAGCGCCCGCTATTATTGATAGAGCGTTACAATTGGCGATGGCGGAAAAGCGCCCTATTTATCTTGAGGCTTGGCAAAACGTGTGGGGAGCCGACTGCCCACGACCAGATGAGCGATTGCCGAAGTTAGTCACGCCACCGAATAAAGATCAACAGAAAGAGCTCGTTGCAAGCGTGATAAATAGTTTAAAGCAAGCTAAACAACCTATCCTAATGTTAGGGATTGAGCTGGCACGCCTTGGACTTGCCGAGGAAGTTGCAGAGCTGCTGCGCTGCCTGAATATTCCTTACACCACCACGACCTTAGCCAAATCTGTGCTGAGTGAAACCGATGGCATAGGTAAAACAGCCTTTATCGGCACCTATGCGGGTGAGGCATCAAGGCAGGAAGTGTTTGATTATGTTAAAAAATGCGATGCCATCATTGCCTTAGGGGCGATATTTACCGATGACTATTTGACTATGCTGACAACTCAAGCCGATGCTATCACTCGGGTCAATATGGGCAGCGCGGTAGTGGGTAAAAACACCAGCTATTTACAAATCAGCTTGGGCAATTTTATCCGTGAGTTAACCGTTTACTTTAAGGCTAACCCACTGCCTGTTTGTCACACGAATCAGCCAAGTTACCTTGATAGCTCGGCAACTTGCCCTACAGACCACCAACCAGCCAGTTATCAAAGCTTCTTTGCCTATTATCAACATGCCTTAAATCACGACCCAATCGTGCAAGACTACAACCTTATTCTGGGCGAAAGCTCGTCGCTGTATATGGCGGCAAGATTAGTTGGGGTTAAACAAGATCACTTTGTTAGTGACGCAGCTTGGGGTTCACTAGGACATGAAACGGGATGCGCATTGGGCGTTTCGCTGGCAAACCCGCGGCGCAGCATAGTGATAGCGGGTGATGGCGGTTTTATGATGATGTGCCAAACCTTATCCACCTTACAGCGCCACAACCTCAATACCGTGGTATTTGTAATGAGTAATGCTGTGTATGCCATTGAGCAGTCGTTTGTCGACATTTGCGCTTTTACACCAAATGGGCAGTTTGCGCCGTTTGATAATTTACCGACTTGGCACTATGACAAACTCGCAGGCGCGTTTGGTGTAAAACACCTCACGATTGCCACTAATGCTGATATTCATCGGGTGTTTCAACATATCGCCGAAGATAGTAAATCCAGTTATTTAGTCGAAGTGAAAATAGACAAGCATGATTTAGCACCTGCGATTAAAGACTTAGCAGAAGCAATCACGCATAAGCGACTTGATGAATGCCCTTGCCAATAAGCTTAAAGTTGTAACACCTTGCTGTGAAAATTAAGCGCAGGCGCACTGTGTTGTGCGCCCGTGCTTACTCCCCTAAACCTGTTGAAACGGATAAACCGAACCCAGCGCCAATATTTGGCTGAGCTCATCTAAGGCCGTTTGGCTTTCTTGCAATAAACTCGGGTCGGCTAAGTCGGCTTCTGACAAGCGGTCGCGATAATGACGTGTTACCCAAGCCACCAACTGCTGATATAAGCTTGCATCCAACATACAGCGCGGGTTAACTGCGGCAAGTTCTTGATCCGACATCACCACCCGCAAGCGTAAACAGGCAGGCCCCCCGCCGTTTTGCATACTTTGTTTTAAATCTAAATAAATCACCTCATTGATAGGATTGCTAGCTTTACAGAGCGCAGATAGATACTGCTCAACACCATCGACAATTTGGCATTCGCTCGGCGCAATGATTGCCATACCACCACTGGGTAAACTCACCAATTGGCTGTTAAATAAGTAACTTTTTACCGCATCTGCAATCGACACGGCAGCGCTTGCGACTTCAATTAAATGCAGTGGTCGCGCACCTTGGTAGTGGGCACGAATTTGTTCAATCACTTGTGGCTGCTGATAGAACGCTTGCTCATGAAACAAAAACACATTTTCATTGCCAATGGCAATCACATCGTTATGGAACACCCCTTGGTCAATCACCGCTGGGTTTTGCTGGATAAACAAGGTTTGAGCAGGCGCTAAACCATGACTACGAGCGATTGCCTCACTGGCTTGGCGCGTTTGCCTTGCTGGGAAACATGTCGGCTTCACCGCACTGTTAACATCTTCACCATACACAAAAAGCGCTAATCCCGCGTGTCCATAGCTATCTGCTAAGCGGGTGTAATTTGCCGCCCCCTCATCGCCAAATACCGGATGTTGTGGCAAAGGTGGATGATGCACAAAATAATCCTCGTGATTAAATACCGCGGCTAAAATTTTTGCCGTGGTTTTGGCTTCTATGGCACGGTGGAGCTTGTTGGTTAAATTGGCCGGCGTAATATGCAACTTACCATCTTGGGTATCACAACTGGGCGATACCGTTGCGGCATTGGCGGCCCACATGGAGGACGCCGAATAACACGCTTTTAACCATTGCGGTGCGGTTTTCACGGCGTGATTGATCACTTGCGTATCGCTGCCGCTAAATCCCAATGCCCGTAAAGTTGCTAAATCTGGTCGGGCATTAGGCGCCAACACGCCTTGCGGCAAACCGAGTTGCGCCAGCTGCCACATTTTTTCTAAGCCCTGCAACGCAGCTTGCTTGGGATTAGCCACTTTATTGGCATTGGTTTGAGACGCTACGTTGCCAAATGACAAACCCGCATAGTTATGGGTTGGCCCTACCAAACCATCAAAGTTCACTTCGCAAAAACTCATCCTGCCCCCTTTTGGTGCACCAGCAGCTGGCCGTTGCACAATTGTGGTTAACTTTTTACTTTATGCTCTGCATACGAACAAATAAAAGTTAATTAAAAACAAAAAGATATAAATTTATCCGACGCATACTTAAGGTATTCTGATAATAAATAACTCAAGTCCTATGCCAATCTGATTCACCGGCAAAGTTAAACCACAAGGCGCGCTCCCCAAGCATCCACAAGCCATGTTATAATCAACTTTTGCTTTTATTGAATTAGACGAGAACCGTTTTGTCAGAGCTGCTATTTTCCAACACCGCGCTTGCGCCTGCCCTTATTGATAACCTAGAGTCGTTGGGTTATCACACCATGACCGACATTCAAGCCCAAACCTTACCTTTGATTTTGGCGGGTAAAGATGTCATCGGCCAAGGTAAAACCGGCTCAGGGAAAACCGCCGCTTTTGCATTAGGGTTACTGCATAATCTCAATGTCAGCCGTTTTCGTGTCCAAGCCTTAGTGGTGTGCCCGACTCGTGAACTTGCCGACCAAGTAGCGGTTGAGATCCGCAAACTGGCGCGTACCATTCATAACATCAAGGTACTAACTTTGTGTGGTGGCGCACCTATGGGGCCGCAAATTGGCTCGTTGGAACACGGCGCGCATATAATTGTTGGTACACCAGGACGGATTGAAGAGCATCTGCAAAAAGGTCGTTTGAATTTAGACGAAGTAAACACCTTTGTGCTTGATGAAGCCGACCGCATGCTCGAAATGGGCTTTGAAGAGCCACTACAATATATTATTGACCACTGTCCTCGCGATCGTCAGAACTTGCTGTTTAGCGCCACTTTCCCGCCAAAAATTGAGCAACTAGCTCAGCATGTGATGCACAATCCAGAAAAAATCACGGTAACCGCAACCCATGATGACAGCACCATTGAGCAATACTTTTATGAAGTAGAAAGCAATGACGTGCGCTTGGACGCAGTACACAAATTATTACTTAAGTTTCAACCGACTTCTGCGGTGGTATTTTGTAACACCAAAGCTGAGTGCCAAGATGTTTGTGATGAATTGGCCAAAGCAGGCTTTGACGTTGCCGCACTACACGGTGATTTAGAACAAAAAGACCGTGATCGCACCTTAATTCGCTTTGCCAACCAAAGCTTAACCGTATTGTTAGCCACCGATGTCGCCGCCCGTGGTATCGACGTCGACCATGTTGATATGGTGATCAACTACCACATCGCCCACGACCCAGAAGTGCATGTTCATCGTATTGGCCGTACCGGCCGTGCGGGGAAAAAAGGTATTGCATGCTCACTGATGAGCTACAAAGAGTCACACAAAGTAAACGCGCTGGAAGACTACCTCGAAACCACCATTGAGACCTCAGACTTGCCGGGCGATGAAGTGCTTAGTAACCGTATTACTCGCGCACCTATGGTGACGTTACAAATTGACGGCGGCAAAAAAGCCAAACTTCGCCCTGGCGATATTTTAGGTGCCCTTACCGCAACACAAGCGCTAAAAGGTGACCAAATCGGCAAAATTAAAGTGACTGCCATCGCCTCGTATGTGGCGATTGAGCGTAAAGCGGTGAATCTTGCCATTCAAACTATCAGCGAAGGCAAAATGAAAGGCCGCAGTTTCCGCGTCCGTAAAGTCACTAACTAAACTTATACTCACTTTGCCTTACCAACTTGTATGGTAAGGCAACATCCCACCTTACTTATTGATAATAAAATGTTAACATCAACTATCTTAAGCGCGTTTTGTGATGGATAGTAACAATAACATGACCACTTCACATGCACAGTACCTAAGCCATGGTGCCCTGTTTTTAGTGATTTCAATCGTACTTGGCTACGGGGCAGATTACGCTTTTAACCTCACTTTAAGCCAACACCTGAGCGTGGCTGCCTATGGTGATTATAAAGTTGCCTACAGCTTTACCACGTTGGCTTCCGTGCTGGTGTTGCTCGGCGGCGACAGATTGGCACCACGAATTTTAGCCCGACCTATTTCTGAGCAGCAAACCCAAACCGTGATGGCGTACTTAGTGTTTTATTTAAAATATGCCGCGATGATATCCTGCTTGGTCATAGCCCTAACGTGGGGAGCAAGTTTTCTCTATGTGGTATCGTTTGATAAAGCTGACCACCACGCTTTGGCGATTATGGTGATTGCCGTACCACTTATTGCGGTTGGCGCCATTTTGAGTCGCGTGCTGCAAAGTGCTAAACAACTCGCCGCTGCTAATTTACCGTGGCGTTTGGCTCTACCGCTTGGCAAAACCTTGTTGGTACTCGCCGCAGCACAGTTTGTTGTCACCCTCAGCCTGATCCATGTGATAGCCATAGGCATTTTGGTGGTGAGTGTGATTGTGCTGTGGCAACTGTTTTATCTTAACAAGCACCATTTATTGGCACGTTATGCGCCCTCGAAAACGCTAGATAACAAACAACTGCTACAGCTTTCCATTCCGATGATGTTGGCGATGTTAGTCACAATGCTTCTAAACCAGGCCGATATTTTTATGCTGGAGCTCATTTCTCATGAGCATCATGTTGGTCACTTTGGTGCTGCAAATACTTTGGCGCACCTTATCCCCGTGACTCAAGTCACCATCGCCAGTTTATTTATGCCCTTGATTGGCCACTATTTTGATAAGCAACCAGAGGAAGCCAAAGCACTCTTTCACAAAGCCCAGCGCGTCACCGTACTTTGCATTGTGACGGTGGTCATTGCTTTAATGCTCTTTGCTAAACCTCTGTTGACACTCTTTGGCACAGAGTATCAACATGCCGAATCAGCCCTGCTATGGCTTATTGCTGGTTATGGTATTTGGGCCTTAGTAGCGCCGAGCGTCACTTGGCAACAATATCAGGGCAAAGGCCAACAAATTGTGTGGATAGGGCTTCTTGCCATTGTCGTCGATATTGGCGCCAACTTAGTGCTAATTCCACGTTATGACGTGGCTGGTGCCGCCATGGCCACAGCGCTGGCATTAAGCATTGCCGCTATCGCGGTAGTGCTTTTAAACCGCAGCAACACCAGCCAATAACAGCAAAAGCCAACACTGTATTGGCTTTTTAGATGCTCTAAAGCTGCGCTAAAATCGCCCTTAGGCGGCTTTCTCGACCACTTCTTGCTCGAGAAAACGAATAATATCGTTTGATTCGTACAACCAAGTTACTTGGTCGCCTTGTTCAATACGCAAACAAGGCACTTTTACTTTTCCACCTTGCTCTAGCAATGCTTGGCGGTGCATCCCTTCAGCTTTAGCATCACGCAATTCAATCTTTAGATTATTACGTTTGATGGCACGGCGCACTTTGACGCAAAACGGACAAGCATGAAACTGATAAAGGCTCAAACTGGCGGTTTTCGTGTCAATCTGCGCTTGTAATTTTGCGTCGCGTTTTACGCCGCGTGGGGTAGTGATAAAATCAAAAAACAGAATAATGCGGCCCAATAGCCAACGTACCAATTTCATAACGCCTCCGGTAATTTGCCCCGCATGATACTGAAATTGACCGCGTAGATAAAGCCAACCGAGGAGTGATCACCCAAGTGAGTAAACACTTTGCGACCAATTACCAGATTACTCTTCCCTGAGTGGTACTTAGCAGCACCAACAAACCGACATTATTTAGTGTTCTTTTCGACATTTTTGTCAGCGATTGGCAGTGGCTTCGCTGTCAAAAGCCGCTTTAATACTGGCCATATCCTTAAGATTAAACCGTAAAAGGGGCAACAAGCCCCTTCCCTGTGTCTAAGTGCTGATAATTAGTTACAGCTTGAGTCTACACCCACTTCTAACCACACACTGGCCGTGCCCGGACGTTCGCCTTGCGTCCACCACTTGGCTTCATACACTTTACCATTGTAGGTTACGCGATCTGGCTTTTGATAGATGCTGTTCTCGTTCCAAGAGCCGGCACAGGCGGGCTTGTCGATTGCCTGCGCTGTAACAGTTGCCGAGTGCTGGGTGGTGCTGGCAGCTTCAGTAAAGGCAAAACTCACGCCCGCCGTTCCTGCTTGCTGTGCGGTAAATTCTACATTTACACTACAGCTTTGGTTAACACTTAAGGCGCGATTACTACAAGTATCAGCAGTAACTACCAAACCACTTGCCACACCTGACGCAGAAACCACGACGGCATTAAGATTAGCGGCTTTAGTACCTGAATTACGTAAATCAAAACGGTGACTAACCACACTATAAAGCGCGAAATCAGCTAAAGTTTGCGTAGGTTTATAAGTTAAGCTTGCACTACCACCACCCAGTTTGATGCTGTCTATCCAACCTCGTAGTGCCGCCACATCGGCATAGACACCATATTTTGCGGGCCGCGCACAACCTACGCCCCAACTTACTGCACCAAGTTGTACGATTTGACCACCACTTCTAACAACAATCGGGCCACCACTGTCACCGCTGCACGAGTCTTTTTCACCAACCGCATAGCCTGCACAGAAAGCAACGTCGCCAACATTGGCATAGCTGCCACCGGATTGCTGACAAACCGCATCCGACACCAGAGGTACATCAACCTCGTGCAACACCGAAGGACGACTACCGCCTTCGCTTAAGCGGCCAAGACCCGCCACGGTAAGCAAATCTCCGTTGCGCGCATATTGGCTCAAAGAACCTGAGGCGATTTGTACCGCTTGCCCTTGGCGCGGCAGACGCTCTAACTTAAGTAACGCTATATCATGGTTTAAGGTGCTGCTATTGTATTGTGGATGAACGTATTTTTGTGCAACGCGAATCCGGTCGCCATCATTACCATTAAGAACAAAACCCGCTACTTTAACATCGATAAACTGTGCGGCCTTGGCGTTAACACAGTGTGCCGCAGTCAGTACAAAGCCGTCACCAATATAGCTACCACCGCAAAACGCAGTAGTGCCATTGGAGTTTAAAATTTGTGTGTAGAATGGCCATTCCGCGGTGTTGGCTGGTGCACCACCAACGATTTGCGGCGTCACTTCACCACCTAGCCCATGATCCTGTAACTCTACCTTTTGGGCAGCAACGCCCATACTGACAACGGCCCCCGATAGGGCAACCGCAACACTTGTCGCTAGCATATTGAATTTTCTCATAACCTTTTCCATGTTGTTTTAAAAGGAGTGGCGATTATGGGTACTCAAGACAAACAAATGCAAACATTTTGTAAATGAAATGTTTTCAAGTTATTTATTAAATTATCTATAGACATAAAGACACATAACATAAACCGTGCAGTACAGCCTTATTTACGAGCAACTTTACTCCTAACAACGATT
The DNA here is from genome assembly GCF_042643375.1 of Pseudoalteromonas fenneropenaei. Taxonomy (NCBI): domain Bacteria; kingdom Pseudomonadati; phylum Pseudomonadota; class Gammaproteobacteria; order Alteromonadales; family Pseudoalteromonadaceae; genus Pseudoalteromonas; species Pseudoalteromonas fenneropenaei. Next base: position 73,852 of record NZ_JBHRSD010000001.1, read on the forward strand.
TGCAGACTTATACGCACCTTACTAGAGATAAGCCTAGATATACATTTAGGTGATGAAGACGTTGATTTAGTCGAACAAGGGTTTGATTTGGGTTTTCGGGCCGCAAGCAGACCTTTTGATTCCGCTTATATCGGTCGTCCACTGCGCAAATTTAATTACCATATTTGTGCAGCCCCCAGCTATTTAGCCAAGTACCCAGCAATTACTCAAGCTCGTGACTTACTCGCCCACAACTGTTTTGAGTACAGTTATTTCAAAGGTAAAAACGTCTGGCCTTTGGCTGATGGCGTCAAACTTCAAGGAAACTTAAAAGTTAACAATGTGCTGTTTATGCTAGATATAGTTAAAGCTGGTCATGGTATTGGCTTTTTACCCGAATTTACTTGTCGCGAAGCGCTCGCTAAAGGTGAAGTAATAGAGGTATTAGCCGAGGTTGCTAAGCCCCATTTGACCTTATACGCCTTGTATCCCGCACGCCAATTTGTACCACCAAAAGTGCTGCAATGTATTACGTTTTTAGAGCATTGGTTTACACGGCAAAATACTGTACAAAGCCATTGAATAGCCATGTAAAAATACATGGCTATAGGTGAAAATTAAGCTTGTAGCATAGGTTCCACTGGACACGCACGACAGCTAATACCTGCTTGCCCTGTCATATCGGTAGGAATACCACCCGCTATTTGAGGAGTGAGTTTATTCGCCAACACGGCTTGGTGCGATAGTGACTTTAAGTTGTTTTTCTTGAGTTTTAGTTGCATCACGGTTTCCTTGTTTATTGTTTAAACCAAACCCAGTGTTTCAAAATAAGTAACACTTTTCAACACCTTTCACTTACCAATCATCAACAAGCAAGTAAAAAGGTTATACAATACAAAGCATTACAACAGTATCGTACAACGACAAAAATTGAAATAAAAAACAAACAATTGACACAATAAAAACAAACGAATACATTTAATTAACCAAAGGGAGGCGTCTGATTTCTTTTGGCTTGTCTAATGACTAACTTATAACAATGATAATTAAGGAAAATAAAGATGAATTTGCAACTAAATAAAAAGAAGATTAAAAGCCTAAGCAAAGATACTACATTAGTTCCTGCTAAGTTGACGCCAAATGTGGTGGGCGGTGGTGTAGGTGCGAGTGCGGCTATTACCTGTAACCCTATGTACTGTAATGTTGGCAGCTATGCCAAAGCGTGTGACCAAGTTTAATCAACATGATTACTGCGCAGCTGCGCAGTAATCACCTAGCGTTTAACGATAAAACGCTTCTACTTTACCTTTACTTTTGATAAGTAACGGCTGACCGCGGCGATCTAGTGCTTTAGGCGAGGCAATTTTGATCCAGCCTTCACTGATGCAGTATTCTTCAACATTGAATAATTCTTTGCCATTCAAACGAATCCCAATTTCATATTGAAGAATTTCTTCAATATAGTGTGGGCTGCGTGGGTTAATAGATAAGTGGTCTGGTAATTCTGGTTTTGCGGTAGAGTCAGTCATAGTTATCATCTGAAATTAAAAATACTCTGATATTGTAGGGAATAGTATGGCAGCGCTCAAGTGGTGTAATTTTTGCTGGCAATAATTTCTTTAGAAAAACGACATTTAGCCTAATCCGCTACAACGACGACGTGATACCCATCGGCTTTCATAAAACTTTAGCTTATCTTCATAATCCAATGTTTTTATTGATATAAATTAAGTATTCACGGCAAAAAACTGCTAAAATAGGCACTAATGTGAGACGGAAATGCTTACATTAATCAACTTTATTACGGAGAATACGATGAAATCATTAAAAGTGACTTTGATTGCTGCAATCCTAGCAATCACCACCACCCCAATTGCTTCTGCAGCCCCTGCTGCTTGGTATGTTTACGCTAGTAAGCTTAATGGCCAAAAAATCTGTGCTCAGTTTAGTCCAGGCTCTGGTTGGTACAAATACAGCAATACAGCTTACAAAACCTTAGGTGAGTGCAACTACTACGGTCGCGGTTAAGCCGTCCTCTTGAAGCGTGAAATTGGGTTAATGACCCAATTTCATTGCTGTTGTCGGTTTAAACGCTAGTTGTTATGTTAGCGCCGCAATCAGCAGTAATATGCTGCTCACTAGCAAAGCAGTAAAGGTTAGCCCCATCCCAACTTGGCGAAATATCAAAGGCTCAGGTTGGCGCGCAATTCCAAGCGCGTGTAGCACTCGGCCAATTAATAAGCTTAACCCTAAGCCATGCGCTATCAGGGGGTTTTGATATGTAGTTTCAACCATATAGAGCAATAGCAACGCCAGTGGCACGTATTCAGTAAAGTTGCCTTGTGCACGAATGGCGCGTTGCAGCAACACGTGATTATTGTCCCCCAGCGCAACTTGACTACGCTTACGATTGAACACTACCTGTAAACTTAACCCCACCAGCATTACACCAAACAACCCGGCATAAATATAAGTCACCATGTCACGCATTCTCCTTAAGTTAAAAACCAAAAATGTGTCGTTTAATCAAACGTCAGCATAAACACTTTATGGTGTTACAGCCAATATCATCCACATTGAATGTACCAATAGCCAGTAAATACACCATACATCGCGGTCAAGTTGCTTGGAAAAATGCCTTACATCCTCTAGTATGTGATTGTATTCGCAGATTATTAGCAATTAGATGAAATCATTCCCATCGCTTTATTTTACCAACCTGTTTCTGATCGGTGGTACCGGCTTACTGACCACTTATCTCGCCCTTTATTTGGGACAACATGGCGTATCTACCTTTTGGATAGGCCTTCTCACCTCATGCTATTATTTAGGCCTACTACTGGGCTCTAAGCTCGGTTATCAACTGATAAAATCCGTTGGTCATATTCGTACCTTTGCTGCCAGCACCGCAGCGGTTACCGCGTGCGTCGCAGCGCATGGCGTCAGTGACAATATTTATTTATGGCTGGCACTACGTTTTGTGGTTGGTCTTGGCATGATGTGTAACTACATGGTGTTAGAAAGCTGGCTGAATGAACAAGCGGCACCAGAGTCGCGTGGGCGAGTGTTTTCATTTTATATGATCACTTCCTATCTTGGGTTAGTCATGGGTCAATTTGCGCTCTCACAATTTCCTGAGCTTGGCTATGCACCGCTATTTTTGGTATGTATGGCACTGGCGCTTGGTATTATTCCCATTTCAATCACTCGTCGCATCCACCCTAAACCTTTACGTCCGATTCAGGTAAGTCTCTTTGGTTACTTTAAGAAAGTGCCGCAATCTTTAACTGCGGTGCTATTTGCTGGGATCATTAACGGTAGCTTTTACGGCTTAGCACCGACCTTTGCCAGTTTGTCGGGCTTTAATGCCACAGAGATTGCGATTTATATGTCGGCAACTATTTTTGCCGGCTTGCTCGCTCAGTGGCCAATGGGGATATTATCCGACAAAATCCGCCGCAGTATTTTAATTCGCAGTAACGCCGTCGCCATTGGCGTAATTAGTATAGCCTTGTTTTTACTACCATCAGTGCAATGGCTTGCGTATTCCCTAACATTCGCATTTGGTCTATTCGCGTTTACTTTGTATCCGCTTTCTTCAGCTTTGGCTAACTCACGTGTTGAAGATGAAGACCGTGTTGGCGTGTCCTCAGCATTGCTAGTGGCATTTGGTGCGGGCGCGACGATTGGCTCTGCGGTGAACGCGCAAGTGATGGCCTACTTTGGTCATCAAGCCCTTTACGCATCAATTGCGCTACTGACAGTGGTGATGTTTATGCTGCTGAGCGCCATTAACTCTAAACAAAAGGCCGAGAAGCCAGCACCGAGCGACTATGTGATGGGGACGTCGGATGTCACTAATTCTCCTCTTGCCGCCACTATGGATCCGCGGATTGAAGAAACCACTGCCCATGAGCAACTGTTGGTGGTTGATGAGATTAAACCGCAACATGGCACGGTTCACGATGAGGACGACGAACTTGCCGATGATCTGGAAGATGACAATTTAGAAGATAATGATAGGGAAGATAATGGTTTAGAAGACGAGAGTTTTGGCGCTGGACGACAAAACCAAAGTTACGTTGCAGATGAACCAACTCATCAACTCGATATCAGTCAGCAGAAACAAACGACAACTGAATCTGCTGCATCAGAAAAGCCGACTCCCAAATCAAGTTAAGGTTAGCAGGTCGTGCAACCGCACGACCTGTCAAACCCTACCGCTTACTTGTTCAGTTGTTTTAACGTATGTTCCACCAGCGGATCGTCCGGCGCCAGTTGCTGCGCCACTTCGAGTAACTGAATCGCATCTTGCGGATTTTCCTCTTGATGCTTAAGTGCTATATCAATCAGCGGTTGAATATCAATTTGTGCTTGATGTTCTTGCACATGGGCTTCTTTCTCATCCAGCAAAATCTGATGCGCCTTACTCAGTAACCCCAAACGATGTGAAGAGCTACGATTGGCTTTATTCAAGCGCTTGTAATAATCCTCTTTAAAACGCAAGGTTTTGGTTTGCTGACGGAATTGGAACAGATCTAGCTGCTGATGGAGCATAAAGTCCACTGCGACTTGCTTATAAAAACCAAATTTATTGAGATAAGTAGCGTGGGTGCCGTGCCCCATACCAAACACCCGTAAATGGGTTAACTGCTGGTAGCGCCTAGCATGTTTACGGTCAATGCGATTAGTTGGGTCGTAAATGATATAACCTTTCGCCTTGCCTAAATCTAGGTCGTGATAATCCCCTTGCCAATCAAACTTCTGTGCAATGTCAGTACTCGACCTATCATCCCAAGGGGCTAAGGCTTTATTTTTAGTGCTCACTGGGTGGAACAATAAAACTTGGTCTAATTTCAATAAATTGGCAAACGCCCCTACCGCAAAACCGCCACGACTTAGTCCATAGCCGAGTCGACTGTTAAATGGCGCAAGCAGAGTGGCGAGTTGTTCGAGGAAAAAGATCAGGTTACGGCTACGAAACCAATTACTCACGCCTAAGTGCTGAAAGGCGATAATATTAACGTTTTGCTTATTGGCGAGGCGATAGCCCCAAGGCGCGAAATCAGGGTGGAGATCTTGTTCTTGGACGTTAGTACCAGCGGGAGAAAAGGTAAACAGCAGAGGTTTGTTGAGGTCTACGAAGTTGTACCTGACAAACACATCATCAAGTAAATCATCGCCTGAGATTGGCAACCTACGTTGTTGCTCTTCACGGGAATACGTTAACCACTCATCTAACCAATACAGTAACTTCATTCATCCTCCGACTGAACCAAGTAGACTATGGTAGCAAATTCGAGCTAGTGAGGGAAATTTGATTTCCCTTTGCGCAAAAGCAGCATAAATAATCCAGTTATAATCGACTTTGTGAGAGCGAATATTGTCTTATATGACCCCATGTTATACCTGTATTATGTGGAGTAAAGGTAGACAGTAAATAAGCGGCACTCGATTCAAGATACCCGATGTAATCGAGGTAAAGAAACGCGGCCAATACCGCCGAAACTTAAGTAAGAAGGGTATAGCGACTTTAGCTTAGATTAAAACCCGATTACACTATCCCCTGTTCTAGCCACTGTAATAACTGCGAAAAGGTAAACTTGTAATGCTTCTTACCATCACGACTCCCGAACAATTTAAACAAGTGCCTTGGAAAAACGGCAAAGGTGTAACGGCAGAACTTGCAATAAACGAAGGCGCTGATATGTCGAATTTCGCTTGGCGTATCAGCAAAGCCTGTGTTGTCGAAGACGGACCGTTTTCATTTTTCCCAGGTTATACACGACATTTAGTGTTGTTAGAAGGAGCAGGTATTGATCTCATCATTGGTGATCAATCACTGACTTTAAACAAGCCACTAGATATAGCCGTATTTGATGGTGCGCAGTCTACTTCCGGCCGTTTACATCAAGGCGCAATCACAGATTTTAATGTGATTTTTAATCCTTTACTGTGCAACATGGAAACTCGCTCTTTTACTCAAGACAGTCAATTTACCTTAACGCCTCCCAACGAATACTTTATCTACGCAGCGCACACGGCAATAAGTGTCCACTCTGACGAAGGGCTTTCGCAAACGCAAACAATTGCGGCTGGTTGTTTAGTGCATGTCAGTGAATTGCATCACGCAGCAACTGTGCATGGCGAATGCTTGATAGTGATTCGTAAATATTGAAAGTAGTAACGTAGCGTAAACACCAACCAATACTAGTGTTTACGCAATGAGTTTAACGATATCAGCTGTGGTATCTGAGCTTACCTGCAACCCAAGTTTGTAATACTGGAATATCACGGATCAAGTTGCTTTCAACTGCCACAGGGTCTTTTGCAAGAATAACAAAATCAGCGAGTTTACCCGGCTCTAAGCTGCCTACCCATTGATCAATATGACATTGCCAAGCTGCGTCATAAGTAATTGCCCGCAGTGCTTGTTCTTTAGTCAGTACTTCGCGCTCATTCAGGACAGCTTGAGTTGGTGACTGCTCCATCACCCTTGTTACCGCTTGCTCCATCATACGTAATGGGCCAAGTGGCGTAACGGATAAGTCGCTATGCAAAGTAATACGTGCACCTAGTTCAAGCATAGTTTGGCAACGGTCAAGCAGCTGTGCCTTTTCTTTAAAAATGACTTCATCAAAGGCATAGCCCCAATAACCGACATGACCAATTAAAAAGCTAGGTGAAAGTCCTAATTTTGTCATACGCTTCGCATTATCATCAGTTAGCAATGAGCAATGCTCAATTCGGTGACGTTTGTCTAAACCACTTTGTCCATTCAAAGCCGTTTCATAAACGTTGATGGTGTAATTGACGGCCTGATCGCCATTTGCGTGAATAAGTAAAGGCCAGCCCTTATCGATTACCGCACTCACAGTAGTTTGAAAATCCGGTTTAGTTGGATCAGTATGAGGCGCGTCACCATAACTAAAATTCAAAATGCCGAAGTTGTCTTGAGGATTGCAGACATATTCGTCAAGTTGAAATCCAGTCAAGCCTTGATTAGAGCCATCTGATACTAATTTCACCGCAGCCTGAAATACTGTGCTTAAATCCTCTTCTTGCAACGGCGTATAAGCACTTAGCCCGTTTTTGTCATTATTCACCTGTTCTGCACTTTCAAATACTCTGGCATAACCAACCCGGACATTATGCGGGTTATAAGTACGATACGCTTTCAACATATCCACCATACTTGGCTGCATACCCGCTTCAAACATAGTGGTTACGCCACGTTGACTGGCAGTAGTGAAAATTTCACGAATGTTACTTTCAAGATGAGTAACAACTTCAAGCTTTTGAAATTCAGGAATTGCCTTTATTCCCCATCCCATCTGTGTCGCTTCCTGTAGCGCGCCTTGGTGAATAATTTCATTTACCTTGTCGTCACTTAGCTCATTAGCGGCTTTGATAAGCGCGAGCGCTTTGCTATTAATGTAAGCGGTATGCAGCGAAGCTGAAATTAAAAACACTGGGGTATCAGGTCTTGCGGCATCTAAGGTAGCAATGTCGATTTGGCACAATTGTGACGCCCCATCACTGTCTACAAAAGGCATTAAAGCGGGATCAACCCCCACACCTAAAATCCACCCGTTATTCACTGGCTTTTTGCTGCCACTCAATATCTTATTAATATAGTCAATTGAGTAGCCACTCATTAAGTTTTGACCATGAAATGGGCTTAAATCCAACCAGCTCATCGTCATTGCAGTAGGCACAATATGCACATGAGGCTCAATCAAACCCGGCAATAGTGTCTGCCCATTCTCCAAAGTAACCAACTCATAGTTAGCGCAACCTTGCGCAATCATCGCTTGCTTTACCGCAGCTAAGGCACCGACTGCAACGACCTTGCCTTTTGCTATACCTAAGGCCTCTACAGGGTCGCATTGCCCATTAATCATAGGCCTGATACAACCACCAGTATAAATCGCGGTTGTTGCTGGCATTAAATGCTCCAGATTTTGCGCTCTTGGCAAAGTTGCCTTTAACTGTCTAAGAAACGCTTCAACTCCGTCATTATTTTTGAAAACATCCCAATACGGGTTATGGCATGCACATTGTGCACAACCTTGACAATGATGTTGATGTGCCATGGATCCGCTCCTTCTAAACGTGTTTTTCACATAGGTTATATTGTTAAGACTTAGGGCGTGTTCATTGTGGTCTCAAAATCCGCAAAGCGGTATTACACAGAATTACAGGAGCGAAAAGTGCAACGGACAAAAGCTCGCATGGTTAATGCCGATAAAACGTAATTTAACGGTTGAAGTATTTGTATATTTAGCCTTTCTAGGCTTACTTTTAGCGTACCACCTAACTATTTTTTACAATTCAGCATTAGGTTTGCTACATTCAAAAAGTTACATTTGTAAATTATTTAACAAAACGAGAACTAAAATGAATCGAATCGTCAAATGGCTAGGCGGCACAGTGGGTGCCGCAGCTGTGCTAGGAAGCAGCTTTGCCGCCCATGAGTGGTATGCAGATAAACCTTTCTACTTTAACAACTTACTAAACCGAGAAATGGTCAAAATTGCCTTTGAAAGTCCAGAAATGTTGACTTCATTGGGATTTTTGGAATCCATCGGGATTAAGGGTCACAACGCGCAACTGGATGATGCCAGCTTGGAAAGCGGCCAAGCATTATTTGCAAAAGCCAAGCACTTACACCAAAACATCGAGCGTTACAATGATGAGCAACTCAGCAAAGACGAATTGCTGTCAAAACGTATTACTTTGTATTTACTCAATTATCTATTAGAAAATGAGCCCTATCAGTATCACGATTACCCAGTCAACCAATTGTTTGGCGCACAAAATAGCTACCCCAGCTTTATGCAAGGTCAACATCAAATTAATGATAAGGAAGACGCAGAAAATTACCTCAGTCGTTTGAGTTTGGTTGACGAAAAATTTGCACAAATTCTTGAAGGGCTACAACTTCGTGAGCAAAAAGGTATTATTCCGCCACGCTTTGTGATTGAGCGGGTGTTGGAAGAAATGAATAATTTCATTTCTCAACCAGTTACCGACAATATTCTTTATACCTCGTTACAAGAAAAACTCGCAAAACTCGACGCGCTACCAAACAGCGATAAAACCGCTTTGTTGGCAGCAGCAGAAGCCAAAATCAACGACGACGTCAAACGTGCTTATCAATCTTTTATTGATTACTTCACCGCGCTGCAAGCTAAAGCAGGCACCGACGATGGTTATTGGCGCTTACCTGACGGAGAGAAAGTCTATGCCAATGCCCTCAAATTCTTTACCACCACAGACATGGGCGCTGAAGAAATTCATCAAATGGGGCTTTCAGAAGTAGAGCGTATTCAAAGCCAAATGTTGAACATTCTCGCCGCGCAAGGGTATGACGTTAGTCTAGGTTTTAAAGCTGCGATGGATCAACTAGTGGCCGACTCAAGCCACTACTACGAAGACAGCAGCGCAGGCCGCGCGGCAATCCTCAAAGACTATCAAAGCATCTTAGATGAAATCGACCAAGGCATGGATGCAGCATTTCGCATTCGTCCAAAAGCGGGAATGGAAGTCGTCAGGATCCCTGAATTTAAAGAAAAAACCGCCCCCGGTGCCTACTATGAGCAGCCAGCACTAGATGGCTCTCGCCCCGGCCGTTTCTTTGCCAATCTCTATGATATAAAAGCAACCCCTAAATACAGCATGCGTACTTTGGCTTACCACGAAGGTATTCCCGGCCATCATTTCCAGATTGCGCTGGCAATGGAGCTTGAAGGCATGCCATTTATCCGCCGCATGTCACCCTTTACGGCTTACACTGAAGGCTGGGCCTTATACGCTGAGCGCCTTGCGTGGGAAATGGGCTATCAACAACAACCACTTGACGATTTAGGCCGTTTGCAAGCCGAGTTATTCCGAGCAGTACGTCTGGTGGTCGATACCGGTATTCACGCCAAGCGTTGGAGCCGCGAAGAAGCGATTGAATATATGGCTGCCAATACAGGTATGGCGTTAAGTGACGTCACCGCGGAAATTGAACGTTACATTGTTATGCCAGGGCAAGCAACAGCGTATAAAGTTGGCATGATGAAAATCTTAAGCTTACGTGAAAAAGCCAAAGCAGCGCTTGGTGATAAATTTGATCTCAAAGACTTCCACGATGTAGTGCTAAAAAATGGCGCTGTACCGCTGGCGATTTTGGAGGAATTAGTCGATGAATATATCGAGTTAAAACAACAAGCTTAGTGACAACAATGGGTGGGGCTGAACTAGCCCTACCTTCGCGTCGGCAACTGCGCGTTATTAAACAACTAAGTGCACCTTTCAGCATGCTTTTCTTAACTTTTCACTAAGTTCGCGATTTTTAAGCTCGCGCATACTTCTCACTGACATCCCGAAAAACCTTTTGTTAAATATTTTTTCACAAAAAAGTGTATTTTATATACAATGGCTATGGAGTAATTCCACTCATAAAAAATGTAATCTATAAGGATATTTATGAAAAAGAACTTTTCGACACTAGCACTTTCCCTCTGCATTACTTCACCCCTAGTTTTTGCCAAACAAGCGATCGACCCTCTAAGCTATTTAGAGCAAGCTGCGCAACCTGCATTATTCCAAAAGATCTTAAATACTACACCGGTGTCAATTCAACAATCAGTACGGGCTGACAAGATGCTGAACAAAAGTAGTCATGGAACGCCTGTGACCACCAGCGCAATTACCCCTGTTTGTCCAACACTTGCCGTTAACACTGTTTATCCTCTGGGTGGCAGCCAAACGGGTGACGTCTTGTGCTACCATTTTGCTGTTACTCAAAATAGTAAAACGTCTGCATTTTTGGTTGGCCAATCGGCTGCGACCAACGTGAATTTAACGATTATCCGCCATAATCCAGACGACACCTTCACTGCTTTAGCTGCTTCTGCAAATGGCGCTAATCAAGATGAATTGGCGGTTGCACTCACCGAACCAGGTGATTATTACTGGTATATGGAAGTCATTAGTTCTGACGCAGCAGACTTCAGTTTTGGTGCCATTGTTTCAACTCAACTCGACGCTTATGAATTTAATGACGATGTAGCCCACGTAACTATTTTGCCAGATAAGCAAAACACCATTTCCGCGAATATAGATAATATCTTCGACTTCGATTATTACGTTTTTCAATCGGTTCGAGGACAGGATTTACTGCTTGAGTTACAAGATAAAAATAATAGCGATGAATTTGTCTTGGAAGTTTACAACGGTGGCAGTTGGATAACTATTCCAGCCAATAGCAGGCAACCTATTAAACAGTTACAACCAAATCAAAATGTCTTAGTACGTGTTAGTGGCAACCCAAATTTGGCGGCCAACCCTGCCAATTATTACGGTTTAACCTTCGGCTCTATCGTAGCGTCGTTTTCTGCTAATTTAGTCTCAGGTGAATCTGGCGTTGAGCGTATCCCTTACTCAGCCTTTAGTAACCCGTATCTAACGACTCAAGCATACAAAAAGCTGACGTGGCGGGTCACATTACAGGATTCTACAGGCCAACCGGTTGCTGGAGCCAAAGCGAAGTTTCGTTTAATTCGTGATTTTGAAAACATTGCTGACATGCAGCATCCATATGAAGACTTTGATGTACTCTCAAATAATATCGGTGTTGCCTCTGGCACTATCGACCTTGGTTCATGTTTTTCTGATCTTACCGTTGAGCATACTTCTTACAGTCTCGGCTACAGAAATGTTTGGCGCTCTGACTTTCGCGTTGGTGCTTGGCGTTTGGAGTTAGATACTTATCCGGGTCAAGAACTAGGCATTGGTGGTGATTCTGTTCCATTTGTATATTTGGGACATATTTGCGATCAGGACTTAGTTTCAAGCACAAAGCAATAATTCGTCTGGCACGTTTAGAGGGGCCATAATCGCCCCTCTTCCATCCACCACATTCCTATCAGGCACCCCGTTTAATTTGCTGATAAATAGTGTCAGACAAGGTGAATTGATTTAATTTTCCACCACCGACTGCTGGAACGCCATTCTCATGCTTGCTGGCGTCAAACAAAGCTTTAAAATCAATTATCTCTGCAAAATTTTGTTGGTTAACATCATATTTTCCCCAACCTTGGCTATTACCGTTGGCGTCTCGTAACAAGCTGGTCCCTTGCAGATAAGTGTCTTTAAAACTTTGCGCTAAACTCACTAACTCTTCATTTTCGTTAAGCTTGGTTTCAAGCAATTGTTTTTGCTCATCGGTTAAATCGCCACGTACGGTTAAGCGGCCGTCCTCAGCAACTGAAAACCCCCAAGCCTTATCTGCCAATTCAGGTGATATCTGAGTAATTTCTTTTTCCACTTGTTCATACGCACTGAACATTTTTTCAGCTGTTCTAGGCAACACTACAGCTTGTAATAGACCCGTTGCTTTAGCTGTTCTATCGGACATTTCTTGAAAGGTTTCGTTCTTTTGAATTGTGCCAAGCACAACAGGTCGGTTGTACACTGAGTCTTGTGCCAAATTGGCTGTCGGGTGGTAAACGTCACTTGCCAAACTCGTCTGAGTTAATTCAACTTGCTCCTTTTGAGCAGCAACGTTTACTGAGTTTGCAGCTCTGCTACTGGTCTGTGGCACAGCCGCAACTTGAGGATTCACTTTCATCATACTTTCCTTAATTGATTTATGTCACCAACGTTAGGCACACACCTTTTCCGACTGACAATGGGACCTGCGGAACGTGCCTGTAAACTTATCGACCAAACAGCCATAAGTTTTACATTTTTTACGTCAATTTAATTTTAGCACTATTTCCCTAGTTCTTTTTAGCACCAACCTGTTTTTGTTTACTCTGGTACAGCCCTCACTGACCTTCTATATCATATTGACGATAACTCACACCACACTACATTTACATTAAATCACAAAAAAGGAACAAATAGATGTATAGATTATAAGTAACTTGATAATATTAATAGGATTTATACACAATGGACCTGATATGAAACAACTCAGCTATTTGCCAACGATTGCGGCTTTTACCCTTACCCTCGCAGCTTGTGGAGGCGGTTCATCGAACAGCACGACACCAGACATTACTCAACCTGAAACTATCGAAGAAAAGTCAATTTCTCTGACAACTTATACTCACACACTATGTGATGAACAACCTTATCAAGCAGATATTGTATTTCATGACGGTGCTGGTAAACCAATTAAAATAACCAAAACCAATACCGATGGTACTTTTAGCTCTGTTATTCCGAAAGACGCAAAACATCTTTCCATTCTTGGAGTTGCACAAGAAAATGAGATTGATACGCCAATGCGGAAAATTTCTACTGAGCTAAATATCGAACAAGGTGGTGAATTAGGTAGATATTATTTCGCACGTCCAACGACTAGCTCATGCTCATGTCAAGAGCTTCAGCTGAATGTCTCTGAGCTTACCTATCTTAATGAAGGCTATGTCTTGAACTTTGAGAACAGTAGAGTAATTCCTAATAGTTCATCGCTTGCTCGGATCTGTACATCCGCTAATACCCTCTATTTTTCCGTTACCTCCCCTGATAAAAGCGAAGTGAAAGCTGCCGAACTGACTATTGCAGACAATACTCAGTTTCTCTCTTTGACTAATGAAGACTTCAAACATCCCGGCATTGCCATTGAAGATCAATACAGTCCAACTGCAGACAAGCTTATGTTGCTTGGCTTTAAAGATGGTACATCAACAAAACAGCTGCCTACGCAGGTTAAAAATGTTACCTCGCAAACCCCATTTTATATCTTCCCAAGTTTGACAGAATACAATTTCCAATACCAAAGAGCTTACGCTGAAAGCCATTTCGACAACATCTCTATTTATGTAACACATTCAGCACGCAGTCGTATTAACGCTAATGGTGACTACGAGCTTACTGCATTACCACAATCTAATACGCAATTGGGTCGTGAATTATTAGATTTTTCACAAAATATAAACAGTAATTACGACTTCAGCTTAGTAGATAATCGCTATTCTGAAGTTAGAATGAATTTTGATTTCACTCGCAATGGACAAGCGGAATTCAGCTGGTCTATTTTTGGCGGGATTAAGGCGAGCGTTCCAGATTTGTCATTTGGTAGCGTATTTCCAGAACCTTCTGATGACATCGAATTACGTCGATTGGCATTAAATCTATCCGGTTACGAAGGTGCACCAAGGGATTTTAACGCTTATAGAGCATTTTTAAACAAAAGACATTCTGATAAGTTCCTTAAACACCCTGAATACGCTAAGTATGTCTATACATCTATTACTGCAACCGTTGACTAACCACTAAAAACAGCAAAAGCGCTGTGGTGCTTTTGCTGATTTTATTTCTTACCTTAACTACCCGACTTATGGTGTATTAACGCAAATTTCGTAGTACCACAAATCAGCATAGGGGTGTGAAACTTGAGCTCCGAAAGTAAACACATTCCCCTGAGTATCAGTGACTGAACCTGTCCCAATTGGCACTTCACCTTTATTCTCACCATTCCACATAAATCTGTCCGTACCATAGCTAGTGTTATGGTAAACAAAGGTTTGACCAGAGAATCCAGCATCATTACGACCTTGATTGTCACCATAGAAAGCACATTGCGGGGTCATTTTTGGATCTGGTACAAAGCTAAAGTTACTAAAGCTAGCATAGTAGTTTGAGGATTGTGTCGTACCCCAAATAACAAACTGGAACACATCCCCAGCATTGACGTTGATCCCTTGTGCGACGCCAGAAGCACTGCCCGCTGTAGAAAGATCATAATTCACGCCGTTGATCACATAACGGATCACATCACCATATTGGCCAGCTGAATTTACCACCATATTCCAATTAAAATTAATTACGCCTTTTTGCGCGACGGTAATAGCCGCAGTGACCCCGCCGCCACCGTAATTAACCGATGCCAACAAACTTGCATTGTCCATATTGGTCGCAGCAACGCCGGATATACTCCAATTAGCTGGGGCAAATGCACCAGTAAAACCAAACACCGCATCGGCGTTATAAGTTCCGCATTTATAGTGATAACGTATGGTGTTGCTGGTTGGCCTTTCAAGTCGCGCATAGCTCAATACTGCATTACTTGGACAACTCACATTTTGTCTATCAAGATACACCGCATTACCGCCACCATCTTCATCTGCAGGCGTAAAATAGTCTTTAATATTAACAAGTTGCTTATCACCACATTGGTAATGGTAGCGCATAGTGGTGCTGCTCGGACGCTCTAAGTGCAGATATTGCAACGCCTTCCCCTCACAATTGACGGTATGGCGGTCAAGATAAATCACATTACCGCCGCCGTCATCATTGTCCGGTGTATACACATCACTACTAACTGTATTCGGCATTTGCGTACAGCCATACTGATAGGCTATTTGTGTCGAGGTAGGTCGATATAAATGCAGCGCATTTAACGCATCATTACCACAATCAACATGATGCCGGTCGAGAAATAGTGTATTGCCTTGACCATCATCATCGGCTTGCGTAGTCAGCTGATAGCTTGCAGCAACAGCAAACTGAGACATAGACGCGAGCAAAACCATGGTAGAGGCAAAAATTTTTTTGGATTTAATTGGACTCCCCAGACGATTGTCTTGAGGGTGGTTCAGGGCTGCAATAGGTGCTTTCATTTTATTTCCTTAATGTTAATATTGCAAAATAATATTTACACAAGGTTAATTTTTTACACATTACACGCCATTACACCTGAACTGTAACAAAGCCACCCTCTGCTCACATTCTCAGTAGCGCCTTGATGCTTTTGCTCTAGTGCGATTAGTTGGTTGAAATGGGGACATCACACCATCATTTTAGATACTTTCCCAATAAGCTCATTAATGTCTAAACAAAGACTATTTTTTACCTATAACTCTACTAGTAACACGAAATTCCGATACGCATTCTTGGTAAAAAACTTTAGCGCACACACAACAGAAGCAGATTGCGACACCCATTACCTTAATTTTCGACCCTTGTTAGCTGTTGGCGACGAATAAGATCCGCGAAAAGCTGTTAGCGTTGTAACTTAGGTTGCGGCATCAAGATTTGCTTAAACATCACCACACCTTGCTCCTATGGGCAATTCAACGGCTTGTTTTGACTATTGAATCCCCCCAAAACAAGCCTTGAATCAGTAGGCAAACTTAGCTTTAATATCACCACTTACAGCTCAAAGCTAACCTTATGCGCGCCTGCCATTGCTTATTGTTTATACTTCTTTCCAGTCACGCCAATGCGGAAACCATTAAACCCTTTACCTCTGATGGCTGCAGTGTATTTCCCGATGGTACATTGCAACATAAAGAGCTATGGCTTAGCTGCTGTACTGCCCATGATTACGCTTATTGGCAAGGTGGTACCTATGACGAAAGACTCAAGGCCGATGAAGATTTACAAGCCTGTGTCGCCAAAGTGGGCCAACCTGAAATTG
This sequence comes from Pseudoalteromonas fenneropenaei, assembly GCF_042643375.1. Classification (NCBI taxonomy): domain Bacteria; kingdom Pseudomonadati; phylum Pseudomonadota; class Gammaproteobacteria; order Alteromonadales; family Pseudoalteromonadaceae; genus Pseudoalteromonas; species Pseudoalteromonas fenneropenaei. Next base: position 90,254 of record NZ_JBHRSD010000001.1, read on the forward strand.
CAAACTTAATGCTAGCGGGCGTGCGCGTGGGTGGTAGCCCTTATTTTCCAACTTCATTTCGCTGGGGTTATGGTTGGTCTTACCCACGCTTTTATCAAGCACTCACTGAACAGGAAAAAATGCAGATCAATGCTCTTAAATCAAAAATCACCCCACCCCAATTAACTGATGGCATAGCGCAAAAGCCCTAGCGTTAACTTAGTTCGACACCATAAAGTTAAAATGAGCGTGGGTTTGCTTGTCAGTTGTCTAGAGTGTGATGATAATCCGACATTTAGAGTGGTTCAGTTCCCATTTTTTCCAATTTCTGCATAATTCACGCTTGTATTAACCAATAGTACAGGTATCGTATAGCCAATTTTTATTTTCTTTGCTCGGTTAGAAGTCGGATTTCGGATGCGTACACTGCTGTTAGTCTTATTTTGTTTATCAAGCTCTGTGATGGGCTATCAAGTTCAACCTATGATTGTCGACCTTGCAGCGCAAGGTAAAAAGTCGCTAGTAACTTACCGCTTGCAAAATCCCAGTGATAGTACGCTCCCAATTGAAGTAGAAGTGTTTAAACGCACTTTCGACGAAAATCAAAAAGAACTGCTGGTACGCGCCGAAGATGATTTTATGGTCTTGCCACCGCAAATCGAAGTTCCCGCTAACGGCTATCAAGTATTTCGCGCCAAATACTTGGGCTCTCCAGAACTTAAGCAAACCGAATCCTATCGCATCGTTTTTAAACAGTTACCGCTCCCCAATCAAGAAGAGCAATCAGGCGTAAAAATGGTGTTTAATTTCGCTACTTTGGTTTTTGTCAGTCCCGATGGAATTCAAGCTCAGCAAAAAAATGCCTTACAGTGTGAAAAACTCGACGACTGTAAATTAACTATCCGTAATGAAGGCAACCGTGTACTTGACCTCGCCCAGTTTGAATATCACCTTCATGAAGGTGCCACAGTTATCAATTGGACACAGTTTCAATCTGTTACTGCTGGCCGCTTTATTATGCCAGGACACCATATGACGATTGATTTAAAATCGTTATTAGTCGACAAGCCCACCACCAGCGCGGTATTAATTAATCTGCAAGCAAAACAGTAATACCACCCATGTTCAAAATGGACTTTGCGTGTCTGCGTTCGGCCTGGCGACCAGTATTTATTACATTGCTCGTTGTCAAGGCCATACCGGCACAGGCTGCAATTTATTATATGGACTTTCCGGTGCGGATAAATGTTGCCGAGGTAGGGCAAGTTGCTGCAGCCGTGGAAGGATTTGAACTGCATTCTATTGCCGCTGACGAATTTAAACACAATTTACAGTCTGTACTCAGTGATGAGGTGCTTACTTGGTTAACTAACCAAGGGGAGCGTGCTATTACACCAATTGAATTTGCCGCGCATGGCATAAATTTAGTGATGCAGGCACAAGATTTAACCATTGAAATGTCATTAAGCGAAGCGGCAATGGCAACCGACCGCTTGTCCTATGGTAGAACAAAAGACTTTGAACTCCCCACAGGTGAAGCGAGTTGGGCACTGCTTAATAACTTCAATCTTAACCATGAGCGTAGCGCCAACAATACCCAGCACTATTCCCAGTTTGAATGGTTGATCAATGCCAACATGGGCGGTGGCGACGGACTCAACATGCAAAGTGCACTATTCTGGGAAAACGGCTCAGAGCAAGACAACCATTTTTATCGTGGCGATGTTACCTTGTTTTACGACCGACCAGAGCAGCCATTGCGATTCTCGTTTGGCGATACACAGTTAAATAGTACTGGGCACTTGTCCGGTGTGCAGCTGGGTGGCTTTGCCATTGAGAAAGCATACGCGCGACTACAACCACAGCGCCGCGTGTCGCCAAGCAATAGCCAACAATTTGTGTTGCCTCGCCCCGCAACGTTAGAGATTTTTATTAACGATTTTTTACTGTCGAGAATTCGCCTACAAGCTGGCCGCTATGATTTAAACGACTTGCCCCTCACCTCTGGCGTCAACAATATCCATATTGTCGCGACATATGCTAATGGCGAAACGCAAGAATTCCATTTTACTAGCCATTACAATTCGCGTTTGCTGGCACAAGGTCTGAGTGACTACGCCTTGGCAATTGGTTATGTATCATCACTTGATAACGGCAATTATCATTATGACGATGAGCTATTAGTGTCGGGTAGTTACGAATACGGCCTCACCGACTCACTCACCATAGGTATAAATGGAGCAGCACATCCCTTTGGCCATGTGGTTGGTGCCATTACTACAATGAATAGCCCAATCGGCAACGTCTCACTACGTTATTCACAAAGTAAAATCGCCGAAACTACAGGTTCGGCGTACGCTATCGAAACCGAGCACAGTGTTTTTGGCAATGGTAACTTTGGCTCACCCAACTTACGCTTTGGCTATGAGCGAAAAATAGATTTCACCAATACCCCTTGGCAACCGTTAATTGCACTGAGTAATAACCAACGTGCTTACATGGATTATAGCTATATCATTAATTCTCATTTTGATTTTAACCTCAACGCGTCGCGCCTTATCAATAACGAACACAGCGTCACCAAAAATCTGGCGGCGGAGTTTAACTTTCGTTACCAAGGTATCCGCCTGCGGTTTGGCTATAACCACAGTGAGAGTGACGACTTGCGGCTAATATCAGACCACCAATTTATTCTTAATTTCTCTTGGAATGGATTTAACCGCAAGACCAACACCCGCACCAGAAGCGAGTATGACAACCGCAGCAAAGTAGCGAGCGCCAGTTTTGAAAAAACCAATAACAACTTTGTTGATGATTATGGTTACGAACTACGTGCGGAAAAAGGCAGTGACTATCGCCAAGAGCAATTGAAGGCCAGTTACACTGGCGCGTTTTTTAGAACTGACTTCAATGCCAATAATTACTCGCATCACCAACAAAGTGCGCAAAGCAGTGCAAGCATTAACTTATCTACCAGTATTGGCATCGCTGACGGTTATGTTGGTATGGGTGCAAATACCACTACCCCCTTTGCCGTGATCACTAAACATAAAACCCTAAAGCACAACAAGGTGCTCGTGAATGTAGACCGTTTTGGTAGAGCGCAAACTATGCCAAGTGAACGGATTGGCGCACTCACTAACTTAGGCTCAGGTTACACCTATACGCAATTTAATGTCGATGTACCCGATGCCCCGCTTGGCTACGATTGGGGTCCTGGCACTTATTTGCTGGCAGGCGGCGCAACTACCGGCCATCATATACAAATCGGCTCTGATTTATCATTTACCTTAATCGGCGCTGTTGTCGACGACAAAGGCATACCATTTGCAATGAAACGTGGAAGAGTTATTAAATTGACAGGCAGCGACGCCAAAGCGCTAAGTTGGCCATTTTTCACCAACCGCACGGGGCGCTTTGTGCTGGAAGGGATCAGTGCGGGTGACTATAGGATTGAATTAGATGATTATAGAGGTACGTTTAGCGTTCAAGACAGCGAGGAAAGATTTGTGAAAATAGGCACTGTGACACTTGCGCCAGTAACGCACTCAAGGGCTCAAGCACATGACCAATAACCTCTATCTGCTTATCTTATGCAGCTGTGTTATTTTTGCATCTAATGTGCTGGCCAAACCATGCTCTGGTAATTTATTGGTCACGTCAAACCCTTCGGAAATTAAGGTCGAAAATAGCAACCGAGTCTCCGTCTACCTACCATTAAAAATACAACTACCGGATAATTTGGTTGATTGCGCCGATGAGGTCTGGGTGGAAGACGTAAACTATTACTCGCTAGTCTTTTTTGGCCCCACTGAAGACAAATACGCTAAGTTGCTCGACGCACAGTTCAATACTTTATCAGCTCAGAACGGCATTTTTAGCATGCCAATACAAAATCGCACCACCCAGTTATGGGTCAGGTTAAGACATTACAGCCTTTTCCCAACCGGCAACTATACTGGTAGCCTCAAAGTGTCGGTGATCCGGAAAAAGAAAATCATTGAAGAGCAGTATTTAGATTTAACCTACTACTCAGAACCACAAATCGCGATTTCATTAGATAATTCTAGTCAAAGCCGTGTTTCTGGCAGTAATGGCCTATATCACATTGATTTAGGTGAGCTGAAAAGCAACATGCGTTTCTATTGGGGCATCAATATTCTCAGCAATAGCTCATACGATATCGTCTTAGACTCAGAATATAATGGCTTACGCCACGAAATTGACACAAAAACCTTACTTGACTACACCATAGGTTTTGACAACGCCAAAATTTCGTCGTCGGACCGACTTATGCGCAGCTATAACTTCAACCCAGGTGTCAGAAGTAAGTGGTATGGCTTTGAATTTATCCTTGGTAATACCGAATTAATGCCCGCTGGCAACTATCAGGATAATTTATCACTCACCGTATACCCAAGGTAACCTTATGATAAAAATAAAGAATAACTAATAAATAAAAAATACCAGATAAAAACCACGGAGAGAATTAGAACTTTGGCACACCCTTTGCTTTGTTCTTGGTACAGGTAATCATACCTAACTTATAAAACAAATAAATACCAAGCTGTACTTTATTCAGGGGAAAGCCATGAACACATTACTAAAAACTCTATTTGTTGCTACTGCATTCACTTCATTAACTGCGGCTGCTAACGTTTCTACTAGCTCTGGTACAGAAGCTAAATTCTCATTCGAAGGCACTATTGACCCAATGTGTAAAACCAGCAGTGGCACTTCAAACAGCGTGACTGGCCTTATACTGGATGCGTCTCAACAAGTTCAAGATATTGGTACGTTGGATGTATGGTGTAACACAGGTGAAAACGCGATTACCGAATACACCTCGTTAAACGGCGGTTACTTGGTTGCTGACAATGCGACCAACAGCAAAATTGCTTACACCCTAAACATTGGCGACACTTCAGGTATCAACCTACAAACAGGTTCTTACACCCACACTGCAACAGCTGCGGGTACTGGCAACTCAGGTGAGACATCAGCAACAGCATTAAAAATTAAGCCACTTTCAAATGGTTTAGACGATGCAGGTACATACTCAGACACTATCACTGTGACTGTTAGCCCTAACTAATTGTTTTTTAGGCAATGCAGTTTATGGCTTAACCTCATTGCCGTTTTAACCCCCAGCAAACGCTAATCACTCGAAATGGTTAGCGTTATTGCTTTCTACCGATTTTGACTACTCTATTTAACCCATCATTGCGGCAAATTTTTTAAATGCGATCCACGCCCATGCAAGCTTCACTTGTCCGTGATTGTAATAGTCTAAGCGAATTATCAAATTCACATTGAGATCGCAAATTGCTTTTGCTATTGTCTAGCGCGAAGTAAGGACGACCTTACCGCTCAACCTCACAGGGGACGGCCCCAACCAAGTTTTAATTTTGGAGGCCGACATGTCTAGTTATATCTATCTTATTTCTGCATCAATTTTTGAAGTACTTTGGGTGCTGTTTCTTGGCAAATCCGCTGGGTTTTCACGTCTTTACCCCGCTCTTACAGCACTGATTTGTATGGCTATGAGCCTTGTGTGCTTAGCACAAGCAACTCGCACACTGAGCGTTGCGTTCGCCTATGCTATGTGGGTTGGGTTGGGGATCTTAGGCACTGCGCTGGTACAACATTTTTTCCAAAACCAGCCTTTAAAACCATTAAGTTGGGTTTGCTTACTGCTTATCACGATTGGTATTGCAGGATTGCAACTCTGTCAGTCAAGCACTGTCGACGCAGGTTAATACTTAGGCATTAAACAAAGTGCCATGATCCGTTTTACTTTGAACCTAGCGATTTAGAATAACAACGTAATGCCGCTAAATCAGTTTGCGCTTACGGTTACTGTGATGGTATCGGAATACGTACCGGCTGCATTAAGGCCATTGGCCAATGGCGTTATTTTTAGCGAAGTGGCTTTGGTATCGCCGGTATTGCCGGTACCAGCCACAGTTGCCTGCAAATGTTTATAAATGCCATTTTGCAAGTCTACTCCTGTGGTATCACCGATGTCCAAGGTATAAGCCATCTTGCTACCTTGGGCATTGTTAGCGACTAAAAAACCACCATTGAGTGAGCTGTATTCGGTTGTAGCATTTTCACCTGTGTTACACCACACCTCTAACGTACCGATTTCTTGCGCTTGCTGTGAAGTGTCGAGCGTAAGCCCTGCAATACTATTAATACCACTACTGGTTTTACACGCAGGCTCAACCGCGCCTTCAAATGAAAACTTGGCTTGCGCCGTTGTTGCATCCGTCACATTCGACACAACAGGCATTGCAGTGACAACAGCAACAAGCAGTAGTGATTTAAGTATTGAGTGCATAGCGTCCCCTCCCTCACTAAAAGTACAGCAGGTAATCCGTAGTTTGCAACTTCGATGAGACAAACATCATATAGTAGCCAACTACAATGGCCCAAACGTTGAGTGTAAAGGACGCAACATACACGAATAAACCGTAAAAAATTTGCAACAATGTAAATAATATCAAAACCTGAAAGAGCACCTTTTAAAATCCAGCAAAACAAAAAACCTTTTTTTTACACCTAAGTACACAAAACCAGCAGAAGAAACTAATCCCATAACATTAAGCCAGCTCATGTATAAAAATATTTACACCGCATGTATCTATACTGTAAACAAAACACACATGAAAAGCATAACATGCTGATATAAAAAAACTAATGTTAATCCCTTTGATTGCAACCATTGCAATTTTATGAAAAATAATGATTCAACTTTTATGTTCTCACCTATTTATTTTGGGTACAATTTGCGTAACCTACTGGCCGGCCATAAGGGCAAAATCAAAAATAACTATTTAGGGAATAATCATGATCCAATCTAAGATTGCAAGAGCCGTGCACCTAGCGGTGTCAATCACGACTGTAGCATCCGTTAGCTTCGTTGCACATGCACAAGATCAATCACAGAAGGATGAGGCAAAGTTTGAGCGAGTTGAAGTCACTGGTTCACGTATTGCTCGCCATGAATTTGCGCAACCAGCGCCAATCCTGACATTAACAGGCGAACAAATCGAACAAGCAGGTATTCCTGACTTAGCTTCTGTTCTTGCTGAGCTACCAGCCATTGGTGCAACTGCAACTATTCGTGCGAATTCAAACGATAACGGCGCTGCAGGTGTTAGTAACGTCGACTTACGCCGCCTTGGCGAAGCAAGAACACTGGTTCTTGTTAATGGCAAACGTCATGTAGCAGGCTCTGCAGGCAGTTCATCTGTAGACTTATCAACTATTCCTAGTGCATTAATTGAACGAGTAGACGTTATTACAGGTGGCGCATCTGCTATTTATGGTTCTGATGCAGTATCAGGCGTTGTAAACGTTATCCTGAAAAAAGACTTTGAAGGTCTTGAATTTAAAGCAAGTTATTCAAATTCCACAGAAGGTGTTGGTAATTCAAACAAAACGTTTAGTTTACTTACCGGCGCATCAACTTCAGATGGAAAAGGAAACGTCACTTTATTCGTATCACAAGATACGATTGATGAAGTGATGGCTCGCGACATGCCGAATTTTAACACAGATGGCTTAGTACCTAATCCAGCAAACACTGGCGAAAATGACGGTATTGTCGACCGTATCTGGGTAAAAAATGTTACTTCTGAACGCATTAGTCCAAACAGTGTATTATTAGCTGGACCTTACAACTACACATTCAGCAATAATGGTGTTGGCGAATTGATGCCAAACCGTGATCTGACACAAGGCTTTGCATTTGGCTCATTCCCAGATGGTTGTAAATACTGCTTTAACCCTGACGATTATGAAAACTATTTACCACAACGTGAAAAAGTAACCGTTGCGAGTACTTTTAACTATGAAATCTCTGACGAAGTTAATCTTTACGGTGATGTGAAGTATGTACGTTCAGATATTATGCAACAATTTCAACCAAGCTTCAGATTTAATGAGAACCGGGTAGTCATCGCTGACAACCCATTTATACCGCAAGCAACAAAAGAATTCTTTGCCGACAAAGGAATTGAGAGTGCATTCGTCAACAAATTCTTTGATGAAATCGGTAATCGTAGCGCTGACAACAAACGTGAGACGTTTAGAATCGTTGCTGGTGCTAAAGGTACTTTTGAATTAAGCCAAACAGCTATTGATTACGATGTTTATTACTCAAATGGCAGAACCGAAAATAGCCGTCTAACGCTAAATGACCTTATCGTTGGCAACTATGCTGCAGCGCTTGATGCAGTGGTAGACCCAGCTACAGGTAAAGCAGCCTGTAGAGCGAATGTGCCGTCAGCACAACCTGAAGGATACAAAAATCCGGCCACAGTAGACCGCGAGTCTTGCGTACCTTACAACCCATTTGGTTACGGGCTTGCATCGCAAGAAGCAATGGATTGGGTAACCGCAGATGTGCAACGTGACGATACTATTAAGCAACGTTACATCGGTGGTTCACTATCGCTTGACTCAGGTGAATTCTTCGAATTACCTGGTGGCGCGGTTGGATTCGCTTTTGGTTACGAGAAACGTTGGGAATCGTCAGAAACTATTACGGACGAGCTAACTCGTTCTGGCGCTATGGCAAACGCCGCAACGCCAAATACTTATGGTGAATACGACGTTTCTGAATTTTTCGTAGAAACTAGCCTCCCACTACTTGCTGATACTTTCTTGGCACATGAACTAAATCTAGATGCGGCATATCGTAAAGCAGATTACTCGCATGCTGGCGAAGTGGACTCTTGGAAAGTTGGTTTTATGTGGACGCCAGTTGAAGGTTATAGCCTACGTGGTACTTATGGCGAAGCCGTACGTGCACCCAATATTGCAGAAGCATTCGATCCGCGCTCTCCAGGCTTTGGTCGTGTGGACGATCCATGTAGTGTAGACAGAGTAAACGATGAACCAACTCGTGCGGCAAACTGTGCGGCGTTAGGCATTCCTGCTAACTTTAAACCGGACGATGCAGCTTCAAAACGTGTAATTAGTGGCGGTAACCCAAATCTATCTGTTGAGTCGTCTGAATCATTGACACTTGGCTTAGTTATGACGCCAATTGAAAACTTAACCTTCAGCATTGATTACTATGATATTGAAATTGTTGATGCAATCAAAAGTTTAACAGCGCAAACTGTGGCGAATAACTGCGTCGATGGACCAGTTCTTGACCCAGTATTCTGTGGACAAGTAACACGCGATCCGTCAACTTTAGCCATAACCACGGTTGAATCTGGTGAGTTAAATACTGCGAAATTAGAGCTTAAAGGTATCGACTTCGACATGAAGTATACGCTTGACCTTGCTAATTTTGACCTACCTGGCCTTGCTCGTTTTGGTCTTTTTGTCAGCCATACTATTGAGTTGAACAAATATGAATTCCAAAATCGCCCTGAAGTAGTTACGCGTGAACATGGCGAGCTTGGTGACCCAGAATTACAAGCAAACTTCAATGTAACTTATCGTTTAGATGATATTGCGGTCTCTTGGGGTACCCGTTTCATTGACCGTTCTGCGATGATTGACTTAGAGGACACATATACTGCAGATGGCGTAAAACGCGGTGATATTGAAGAAGACCGTGAATTCCCTTATATCGGCAGTTTTGTTACGCACGATTTGTCGGCTAAATACTATTTCGACAAGGCAACTTTAGAAATCGGTTTTAGAAACATTTTTGATAAGCAATTACCAGATTTTGTGACTGGCCGAGGTGAAGATTCAGCATTGTATGATCCTTGGGGACGTCGTGCATTTGCTAACTTGACTTATCGCTTCTAATCATAATTCGATTAACCCAAGGGCAAGTTGTTTAAACAACTTGCCCTTTTCAAATCAAACCAAACAATAAACTTTTCCAATCTCAACATCTTCATCATTGACATAGGTACACTTTATAACCGTGACAAAACCTAAAAAATGATGCTTTAATGTATAAAACACTGTTTTATCCCTCGGCGCCAAATAAGACTTCTCTTATGGATAAATCGTATTCCCCTGTCCGTCTCATTGTATTTTTATTAGCTGCTTTACCCGCCCTGTGTTTTGGGCAGTATCCGCGGTTTGCGAACGAATATTCGGTAAAGCGTCTCACCGCCGAAGATGGCTTTGTGTCCTCAGAGATTTACTCCATCATCCAAGACCAACAAGGCTTGTTGTGGTTTGGCACCGCAGAAAACGGCGTGATGCGCTATGACGGCCGCAAAGTAACCTTATTTGAGTTTGATAGTAATAATGGCCTCTCACACAATGATGCTGGCAACTTGATGTTGGACCGCTATGGTAATGTCTGGATCGGAACCTGGGGAGGAGGAGCGAATCGCTATGAACCACAAACTGGGAGGTTTGAACATTTTTTACATGACCTCAACCGCTCTGACTCGCTCTCTGCCAATCGTATCCAATCTTTATATCACGATGAAGACGGAACAATCTGGCTAGGTTCTTATGACAAAGGCTTGAATCGCTATTTAGGTGACGGGAAATTCGCCTATCTGCAAAAAGGTGACGCGGGCTCTGGACTATCACACAATCGTATTTGGGATATTACATCGAAAGGCCCGCACCAATTATGGATAGCAACCAGTTACGGGCTGAACCTTTACGATAAAACCACCAATACCGTTTCCTACTTTTATCCAGATCCAAATAACCCAACCCCTACCGGGGCAAACGAGATTCGCCATATCCTCATCACTTCGGACGGTCAAACGTTAGTAGGAACGCAACAAGGCCCTTTCGTATTTCAACCATCCTCAGGCTCTTTTATCGAATTGGGCTTGCAAGACGACGAGCACTTAGGCCAAGTCAACTCCATGATAGAGGACCAAGATGGCAATATTTGGTTTGTTACCAGCAAAGGGGTGTTTCGTCTCACCAGCGCTAATCAGCAAATTGAACAACTCGATTTACCGCATTCCAGCGGCTTTCGTATTATTTTTGAAGATCAAGCACGTACTATTTGGATCACCAATGAAGTCCACGGCATTTATAAACTGGTCCCCAATCGCAAGTTTAAGTCCATTAATCATCCTGCTTTAAGCGCGCCCAATGGCATTACAGCTGATGAAAATGGCGACTTGCTGATTGCAACTTCATCTTCTAGTCTGTTTCGCTTTCACGTTGCAACTCAAACCTTAGAAAGTCTCTCTACCGCTATTTTTACCGCCACAAATGGGTTTAATGAAAATCGCTTACTCGAACAGCCAGTGCTGTATCTTGATAACAATCAAATACTTTGGGTTGCGCAAGATGAAGGTATCGCGCGCTTTGACTTAAATACACAACAAGCTGAGCTGTTAACTTACCCAAAAACGGATCCTGCCCATAAACAGTTTCGCGAAATTCGTGCGCTTAGCACAGACAGGCTGGGAAACTTGTGGATTGGCACATATAAAAACGGCATTTATCTTTACGATACCAAAACCAAAACATTCAGCCAGTTGGACAGTAGTGCTGGCCTATCTCACCCCGAAGTCTTGAAGATATTTCGCGATAACAAGCAGAACATCTGGGTTGGGACTGGTGATGGCGTTAACCTTTGGCAAGAGGACAAGCGCACTTTTCAGGTCTTCAAAAATAATAAAAACCAAGCTGACAGTTTGCTCGGCAGCATAGTTCAAGACATTTACCAATCTCAAGATGGCAACATCTGGGTAGCAACTCAAAAGGGTTTGAATCTCTATCTTCCTGAAACACAAAGCTTCAAACATTTCACTACCGCTAATGGCTTGCCAACTACGTTAGTGCGCGCAATTGTAGATGACCAAGCCGGTAACTTGTGGTTAACCACCAATAAGGGCGTTTCCAAACTATCTTTGAGCCGTAAAGAAGTGAAAAATTTTGACAACCAAAATGGTCTCTTGGGGCTTAATTACTACCCAAGCAGCTTAGTTAAAGGCAAAGACAACCTCCTTTTTACCAGCAGCCAACGCGGTGTTGAATATTTCAGTGCTTTGCCAACTGAGACTAAACACCATGAGCCTAACCTAGTGTTAACTGGGTTTCATAAAATGGGCCATCCATTTAAGTTAGATAAACCTTATTCATATGTAACTGATATTTATCTATCCCATCTTGATTATATTTTTTCGCTGGAATTTGCAGTACTGGAGTTTATTGCCCCGCATGAAAATCAATACGCCTACAAATTAGAAGGCTACGACGATAACTGGATTGATATAGGTAACCGCAATACCGCAACCTTTACCAACCTAGATGCCGGTGACTATACCTTTTTAGTCAAAGCCACCAAGAGCAATGGGCAATGGGGTGAAAACGTGTTGGCGATTAAGTTACATGTCGCCCCATCGCTTTGGAAAACTTGGTGGGCCTATAGCCTCTATGTGATTTTGTGCAGTGCTTTAGTTATTACCATCATTTATGTTCGAACTCGAATACACAAAGCAGAAGTTATCCGCCAGAAGCAATTTGTGCAACAGCTTGAACAACAAGTTTCGGAAAAAACGGCGTCGCTAACTGCACAAGCAAAAGAGCTGGCTGACGCTTTGCAAAAAGCAGAAGCAGCCACCCAGCTGAAATCTGAATTCCTCGCCAATATGAGCCATGAGATAAGGACACCAATGAACGGAGTGCTCGGCATGTTAGGCTTATTAAAATCAAGTCAACTGACTCCAGAGCAAACCAATGCCGTTAATATCGCGAGTGCCAGCGCGACCTCACTGCTTACGCTGATTAATGATATTCTCGACCTCTCCAAGATTGAAGCCGATAAACTAGAACTCGAATATATTGATTTTGACTTGAAAGGCCTGATTGAAGAACTTGCCGTTGCCATGGCACTCCCAGCGCAACAAAAAGGGGTTGAGGTGATTGTTGACCTCGTTGATATCAAGCCCAGTCAAGTGAAGTCAGATCCAACCCGGATCAGGCAAATTATCACTAATATTTTGAGTAATGCCATCAAGTTCACCAATCAAGGCGAAATCATTATCACCGCGCAGCTGGCCGCAGCCCAGCAAGCGAATTGTTACCAGTTTACTTGCACTATTGCTGATACCGGGATAGGTATTCCAGCAGAGGAAATCGAGCATTTATTTCAAGCATTTAGACAAGTGGACGCCTCAACCACACGTAAATACGGTGGGACGGGGCTTGGCTTGAGTATCACTAAACGACTCTGTCACTTACTACAGGGTGACATTAAGGTCACCAGTGAGCTTAGGGTGGGGAGTCGCTTTGAGATTACCTGTCTTGTTGAAAAAAGCGCAACTGCCGATGATACCGGACTTGAGCTTGGACATTTAAATTTGCATGTATTGGTGGTTGATGCAAATAGCGCATGCCGCGCCGCAATCCACAAACAATTACAGCGCTTTGGTGTTAAGGTATCTGAAGCTGCCGACTGTAACATGGCAATGAGTCTCTTTCATGCCGTACAATCATCAAGCACTGAGCAAGTCGACATCATTTTATTTAATAAAATCCAAGCTGATCTAAGAGAAGAAAACTGGCCTTGCCAATTGGTAAAGAATTGCAGTCCCTCACCCAAACTTGTCATGATGACACCTTTGGCCGAACAAGGTGAGGCACAAGCCCTGATGAACATGAGCATAGATAGCTACTTCTCAAAACCTGTTACAACGGCAAAATTGCTGCAAAGCTTAGCTTTGGCTAGAGATGAGCTGTCACCTTACCTAAGCGATAAGCATGACCCGCATGCTAGCACAGTAAATCACCTTACTACCGGCACCCCTAGCTGGGCCAAAACAGCCCGGGTGCTGTTGGTCGAGGACAACAAAATCAATCAGTTGGTAGCTCTTAGGGTGTTAAATACGATAGGTTTAAGCACAGAGGTGGCAGAAACTGGCTTACAAGCCATTGAAAAATTACAACTCGCCGAATATGCCATCGTGCTGATGGATTGCCAAATGCCGGAAATGGATGGCTATGAAGCCACCAAACAGATAAGACTCGGTGCAGCAGGCACAAGCAATATTGCAATCCCAATTATCGCTATGACCGCCAATGCGATGCAGGGTGATAAGCAAAAATGTCTTGATACGGGAATGAATGATTACATCACCAAACCCATTGAACCAGAAAAAGTACAGCAAAAACTCGCGCAATGGCTAACTAAAATAAACCCCGCCTTAGCGTAGTCTTAACTTTAATCTTATAGCTTTCATCACAAGTTAAACACCTCTCTTAGTCCGCTTCTGATGGGCCTCGTACTAAGTTACCTGATGAGTTAACAAGTGCAGCACTCACCCACTGCAACGCATTACTTGGCTTACTGCATATAAAATGCTTGCACTTACCACAAATAGTAATGATAATGATTTTCATTAAGTAAATAACCAAATTTATAAATATGAGTGCGCAACACGAGCAAATAAAGGCAGCTATGTACGCTTGGCAGCAAGAGATCATGGCAGGCAACTTGGCTTTTGAACATGGCCGTTTCCAAACCGCAAACCAACGCTATGAGTCCAGTTTAGCGTGGTTATTGCAGGCTCAAACAGAGATTTTTGGCGACAACAATCCGCCAGTGGCTTGGATAGCTGACCAATATATTCCAGCGCTCGTTGTATCCTATTTAAATATCGTGGATTGCACTATTGCACAGCACGACGCTGAGAGTGCATGTGAGAGCTTGATAGAGGCACATCTGCAACTTCATGGCTGTGCATTTGCTCTTGCTGCCAAGCAAACACAACCTGAAAATTACTGCTTATGTGAGCACATTTCACAACTTAAACAACAAACCTATTCATTTGCCAAGCGTTACGCTCATCGCCCAGAACTTATCGCCAAACTCAATCATGCGATGCAAGTCGAACCTCTGGCTGACCAATTAATTCATTAATAACCTCGATGCTTTACAGCAATCGCTGTTGGCATACAAGGTTACACACAAGGAGCACAGCTATGGCATTTGCACTACCGCAATTAAACTACAGTTACGACGCACTAGAGCCGCATATAGACGCGAAAACCATGGAGATCCATTACACCTTACACCATCAAACCTACGTCAATAAGGCGAACGAAGCCTTGGCTAACACTCAGTATAAAGACGCCTCCGCCGAGTGGTTGTTAGCCAACATCAACACTCTGCCAGCGGCATTACAAGGCGCGGTGCGCGACCATGTCGGTGGTCATCATAACCATAGTTTGTTCTGGACTGTGATGTCAGCTCAAGGTGGGCACTTAACATCTGGGCCGCTTGCCGATGCCTTACAAACTACTTTTGGTTCCTTCGATGCGTTTCAAGCCTTGTTTGTTAAAGCCGCCCTGACTCGCTTTGGCAGCGGTTGGGCTTGGCTAGTGGTCGACAGCCAAGGTAAGCTAAGTGTGACCAGCTCAGCTAACCAAGACAGCCCTCTGATGCAAAACCTAACGCCAATCCTTGGCTTAGATGTGTGGGAGCACGCTTACTACTTGCAATATCAAAACCGCCGTCCTGAATATATCAATGCCTTTTTCAATGTCATTGCTTGGCAGGAGGTTGAACGCCGCTACTTAGCCGCACGGTAAACCGCAACTAAATAGTCAAAAGCTGCGCCAACTTTGCTTGGCGTAAAACGTCCAATATGTCGCTGTAGCGTTTTTTACAGCGTCTCAGCAGTCACTCGCCGCGCTGTTGTCTGCATTGGCGATTGCTGCGCTCGAACTTGAATGCGTGTTGCAAGCACAGTCGCAATTAGGATATTTACAGCCATTGCAATAAAGCGTCCGTATTCCAGTATCACAGGTGTGATTACGGCCAATGTGGTTTCTGTTCCAGCAAAGGCTAAATACACCAGTACTTCTAAGATGACACGCGAAACTTCAACTAACGAAAAGGCCACGGCGTAAGTCACCCAAACTTGATGCGCCAATAGGTTCTTTTTCATCGCACAGATCACCGCGCGTGCAAAACAACCACAAATTAAAAAAGCGAGTAACACCAAAGCCACATAAGGTGCACCAAATTTATCGGCAGAAACCACGTGATATAACCAAACCCCCGCCAGCGCCATAGTACATCCAGATAGCGCGGCCACCCTGCCCATAAATTTATGTGCATAGCTGTATTTGGTTCTTAAGCGCCGAGAAAATTGCAGCGGAATGGTTAAGAAGAAAATAATACCAGCCCCACCATGCAGTAATATTGCTGCCGGCTTGGCAAAATAAGTGGGGTTAATAGCTGTATTTGCTGCGCTGGTTTCAAATAGTACCGCATACAAAATTGTAGCGCCTGGCACAGCGGGAATAGCAAGTAACAAGAATAACAGGCAGATGACTTTCCACTGTTCTTTTCCTGACGAAGTGAGATGCACTTTATGGTTATAAAGGTTCATGATATTGTCCTTGATGCGTTTTGGCTTTAACTGCGGCTATGATGGCAAAGCTGTGCAAGGATGTCGTTCGCGCCTATTGATTAGAACCAATATTTGCCCGTGAATGATTAGGGCAGATTGCGTTAAAAGAGCTAAACTGATAAAAATAAAAGAGAAAATGGGACATTAAGTTTGAATTTTACTGCCTTAGAATTTGCCTTAAATATCGCCACTATCAGTATTTTGCTCTTTAGCGGAACTTTACTTATTCAACGAACCCAGCAAAATCAGAGCTATTTCCCGCTTGCACTCTGCCTATTTTCGATAGCTGTTGTAGTCAGCCAACCCACCATTAAAGAGTTGCTCCCAGCAATCCAGATCACCTTATTATTTTTATCTTTGCCAGCCCTTTTACTTATCGCACCGAGTTTTTGGCTCTATGTAAAAGGCCTTACGCAACAAACACCATGGCAATTCAATCGTGCTGAACGGCGTCATTTTATCCCCGCTTTAGCAGGGTTAGTGGTGGCAATAACGGCCAATTTTATCCCCAAAGACATCCAAATCAGTTTACTTACCACCGGCGATGAGCGCATTTTGCAAGACGTCTCGGCTTGGCTTAAATATCTCACTTACACTTTACTTATCGCGACATTTGGCTTAGTGCTGGGCTGGGTGGCGCAATCGGCCTACTATCTTTATAAAATGACCCGTCGGCTGCTGCGTTACCGAGCACAGCTCGAACACATTTTTGCCAGTACCGAGCAAAAAGAGCTACGTTGGCTTAACTTGTTGCTGCTCTTGATAGCGCTAGTTTGGGGTGGTGCTGCGTTAAATTTGGTATTGGACAACTTATTCTGGACAAGTCAATTTTACGGGCCTTATTCAAGTACCGCATTGCTTGCTATGGTAGCGTTTGTAGCGAATTGGGGATTACGGCAAAAGCCCGGTTTCGAAGATATCTACGATGCAACTGATGCACTCCCCGCTACAGATAACTTGGCACCACAAACGACGATAAAGTACCAACGTTCGGCACTTACCGCAGATTTAGCCACTCGCATTGCCCTGAAAATTACCGACGCCATGACAGTAGATAAACTCTATTTAGACTCCGCCTTGTCATTGCCTAAACTTGCGCAACATATCAAAGTGTCGCCCAATTATATTTCGCAAACCATCAACGAAACCCTCACCAGTAATTTTTTTGACTTAGTCAATCAACATCGCATTGAGGCAGCAAAAACGCTATTAACCAGCGGCGATAGCACAGTATTAGAAATTGCCATGCAAGTTGGCTATAACTCAAAATCCGCCTTTTATAGCGCGTTCAAAAAGCACACCGGTGTCACGCCAAGTGAGTTTAAAAAGGCACATGATTTGCCCTAGTTTAGCCTGATAGATGCATCCTACCCAGAATCCGCATGGACCTTGGCAGGACTATATATAACCTAAGCTTTTTTGCCACTAGACAGGAGTAAACTCAATAACTCAGTTAAGCCTTTGGTAACGTGCAAATCGCAGTATTTTTCCAAGTGGTGACACTATGAACGAATAACCTCTTCTAACGACGCTGATTTCTTTTTGCGTTCGAAATACATATGAGCCCGATACCTTAAATTTTTCCAAAAGGTACTGCCGTGAGAATGTTTCCCTGCATTTATGGCTGAAATGTCACTTTGAAAGCTTCTATCTTCGGCAACTGGATAAGGTTGTATACCCATTAACTGTAGCTGGAGCTCACTGTGAAATTGCATATCGACATCAACAGGCCGAAAGAATGGTTTACGCGCTAGTAATTTTTTCGCCCCACATAGACTAACCGCGTACCCTTGGCAGCCATTAGGCACTTTCAAATAATTCCCTAGTGTCAACTTATTGCTAAGTGTTTTAGTATCTATAAATGGATTCGCTCTATCGTCAGAAAGCTTTATCAAATCCCAATGTTGTAACCTAGCTAATTGCTCAAGCACCTCGTTTAAATGAGGCTCAATGGTTAAATCATCTTCGAGCACGATGCAAAAAGGTATTTGCTCATCGACTACCTTTTGCCAAATACGATAATGACTAATATAACAGCCGATTTCCCCTAGTGTTTGAGGACGGTGATGATGCTTGGCGTTGCGCGCTCTATCGTACCACTGCTCTAACTCTTGCTCCGTGAGCAGCTTGCCAACTGTCGCAGGAAAACGTTGCCCCTCAAGACCAATTTCTTGCAATCGAGCTTGGGTTGTCGCCCAACGCTCAATACTTGACTCCATGTTAATCACAAAAATTGGGCAGATCATTGGTATTATTTCCTATACTTGCGTTGTGCTTGAAGCACTGGATACACTAAATTGGTGGAGTGCACTCTACCAGCATATTCTTAAATGTGAAAACGGCTCTCACGCTGAATTAAGGTCGGCCCCCTACGGCAAAGAGGGCAGCAACCGCATGGCGCTCTTTAAATTCACACAATGCTTGATACCAGCCATTCCGCCTGCAAAATAACAAATGAGTCCCTATATGTTCAACAAGTAACAGCAAAAAAGGGACTCGAAAGTCCCTTTTTACTCAACTCTAGCAATAGTATGATTAGTCTCTAAAGTTACTCGGTGCGGCAGGTACAGTAAGCGCCTTTTTCGGGTTGGCTTTTACCTCTTTCAGCAACTCTTTTACGGCACGTTCAATGGAAGGATCTTTGCCTGCATAAATGAGCTCTGGGCGGTCAATCACTTCAATATCTGGTGTCACCCCTTCGTTTTCGATGATCCAGTTGCCGTCATTATCCAGAATACGGAAAGTTGCAGCTATCACTTGTCCGCCATCCACCAGCGATGGATTACCAGAAATACCTATTAAGCCACCCCAAGTGCGCGTACCAATCAGCTTACCTAGCCCTGCTTGGCGGAAGTAGTAAGGCAATGCGTCCCCACCTGAGCTTGAGTAACCGTTGATCAGCATAGCTTTTGGACCATCGTGCGCAAATGCTGGCGTCTTTGTTGGCTCAACACCACGACGCTTCCAATAATTCAATGGCTTGCGCGCCAACCACGAGATTAAATGCTCAGGAATAAAACCGCCACCATTGTATCTATCATCAATGATCATCGCATCTTTGTTCGTTTGTGGCATAAAGTTCTTAAATAGTGCGCGGTTACCCTCATAATGGGTATTCGGTAAATGTACATAGCCAATTTTGCCATTCGATAGCTCATGCACGTACTGCGCGCGGCTATTCACCCAATCGAGATAACGTAAACCTTGTTCACTCGCCACTGGTTTCACGGTGACTTGCCAGGCGCCGTCTAAGCTTGGCTTATCTGACAACAGCAGTTCAACCGACTCGCCTTGGGTATTTTCGAGCAGCTCATAAAAGTTACTGACTTGATTAACCGCTTGGCCATTCACCGACACAATGTAGTTACCTACTGCTGCATTGATACCAGTTTGCCCAAGTGGCGAGCGGAAGTCTTCGTGCCAATCTTCACCTTGGTAAATCTTACTGATTTGCACAAAACCTGAGCTGTGGCTTTGAATTTCCGCGCCCAGCAAACCATGCTTTTTACGCTCAGCTTTTGGCGCATCACCGGATTGCACATAAATGTGGCCAG
The DNA here is from genome assembly GCF_042643375.1 of Pseudoalteromonas fenneropenaei. Classification (NCBI taxonomy): domain Bacteria; kingdom Pseudomonadati; phylum Pseudomonadota; class Gammaproteobacteria; order Alteromonadales; family Pseudoalteromonadaceae; genus Pseudoalteromonas; species Pseudoalteromonas fenneropenaei. Next base: position 110,112 of record NZ_JBHRSD010000001.1, read on the forward strand.
CGTTAATTTCACCAGCGATTTCACTCAGCACATAATCTAAATCGGTGCGATGTGCTACGGCATCCGCCATAGGTTGGTAACGCGCACGAATGGCATCCCAGTCCTGACCATGATGGTTTTCGTCGTAGAACCAATCGCGTAATGTCCGCCAACCTTCAACGTATATTTGCTGCCATTCGGTTTTTGGGTCAATTTTTAAAGTCATCTTCGATAAGTCTAGCGCATTGGCCTTCACATCCTGCTTGGCTTGGGGCTTTATCACCCCAAGCGTTTTACCGGAGCGCGCAAGAATGTGTTTGCCGTTACTGGATACCTTGTATTGGCTGATCCCTTCAGCCACGGTTTCAACTTTGCCAGTTGGCTTATTCGAGATGAGTTTTAACGCCCCTTCAGATAACGTCAGCACCCCTTCGTCGACTGCGCTAAGCGCGCGATAATTTCCAGCAGGTGCATTAGTTGCAACCACACGCTGCATAAAATCGCTGATCTCAAACTGATTGTTCGGCGCCTTTTTGTCATCGGCTTTTTTATCTTCCGCCTTTTTATCTTCAATGATGCCCGCTTCATCCGAACTTAATGCATTGATTGGCTTAACTTGTTTGTTCACCGCTGCGGCGTAAATGCGCGTGGCGTTATTGAACATATAGTCAAACTCATAAGCGCTAAATGTAAGGTTAAAATCACGCTCAGAGCTGAAATAGAGATACTCACCATTTGGAGAGAATGTCGGGTTGTTTTCTGAGGTCATGTCGTCAGTTAAACGTGTGACTTGCTTTGACTCAATATTGTAGTGAAACAGCGATGAATAGCGGTTTTCGTTGTTCTTCACGTAAATTATATCAGTCGAATTGGGCGACCAAGTATATTGCGTTAAACCACTTTCATCATACTTTGCCACATCAATTTTGGTTTGCTTGCCAGAAGCGACATCCAACAGCCACAAGGTATGGTTTTTATCTGCAAACAGTAACTTACTGTTGTCCGGTGACCATTTCGGGGTAAAACGCCAAATCGTGCCATTGCTGGTTAATTGCTTAACTTGGTTTTGGTTGGCGCGGTCTTTTAAGTAAATTTCGTACTCGCCGGTAGCATCGCTCATATAGGCAATATAGCGACCGTTTGGTGACCAACTGGCTTCTATTTCACGTGCTTTTGGAGTGTAACTGAGGTTACGCGTCGGGCCTTGGCTTACTGGCACAGTGAAAAGCTCCCCACGTGCCGTAAACACAGCTCGTTTACCGTCATGGGAAATATCCATTGAATCGATAAAATCGCTTACATTTTTGCTGTACGCTAAGGTGTGCTCGCGTACGCCCTCAATATTAATGGTCAACTTTTCGCTGGTTTTGCTTTTGTCGTCAAAACGATAGAGATAACCGCCATTTTCATAGACGATAGCGTCAGGTCCTGCTGAAGGCCACAACACATCAAACTCAGTATGTGAGGTCATCTTGAGTGGCTTTTTCCCCTCGCGATATTGATACAAATTCAGGGTGTATTCTCTATCCGACACAAAATAAATGCTGTCGTTGACCCAATTCGGTTGCTGATCTGTAGCTCGGTCAGTAGTAAGCTGCTTAGAGGTGTTTTTTTCTAAATCGTACACCCACACATCTTGGGCGCGGCCACCGCGAGAGCGTTTCCAAGTTCTAAATTCTCTATCAATGGGAGTGTAAACATACTGCTTACCATCCGGTGATAGCATCCCACCACCGGTTTCAGGGATTGCCATGGGCTGCTCCAGACCACCGTCGGCAGGCACCATATACGGGCGCCCCATACGTTCACCATAGGGCGTACGATTAGCTCGAAACACAATATGTTTACCATCTGGCGTCCAATCCATCACTCGGTAGTCATAGCCACCGCGTGGTGGCATCGGGCCAACATCGTTGTAATAGGTGAGTTGTTTTAAACCCGAGCCATCACGGTTAATCACATAAATTTGCCGACTACCATTGTACTCAGCAGCAAAGGCGATGCGGTTACCGTCAGGCGAAAATTTAGGAAAGGTCTCAAAACCTTCATGATGGGTTAAACGCTCACTCTTACCGGTCTTGGTATTCGCCACGTAAATATCACCGGCATAGACAAAAGTCACATAGTCTTTATGGATATCGGGAAAACGTAAAATGCGAGTGTCCTGCGTTTGAAACGCCGAAGCCAGCGGAGCTGCAATTGCTGCCACGGCCAAAACAAGATGTTTTATTTTCATTGTGCGCTCATGTCGTGCTTTAAATTTGATGATACATAATAACATCTGCCCCTGATTTAAAAGCTTTTTGAGACAAGAAGTTGTGACAAAATGTTACGGCAGTTACCTCAGCTGCTTGAGTTGGGCATAGACCTTCTTAAGGTGCTTTCATGTCTTACCACACATTGAAAACGCCCTCGTTAAAACCTAATATAGGAACGCACTTTAATTCAATAGCAGCAGTAAAAACGATGCGTATATGGACTTATGAACGACCTTTTAACTATAAAGGCGAGGAGTATAAAGTAAAATTCAGTTATTCCTTGCACGGCTACACCTCTCAACTATTTTGCAACGGAAACTTGCTTGATGAATATCAACAGTCGTTGAAAAACCAACTTAAAATTATTGAACATACCTTTCAACCTGCTAATCAGACTGAGCCCGTCACCGTCTCGGTGGGTTACTACAGTTGGTGGAATGTCGGTATAGAGGTGACAGAAAACAACCAGCTTATTTACGCCAGTCACCCACAAGAAGACATACGTTTCGCGGTTAATCGCTTGCAAAAACTCTTGCCTGATGCCCTCAGCGAGAAAGCTCAGCAAAAGCAGCAGCAACAAAGCCAACAGTGGCAAAAAAACAAGTACTCATTGTTTGCTGACATCTTACTTGGCATCGCATTTTTTATTGTCGCAAAAGTAACGGGCGATCTCACCATAGCCGCATTAAGTGGCGTGGTGTTAGGTTTAGCGCTTGTAGTACTGCAGCGGTTTGTAAAAGTCGACTTGCTCGGTGGCTTGGCCGTGTTTGGCACTATCATGCTACTGATATCCGGTATATTTTCTCTACTTTTCCAAAGTGAATACTTAGTGCAATTGAAAGGCACAATTTTGGGCATAATCAGCGCTTCAATATTTTTAAGTGACGGTATATTCAGACAAGGCCGTTATTTCGGGCCTCGCTTTACTCGCTACCTCAGTGCCCCCGTTGCGCATCAATATTTTGTCATCGGTATGGGGCTGATTGGCGTGTGGATGGCAGGCGCAAATTACCTTGCTGCGACCTACCTAAGCGAAGACGCTTGGCTCACTTATGATACCTTTTTTGATATGCCAATCTCTTTGCTCTTGTTTTTTATCTTACTCTGGAAAGCCGGAAAGAAAGTTACCGATAGCCCCAATGAACTCTCTGATAACGTCAGCAGATAAGTCTTTGTCTTAGTTTAAGTAGCAGAGCGCCACTACGCAGTATCTCAGCGTAGTGGCACAATCAATATGCCCATCAGTAAATTACACCTGTTTTTTTACCCTTGTTTTGCCACATCTTTACCCACCACTTAATACTCTACAATGTAGATAAATATATTTGCACAATTATGCGACTTGAATTACATTGAATTTAATTACTCTACAATGTAGGTTAAATATGACAGAGAAAGAGAAGTATCTTGGCGAGTTTGAGCAAATGATCTTGCTGGCGATTTTACGCCTAAAGCACGAAGCCTATGGCGCTACTATTCGTCAATTGCTGGCAGAATCCATCCGTCGAGATGTCACCATTGGCGCACTTTACACCACGCTTGAACGGCTAGAAAAAAAAGGTTTGTTGGCAAGCGCCTTAGGGGAAGCCACTGCTGAGCGCGGTGGTCGTGCCAAGAAATATTTTACCGTTACCGCAGACGGTATGCGCTCATTGCAACGCTCTAAAGAAGCCTTAACCCAGCTTTGGCAAGGGCTTTCTATTGCGGCACAAGGAGAATGCCTTGGCTAGATTTACACCGCCGCCGCCACTGCTGGAACGCTTTTTACGTTGGTCATTACCACCAGAGTTAAAAGAACTCGTGCTTGGTGACCTCGCAGAGGAATACCAAACCCGACATCACAACAATAGTGCGAGTGCTAAGCAATGGTATATCCAGCAAGCCCTTCGTACAGTTAATCACTATATTTGGCATACTAAACGAGGAATGCTCATGTTTATTTTAAGCTTATTAGTTTTTGCTGCGGTGTCTGCAATGGCATTCTTGTTCGGCTCCGATGGCGATTTACTTACCTTTATTGATGGTCCATCACTCCTGTTGATATTTCCACCAGCGCTGGCTTTTGCTATCGGCGCCACCTCTATTCAAGATATGAAAAATGCCTTCGCGGTGGTGTTTAACGATGAACTTAAACTCTCTAGCGTAGAGCTAAAAACCGCGCAGCAGTTTTATCGTGTTATGGGCAACAGTTCGTTATTGATGGCGCTATTTACCACCTTTATCGGCGCAGTGGCGATTTCAGTGAATCTTGAAAACTTCGCCACTGAATTTGGTCCAGCATTCGGCGTGTGCATTTTAGTGTTGATGTATAGCTTTGGCTTGAAAACACTGTGTTATGTCGCTGAGCAAAAAATTCAATACCGGATTAATTTGATAAGCGAAATAGTATAAAGATATAAAGCAGGTTTACCAATCTATGTTGCTCAACCCTTATTCGTAAGAGTTGAAACTCTGACTTATAGCTTAAGCCGGGCATTGATAAAAAAACCAAGCTGAATTAATGATAAACGGGCTTAAATCAAGCCCGCTCACATCATATGGCAAAGAAACCGAGTTAACTTCAAATTGCAACTTTACTTTTAACTAGCTAAAAAATACTAAAAACCCTAAAAAACAAAACCTATTCCAAATTATAGTTTAAATTACTTTCACATAAGCGATGTACTATATCAACCTGCTGCTCATTCGAAGTAACAAACTTAGCCTCACCTATACCTTTTATCATCAATATGATAGCTTCTCTGTAGTCGGCCAAAGCTTTGTCTACGGAATTGCCAAAAACATATGCGTCTTCTAGCTCCTGATGAGAGTCCAACCAGATAGCTAGATCAAAAGTTATATTTTTGAAATAGTGGGATATTAAACAGTAGGATAGAAGCTGCGCCTTTTTTTCACCATCTTCCACATTATCAATCCCTGCCAGATAATCGTCAATATGACTTGTTTCATGAAAAACAGACTGCATATGTGAAATAAGACTGACATCAAGAGTAGAAAAATAGCCTTTGGGGATTAAAAAGAAAAACTCCCGCCCATCCGCCTTAGCAATATAACTAAAGCGTTCTTCATCAATTAAAATAACATTTACGTTAAACGAATTTTTAAACCACGCCTTATCATTTGTTTTGGCCAATCCAGAAAACTCTTTCTCAGACAATAAGCCTGCAACCCCATGTATTTTAAAAGTTACACCATCTAACGAAAAGGAAATAAACTCATCTGACAGAAAATCGGATGGATAGATACGATGAACTCTCTCTCTTTTGCCCAGATTTACTGCGCTAACGGTGTAAATTCCAAAGATATTCTGGTGCACCGCATAAATACTCTCAACTTGCTGTGACCCTCGATAAAATGAGCTACATGCAGTCAGTGCAGTAACGCTTAATAAAATACAAAAAATAAGATAAAACCGCATAGCATCCAAATTAAAAAAGGTGATCTCAAATCAACCACCTTACCTTCCTTGAAAAATTAAATCACGAGCATCTAAAACTCAATTAAAAACCCGCGACTCAATTATTTTTTAAACAAAATTTTCAGTTACAATTCAAATTGAAATAGACAAAACCATAACCAACCCAATTATATCACTCTTCTTGGCACATGGAATCCATTTCACCATTGTGACAAATATAATTCTGGGTTGCTGCAGCCACCATTTTCCCATTCTCATAATACTTCACGGTCAAACTTGCGTGCCCTTTATATGAGGTCAATGTACCAACATTGACCTTGACTGAACTTATCTCTCCATTTGCGTTTAATGAGTCCGTAAACCAGTTCTTAACTTCGTCCGGTGAGTTAAAATACACATTATTACCAACCCGCTTAGTTTGGAAACTTCGCGAATTAAATACCCTGCCAGCACTGTTGTACAAATCAACAGCTGCTAACTGCATTTCCGTGTAGGAGTTAACATTGTCAATTTGTAAATAGAAATCATCGGGGTTAAATTGACTTGCTATAGAGGGGCTTAACCAACCAAAAGGGGCAAGCCTATTTGTGTCAATAGTTATGGAAACCTCCGTACTTTTTGTCTTGACACCTATAGTCGATTGGCAGGCGGTTACTAAAGTTACAATTGATAAAGCTAAAGCTATTTTACTATATTTAAGCATATTCATTCCTTTGAGATTAAGTTGTTCAACTAAGCTTGAACAACTTAACAATAGCCAAATTAAATAAAAGTGCAAAATAAATTAAAAGAACTCAACCAACAGATATAAAAAACACCCAAAGAAAAAAATAAATATCCACAAAAACTAAACAACTTAATAAAGGAAAAATTCAACATAATGATATTACTTCGCTTTTATCAAGTTCTTTGTTTTTATAATTAGTTTTTTAGCATATATTACTTTTAGCAAAGTTTAACCCGCTATCAGTTTGGTAAGGGCGTTAAAACCCATGCTCCACACTAAAACTTACCCGTTCTTTACTCGTTGGGTGTGCAAAGCTTAAGCTTTGGGCATGTAAATGTAGCCTTGGCGCAGCTGCCAAGCACGCAGCGTCACCATAAAAATCATCGCCTAAGATAGGGTGACCAAGCGCCAACATATGCACCCTAAGTTGATGAGTACGACCAGTCACAGGTTTTAGCTCTACTAGCGTTGAATTAGCACGACGTTCAAGCACTCGGTAATAAGTCACCGCAGATTTACCTTGCTCATAACACACTTTTTGTTTCGGTACGTTGTCCGAGTCCTTTGCCAAAGGTAAATCAATACACCCTTCTTGCTGCGCTAAATGCCCTTGCACTTCGGCAACATACACTTTACTGGTGGTGCGGTTTTGGAATTGTACTTTAAGGTCAATCTCAACTTTTTTGCTTTTGGCATACACCATCACACCCGAGGTTGAACAATCCAAACGGTGCACTAAGTAAATACTGCCAAGCTGCTTCTCTAAACGTGTTAGTGCGCAATCAAAGGTGACTTCTGCGCGTCCAGGGTTTGATAGCAAACCAGAAGGTTTGTTAATAATCACAAAATCATCGTCTTGATAACGGATATCAAGCCATGGGTCGCTTGGCGGGTTGTATTCAAATATTTGCATCTGGAGTAGTACTGAAAGCTATTTGTGGCAAAGTATACCTGACTGCTTTGGGGTCACAAACCTTTGCCTGTCAATCCGACTGTGCAGACCTATGAATAAAGGCTTTGTGCGCCACTGTTCCCGACAAAAGCCATTCACACAATCCGTGGCATTGCAGCTAGACGGTAGCTAAGCAAATGTGAGCTTCACTGTCGCAACTTCAGTACTAAAAATATAAACGGTTAGCCGAGATTTTTGAGCTGCTGCACAAATATCAACATCCCCACACCATCGAGTAAATCAAATTGCATAAAGGCCATTAGTGCATGAATAAAAACCAAATTACGCTGGTAAGGCAGCTGGTTATGATGTAACTGCTCAGCAAAATTAAGCGCTTGGCTGCGACCTTGGAGATGATAGATATTTAAAATCTCAACTGCATACTCTTCTGCAGTAACTGTCCGTGGTTTTGGTGTGTAGCCCAACTTTTCAATGGTAGCCTCAGCCATTTTCCACACTGACCAAGGATTTTGTCCTGTAATTAAATTATCATCGATAACCACATTGTTTAAATACATAGGCCCCTCGTAAAACTGCGCTCCTTCAGCCACTAACCTATCTTGTAGCAGTTGACCAAAAATCTCTCGGGCATCGGGGATCAATAATAACTCTTCTGGATTAGTAAACGCGGTGAGTTTTTTATTCGTCACAATAAAATCACCTTGGCTATTTTTCGCACCCAATAAGGCCGCAGGGCCGTGGCAAACCGCTGCGATGGCTTTATTGTCGTTGTAGAAGTGCTCAACTAATTGAGTGATTTCGGGGTTAGCAATAAAATCAAACATAGTGCCCTTCCCTCCCACAAAGTAAACCGCTTGATAGTCTGCCGGATTAACTTCGCTCAGCTTCAAGGTGTCTGCCAGCTTCTCTGTGGCTGCGATATCATTCAAAAAGGCATAATCGTACTCTGCCATATCGTCGCCATCGAGCACTTGCGGTGGTGTCCCCCCTTGTGGACTGGCGATATCCACACTAAAACCGTTGGCCTCAAAGACATAGTAGGCACGTGCGAGTTCCGTAAGTTCATAGCCCACGGGCTTTGCAGCATTACCCAGCTTATTATGACTGGTTACGACCGCTAAGATTTTACCGCGATTATCTGGAATATCCTTGCTGAGATAAGCCAGTTCCGTTTTTTGAGTAGTCTTTAAATTGTGTTTAAGTGCTGCTGTATCAATTAAGCCATACGCCCAAAATCCTGCGCTGACCAAAACTAGCACTAAACAGACAAAGGCGATGAGTATTTTCTTTAACATTCTTGTTGCTCCGCTGAGATTTAACCCAGATTAAAGTTGAGCATGTGAAATCAATGTGAAATCGCAAGACGCAAGATCTTAGACTGAGGTTTAAAAATGAGCGCGAGCAAGGATTACACTTGTAATTCTTTTTGAATAGATCTAATGTAATTAGCACAAATTACAACCGTAATCTAAATATGAAATCACATTTTCTTCCCTTAGTGAGCACCGTACTTTTTGCAGTTGCGGCATTGCCAGTATCCGCGATTGTACTGCGCCATGATGTCGCACCAGAAAACTACTTAGCTACTTTGCAAGACTTTCCTGCTCTCGCCCAGTTTTACCTTGATGGCGCTCACGGTGCGCTAATCGCCCCCACTTGGGTTCTCACCGCAGCGCATACCACCTTTTGCACCAACCCAGGTGCAAGTATTTTGGTCGGAGGGGAAAAGGTCACAGTAAAGCGCCGCTTTATTCATCCTAATCATACTCCCAGCGTTAGCCATGATTTGGCCCTACTGGAGTTAGCCGAGCCTGTCACTCGCATTAAGCCAGCCAAGATTTATTCAGCATCTGATGAGCTGGGCCAAGTCGTCACATTTATTGGTGCTGGCGGAACGGGAACCGGGCAAGAGGGGCAAACAATTGATAACGCTGAAAACAAGGGCGTGTTACGCAAAGCCAATAATACCGTGGCAAAGGCCGAAGGGCCGCTACTACAGTTTATTTTTCGCCAAGGTGATGAAGCACTTCCACTAGAAGGCATTGGCGGTGGCGGAGACAGCGGTGGCCCTGCATTTATTAAACACGGCGATGATTACATGGTACTCGGGGTAAGTTCGCGCGGAGAAATAGGCAGCACCATTGGCAAATACGGCAATCGCGAATACTACACGCGCATTTCCTATTTCAAAGATTGGATCAATAACGTGATGTCCGGCAGCGAAGAGCAGCGTGCCGCCATCGCTCTGCCGCAACTAAAACATTTGATGCCAGGCTTAAGTGTCGCGAGCCTACCGCAACTATGCGCAGAAATAAATCTAGCTTCGAATGAGTAGGCTAACATAAGTAAAGCTAACCACAGGGCTGAGCTAGATAAACCAATACCAAGTTATTACGAACCTTGCCCCTTTCGCTTCTATTCGCAAAATTATACTGACATTGCTATATGGGGTCACATTCCATCCTCAGCCGTTTTCAAGTAAGCTGCAAGCATTAGTGTAAAAAACGAAAGGTAATTGTGTTGGATAAACGAATTGAACCTGAGCTACTCAGTATTACACCTGATCTCGACCAAGTTGAAGACTTCAAACGCTCTCAGACTAAATCTAACATTCAAGCGCCACCATCTGAGCCAAGCACCACGGTCAAAGCTGCACCAGCCAAAAGCTCTGCTGCTACATGGTTGAGCGCAGTGGCGATTATTGCTTTAGCTGCAGGTGGGTTTGGCCTTTATCAACAAAATTTAGCAACTCAGGCGCAGCTAAAAGCTTCTGAGCAGCGTATCGCTGAACTTGAGCGCGCCTTGTCAGCTACCGGTGAAGAAATGGGCGAATCAGCAGGTGCTATTCAAGCCAAGCTGAGCGCAGTAGCGACGCGCACTGATGAACTGTGGACGCAAATGGATAACCTTTGGGCGTCTGCATGGCGACGCAATCAGGCTGAGATCAAAGAGCTAAAAGAGCAAAGTGATAAATTTGCTAACAGCCAAACCAAGCAACTAGCTGATATGGCATCCAGCAACAAGACACTTTCGCAAACACAAACCGAACTTGGGTTAAAAGTCTCGTTGTTACAAGAGCAATTACAAGCTACAACCACACTCAAAAGCCAATTGGCAGCCCTCAACAACGATTTAGACAAGCTAAAATCTCAATCCCAAAGCAGAGACGCGAAGCAGATAGAGATTGGCGCAACCATGGCACAACTTGAAATGACCCAAACAGCACTTACTGAACGGTTAGAGCGCTTGGAGAAAAGTCTAGTCTCGGCAGCAAAAACACCACCAAACCCAAATTAGGCTTGAACCGGTTCTACTGCTATTGCAGAGCAAGGGGTAAGTGCATTTTATCAACCTTACCCCAGCTCTCTGTGCGCGCCTATAGCACAACACAATCCATTTGCTTATTTTTCAATCATGCGATCAGATGAGTAATATCAGCATAAGCTTTACAATATAAGTTGGGACATACCCACAAGCACATACTGTAGTGCAGCGATTACGCGCCTTTGATCATGTGCGGTATAACACCTTAATAATATGCCAACCAAATTTAGTTTTGACAATTTGCGGGGTGAGCACTTCGCAAGTGAAACAGACTTTATCAAATTGCGGCACCATAGTGCCGCGTTTAAATTCACCGAGATCTCCGCCCTTTTTACCAGAAGGGCAAGTTGAGTATTTTTTTGCCAAGTCCTGAAACTTAGCCCCTTTTTTTAATTGCTGAAGAATATCTTCAGCTTGTGCTTGATGCTTTACCAATATGTGGAGTGCATGTGCTGTACTGGCCATATTACCTATTCTGACTGTCTTAAGTGCCGCATTTCAATAGATGCAATAATACACCAAAACTTCGTGAATGATGAGTGTATGGACGCCTTCACCTGTCGCTAAACAACCAAGTCGGCTTCCTCTCACCCTTCCTCAATACAATATTGCTTGAGCACGTCCATCATATTGGCAGGAATTGGGGTTTTTTGTGATGTGTGCATATTAAACATAACCACGTTGGCATAGCCCGTGGTGCATATCGCCTGTTGTGATTCACTGTATGCTTCGTAGCGCATCGTAAAGCGATCACTTTTAATATCGGTAATATAGGTGCCAACAATAAGCGTATCGGGAAAGACCACTGGGCGTTTATAATGGGCGTGGGTATCGCGCAAAACTGGGCTATGGCTTGGGTCTGACAATATTTCCAACAAACCGGTTTGCGCTAAAAAATCGATACGTGCCGTTTCAAAATAGCGAAAATACGAAACATTGTTGACATGTCCTAATGCATCCATATCACCCCATGCTACGTTAATTTTGGTTTTTATTGGAAACTTATCGAAAAATGCCTGCATTTTGATGCCTCTTTGCGGTTAATTTAATTCGAGGTTAGCAATTCGCCGAACACCTCACAACCCTCCAACTGAATAGAGTCGCCAAACAAATAGATCAAGCCAGTCTCTAGAAAGGTAAAATTGGAAATCAGTAAACAGTGACATCATTTTCAAATTTATTATTTAAAATCAATACCATACTCATGTAATCTCGATCTTCTGGCAAATATTATTATCGAAATGTAGAAATTTGACCTAATCTCAATCTAGGTAGAGCAAAAGGTTAAACTTGTGAGAAAAGAATTGGGATGGCGAAAGCAGGGTTATGTAGCGTGTCTATATTCGCTACTGCTGCTGGCAGCAAGTTTCTCCAACCAAGCTGTTGCAAATACTTTATCTATTTCAGTTGGTTGGAACAAACCACCATACGTTATTGAAGAGAAAAACTCCGGATTTGAGCTAGATATGGTTTCCGCAATTTTTGCAACAATGGGATATCCGGTGAGTTATGTCTATGTACCGTTTGGTCGTTCAAATACCCTGATTAAAGCTGGAAAAGTAGATGTCGCCTTAACCATTAATCAACGCATGGATACCGAAGGTTTAGCACTAAGCGAATCCTATATTTCTTATCAGAATGCCGCCATCAGCCTTAAAGGACGAAGTATAGAGCTAAGTTCGATACAAGATTTAAGAAATTATTCGATAGTCGCGTTCCAAAACGCGTCGCTCGTACTTGGCAATGATTACCGAATGGCAACTAAGTTGAGTCCGCTTTATTTAGAGCTACCAGATCAACGAAAGCAAGTCGAAATGCTGTTGAAAGGTAAAGTTGATTTCGTTGTGATGGACATCAATATTTTTAACTATTTAAGTACTGAGCTAATTGGCAGTTCACATATATCGAATGTGGTCATTCATCGCTTATTTCCAAAAACCGACTACCACATGGCGTTTAAGAGCAAAGAACTCATGCTTACTTTCAATGCTGCAATGCATGCGTTTAAGCAAACAGATGCGTATACAAAGCTCGTGGAAAAATATGAGTTCTTGCACTAAGGTGATGTATCAATGAAGTCAGAGTCGAAAGGTCTAGCTGTGTTCATACGACTACGACCCCATTGTTCATTTATATTGCTCGTACGTCTCTACGGAATCTAGCAAGTTAAATGGCGTTGCAAATAATCCTGAGCTTCTAAATTCTGCAATAACAGCAGGTGAAATCGCCTGTATAGCTAGGCTTGCCTCGATTTGCTCTGGCTCTTGCATAAACACCAAATAGTTTAAATCATCTAATAATTTTAATGCTTTATTATTGTTGTGATAGACCACCCTCGCGACTGTATAGGCGGTTGCTAGCGCCGACTGCACACCCTCACCAATACAAATTTGTTGCGTTTCAAAGTAAAAGTAACTGAGTATTTGCACAACTTGTGATTCATCTTGAGTTGGTAGAGATGCCAATTGTTGTGGGGAAATAACTCGGCTTGTAGCACGACACTTTTCTTGCTGCTCCGTATAATCAACAACGGCTTGTAAGTAACGTTTTACAGCAACACGCTCAACCGGTGTGGTCGCATATTGCTTGAGCTTATTAGGTTCGCTGAGTGCGCTTGCGCTATCTTGAGCAAACGAGCAGGAAGTAAACAGCGCCATAAAACATAACAGCATGGTCAATTGGGTATAAAAACATGTCATTTCAAAATCCTTATCAAAATGATGGTAAAACACTCCCAAGCCAGTCTCTCATCATAACCAATGAAAAGTGAACGAAAACTAAAGTCGTGCCCAAAGTCACTTGCATCCACCCCATATTCCTTGGATTCCGTAGGCGCTTTACCAGCGACACACTACGATTTTTTACTTGCTTAACTGGGGCATTTCTTCTGTCATCGCAGGGCATTTTGGCAGCATTTACGCCAAATAGCGTATTAAATGCTTTATCACACTCATACACAGATACTAATCTCGCTAAAATCTCCACGCTATCTAAGGTATTGCCAGTTAGCTCTGAGGTTTCAAAAAACGCTAACATTGGCATAGTGTTTCGCCTAATCACAATAAACATCATAAACGGCGCATGGCTACAAAGCAGGCTACTTTGCTCTAACATCAGCGGCTGACCATTTAAAAGCGCAGACTCCTCAATAAAACTGGCCAGAATGTTCAGCTGCCGCAGATATAAAGTGGACGTACAGCGTAGCTCTGCATACGCCCCACAATAACAAATACCATGTTTATCTAAGGCTAAATTGGGGGTACGGATATGCGCGTTGACCAAGTCAATCACCTCATCAAACAGCCAACTCCGTTTACTTGTCACCATACCACGCCCACTCCAAAGGTTAATAATTTGAAACTATTACACACCTTGTTATGAACATCTTCATAAACACTACAACACCTGATTTATATGAAAATATTGATAAATTAAGTTTTCGCCCTTTGCAATCTGTTTACTTTTAAATTAACATTTCGTTAAATGTGTGAAAATTGTAACATTTGACTTTTAGGTTTAATTTTATTTAAATGGATGTTAAATGAGGGCTGACAAACGCAACAGTAGGTCACATAGTGTCAAGCGTGACATTCAAGCCTCTATCAGGCAGCTACGGCAAAGTGTGAAAATGTCGCAAACTGAATTGGCAAGGAAAATGTCAACCCCTGTAGATCAGTCCACCATCTCTAATTGGGAAAGCGGCAAGACCGACATCACTGTATGGCAACTTTTGGATATTTTAATGATCTGCGGTAAAGATTGGTCAACTTACTTTGGACTACTTCAAGGTGAAAAGTCGAACAAGGAAAAAGATCAAGAGGTGGAAGAGTGAGCTTTAACTATACGGATTTAGCTGGGCTATTTATTGTCGTAATAGGTTTGATAGTAACATGGAAAAGTTTTAATGCGAGATGGTTGTTCATTATACTTATTGCACTACAGCTATTTGAGGTCGTCACCCATCCTTACACAATAAAATGGACTCAGCATTATTATATATGGCTAGTTGCAATGGGAGTTATTTTTTTTACCATAATTCTATGCCGTGCCAAAATAGCCAATTGGCTTTATGATGTAACATCCATTTCATTTTTTAAACAAAGCTGTAAGCAATACAATTTAACTCTTCCGGAATGCTCCTTTCTATTGTTCATTTTTATAGCCGAAGTATTCCATTTAGCTGTCTGGGTTGAGATTCAGTTGTATGTATTCAAAGTTATTCAGACTCCTTATTTATATTCTTATGTCTGGGAAACATTTCAAATATTTATCCAAGTCATGGAAATATGTGCACTGATCACATACATAATCAATGAAAGAAGGCAAATAGGACATATCAGTTATGAAACATGTTAGCCCTAAGTTATTGCGCTTTGTAATTGGAAGCGGCATTGGTGGGGAGCAAAAACCGGCGTTACCTCAACTTAGCCAACAGAACACAACGGCATTCTTGAACGCCGCAGAATTAAAAGCAAAACCCTGATGCAGGCGTTTAGTTTTAGCAAGCAAACTTTGCATTTGTGTGAGTCATACCACCGCAGAAAGGACATATTAATTATGAAACAGATTTGCCCCTTGGTATTACGTCTAATCAGTGCTGGTGCAAATTCAGGGGAACAAAAACCAGCATTACCTCCGCTTAGCCAAAAGAGCCATACAGCTGCCTGATAACGACAACGGGCCAAAGCAAAACTCAAATAGAGTTGTTTGCTTTTGCCCTGTATAAGTTCAAAGTTCTTATCAATTGTGCATAGGGAAAATAGCTGGCCAGCGAATCGCCCGCCATGGCTTTTGCGTTGGTAAGATTTTAAGACGTTAAGTTTATGATAAAAGCACTCTTCACAGCACTACTCCTATACGTGGGCTCAACTGCCGCACAGGTTGAAAACACGGTTGCCCCTTTACCATCACAAACATGTGAAAGCCTGCCATTCAACCTCGAAATGGTCGGTATCAAATTTTGTCTTAAACCAACTGTGCTTAGTTATGTAAATGTACTTTATGCAGACCGCCCCGCGATGAGCCTGCTCTACAATAACGAAGAAGTCTTTATACAAGTTCAAACATTCGCTAACTTTACAGGCGGTGCACAGAGAGAAGTGCAGCTTACCGCAAGTGATTATATAAAAGCATTAAAATTCAAAAGCATAGATAAACTAAATTACACTACGCTGTATCAAATCCATGAACTCAGTAACAGTGACGACCTACAACTTTACGAGAATAAAACTTGGTTAGTTGCAGTCATGCAAAACGAAGCAAGGCTTTTTAAGGAAGCGCTGATAGTGAACAAACAAAGTCAGCAAATGTTGCAAATTGCAGGCGCATTTAAGCATACCTCGTTGACGGAGTTTATCACTAAAATACAGCTGCCTAATTAGTGTATTGCTTTGGAGTCCATAAGGTCTACGTGCTATGAACCTATGGACTCCAAAGCAAAGTGTGATCCCATAACTCATTCAAAAAATTGACACCCTTTGAAATATCACGCTCTTACTGAAGAAAACCGCACGGTTTAGCGCAGTCCTTCAAGGCAAACAGGCATAAAAAGCAGCTTATTAGTTTGGTCTGGAAAATGCATAGAGACATAAATTACCCTTAAGAATGTCATTACCATGGATAAAAGATCAGATACGGTTTATGTGCTCAGCGGTTACGCTAAATGTTCGGTGCCAAATAACGGCAAGTACAAACTCGGCAACAAACATTCTATCGGGCTACTCACAACCGATGAGAATTATCAAAGCAACCTGCAACACCTTACCACCTTTGTTAAGGGTCTTGGTTGGGATTCCATTATGTTTTGCATGGTTGAACAGGTCGATGATATTAGTACATTGGAAAATGACGTTTTAATCTCGAGCTTTATGCGTGCCAAAGAAAACGGCCAATCTTTAGTGGTTAATGATCAGCCAATAACCATGCATTAATAACTGAAAGAACGCATATTCAAAGAAACGCTAAACGGAAAAGTCTTACTATTGGTGAAAGGCAGGTGCCGCAGAAAGCGGGAGCAGATCTTGCCTTTTGTTGCTATAAATAGCCAAAAGATAAGATCTAGCCCTGGTTCTACTTAGTAACAAGTATATGTTTTAGTACCACAGTTTGGCTCAATTGAATGACATCCTTCGCTCGCGCAATTAATATCTGTTTGGCAATAGCGACGCTCTGTAGGAATAAAACCACCAGCGACATTAGGTGTTAAATCTTTTGCAAATACGTTTTTGCTAGGCGTTAAAGATTTTAAATTTGATTTTTTTAGTTGAAGTTTCATTTTTCTTTCCTTGTTGCTTGTTTAATTATTAACAATTAAGCTACCAAAAAACAAAAATTAGTCAACATAATTAGACATCTAACCGCAGTATATCTAGCATTCATGCAAAGCTGTGGTCACACAAAGCAGAGTTTATGCGTGTCTTTTGCGATTCGCATAAGCTTACAAGTCAGCGTCGGGGTTCGTCGCACCGATGAGCGGGAATATCGCTCCAATATACCCGATATCTTTGGCACCGAAAAAGTAGAGTCCAAAGCATTGATTGGCCTGCATATCGGTTACCGCTTTTAATTTTTCGCGTATGGTCCCTGCCCCGTTAGGGCCTATACACCATTTCAATTCACCAAGATGACTTTTTCTAATTTTTTAAGTGATCTTTTGCATTATTTACAGCAACAAACGGATCACCCATAGGTTCAATTTGACCCATCGGTTATAACAACCACGTTGGTTTAATTGGTATAAATCGGCTAGCACTCTGAATTAACGTATTTGCGGTTAATTGCTCTACACCCATCACCCAAGTCTCTACGCCGTACTTTACAGCTACTTTTTGCATTAATAAATCAAAGTCGCCGTCACCCGAAAGCAGGCAAATCACATCAACCTCAGCGCCATGTTCAAGCACATCAATGGTGATCCCAACATCCCAGTCGCCTTTTGCCGACCCATCTTTTCGCTGAATAAATGGTTTCAGCTTTACGTTAAAACCAATATGCGAGAGCGCTTTTTGAAATTTATGTTGAGAGTCATCGTTTGGTGCAATGGCATAAGCATTAGCCAAAACAATATTCCCTTGCTCCGAAAGATATTGCCAGACGTGACGGTAATTCAGCGACCGAGCGAAGGTATCACGAGTGGTGTAATAGATATTTTGCACATCTACAAATACAGCAATATCTTTCATAAAATTCTCAGTTAAATTATTGGAATAAGCTGGGGGCAAGCAAGGGAGACCCAAACGAAGCAAGGGGTCAAATCTTGTATCGTGCAACAGCCCGGCTCACTGTCGAATAATGCACGCCAAATACCTGTGCGATTTCGCTCATGGCATATTGCCCTTCTAAGTAGGCTTTTACCATGCCCTGTTTTGGGTCGTCTTGGTACGTTTGTTTAAAGTGGCTGAGCGGTACAGCACTTGCACGCTTTTGTTTTTTAGGCACTTCGCTGAGTGTTAAGTCAGCATCTTCTTCAGCTGTTTTTAAATGCTGCTTTACAAACTCGCTACTGCCTAAAAACACCTGATTTTTTAAGTTCTGCCAAACATCAACACCAAGGCCTTGTGCAACAAAATCGCTGTAGCGCTTTATGGCGACCTTTCTCGACTTTGCAAATTGCAGCAGTAGCGCATCGGTTGCCAACCAATCGGGTGACGCTCGTACACCGATAGCATCTTGATAGCTGCTCCACGGCCAGTCTGCGGGCGAATCAACCATGCCTTTTGCCCGCACCGGATTGAGCACAATATAACGGCATAACTCCAGTAAATAGCTGTCTTTATCGACCAAAATGCTTTTATAGCGCCCTTGAAACAGATGGCCTACCCGTTGGTATTTGCGATTAAACTGCTGAGTATAAACACCGTTAAGTTGCCGCATCCCTTTTGCAAGATTCGCATCCGGTGTTTCAACTAATAAATGGTAGTGATTGGTCATTAAACAGTACGAGTGTATCACCCAATTAAACCGCTCGCAGACCGACGTGAGCACCGCCAAAAAACGAGCAAAATCGTCTTCATCGCGATAAATGGTTTTACGCTCATTGCCGCGTGACGTGACATGATACAAGGCACCCGCAAATTGAAGTCGTAAAGGTCGGCTCATCACAACGCCCTAAATAGAAAAAGGTTAACTAACTATAGTTAACCTTTCGAAAAATGCACAATACAAGACCTGACCCCGCTGATTACTCTGATTGCTCGGCTTCACAAATTGCGCTGGGATTAGTTTAACGTTATGGCCATGTTCTTGGCATTTTCTGGCAAGCCAGTGTGCTCCGGCACAGCCTTCCATCGCGATGTCGCAAGGTGGCAAGTGTGTGATGAATTCAATTAACTTACTTCGGCTGTACTTAGCTTTTTTAACTTGATGCTCTCGCTCATCCCATCCAATGACGTGAAAACTAGTCTTGCCTAAATCGATTCCGAGTGTTTTTATATGGGTCATGGTTTGCCTCTCTATTTTGTCTTCTCAACAACACCTTAACAGGTGATATTGAGGCGAACCATTTCATTAGACCTGACCCCATTGGTTTCTTGACCCCATTGGTTTCTGTGGGTCATGGTTTGCCTCTCTATTTTGTCTTCTCAACAACACCTTAACAGGTGATATTGAGGCGAACCATTTCATTAGACCTGACCCCGCCAGTTCCTTCAACAACACCTTAGCAGGTGATATTGAGGCGAACCATTTCATTAGACCTGACCCCATCAGATTTGCACTAAAAAACGTGCAGAAAGCAAGGGGTCACCCATTAGTTCTATTGACCCCATTGTTTCTTTAAATTTTATTGTTAATTTTATCAACAAAATTTTTGTATGGATTGTTTTTTATTTGATCCTTAAGCGTTAAGAAAATAGTACCAAATGCACTAGAAAAATCACCTGTTACACTTGCAATCTCGCTAGAGTTTGAAAGTCTATTTTTTAAACCTGGTTTAAGAGTCTTTAAGTTATGAGATAATTTAGTAAGCAAATCTTTCCATAAATTGATACAAGTCTGGCGTTGCAGCTTTTGATTAAAAGAAATTCCATATGAGCATTTTACATTCGTCTCTAGCAATACCTCGATAATTTTACTCATAGCATGGATAATCAAAAAAGCACTACCTCTCTCATTTAAAAATGCTAAAAACTCTTTTTCATTTTGCTGTGTTTCATTCTTCTTATCTTTTAATCTTAAGTCATCTTTTAATAAATTGGTGGCTTCTAACAATGTGTAAATAAATAAGATATGCCCTGCAGTTATCGTTGGATGAAAGGCAAGGCTATATAATTCATCATTATCCCAAATAGCCATTTTTTTATGATAACTATCAGATGGGTTACCATGCCAAGCCATTAGTGCTTGAGCTGCTGAATGTGCATCAATTTTAAGCTTTCTGTCAGTTGATGTAACTCCCCTTAGACCGCCATCATATTCAGCGGAGTTTAATTTAGTGAACTCTTCTCGCAGGCGTTTTTGAATTGCATCATTAGCTCTGAAATCTGACTGTAACACTCGGTTTTGGCTGTTGTTATAACGTGTTATTGACTCAATTTTATCCTTATTTTCACATTTTATAAACCTGACACCGACTTGTATATTATCTAAATTAATATCATTATCTAGAGAACCTAATGAACCAGTTGTTTGAGCACCGTTGACGATTGATATACCCTTAATCGATTTGATTTTTGTTGGATCATTTTCATCAAGCGTGAATTCATGAACTAACGCTGTAATTCCGTTGTTAAATACAAAAAAATCAATGGGGGATGTTCTAGCTGAAGCTTGAATACCTGCATTTATGACTTTATCATTATCTTTATTGTTTGCCCCCATAAAGCCTCTAACATTGGCGCTAAAAAGCTCAGTTCTATCAAATCTTCTATATAAACTTGCTAGCCAACCACCTGAGACTGTAGTTACAAATGTGTCCCAATCAGAGTCTGAAACACGAAAACCTTTACTCGGTTGATTCAAATAAATTTCTTCGTCAATTATTATCGCTTGTTTAGAAGACTTATAGAAAACATCTAGAGTTTCTAAACCAACTTCTTTGATACTTATATTGATATCAAATTCGTGCTTTTGGTATTTTATTAGTAGTTCTTGCGCTGGCGCTAAGATTAGTTGCATCTGTTGTTTGATTTGCTCATTTTCAGGAAGATTATGTACATACCAAACATGTAGCATATTTATTTCACCTGATTTGAGAGCTTCCCTAGCTTCTAGCACATGGGGTTTTATACCTAACGGAATATCATTTTCAGGTGAAGCGAGTAAAACGTTTACAGCATAAGATAAATCAGCTCCTTTGTTACCCTTAGCACTTTTTTTGAAAGTTTGCGCTTCATACGCTTGTATAAGAACGATGGAGCCTTGATCTCGATTGACATAAAGTATGTCGGTTTTGGCATCATCACTTCCACCAGTTACAGCTGCTGATAAGGTGTTTAGGACATCATCTAGTCCAAAAAATAGCTCTAAAGCAAAAATTGAGACTTTGTTCTCTGCAAAAATTTCAAGATCACTCCTGTTTGCAAGAGCATTCATAAACTGACTATCTTTAAAGTCGTTATAACTCATTTGGTATTCCTTATAATAATCACTCTGATATCCTATTGTTTTTTTGTAGAATTTTAAAGCATTGTATTGCCCCAGTTTTAACTTACTAATGGGGTCACTCCAACTGGGTCAGGTCATGTATTGTGCAACCCTCCCCCTTCTATCACGCCTGAAAATAAGCAATTGATGAGTAATTCATTTCATGGATGAAATGAAAGGCGAGTTAGGCCATGGATGGCCTATGTCGCCGTTTACGTTCACATCAATTGGTTATTTGAAGATTAAGCGTGATTTAGGGGCGCCGTGGGGTTCCAAGGGGAGGTCGGCGGCAGCCGCCCCTTGGTTGCCGTCGCCAACGCGACAATAGGTAAAATTGAAGGCTGTTATCAATTTGACACACCAAAGCAACGACAACGGGAATGCCTTCAAAACCCCTATTCGCGGCATAAAGCCGCTCCTACAGGACATTCATTACCACTGTTTTTTGCCGCAAATAATTGCCTATCAAAAAAACAAAAAACCGCCTTAATCTCTTAAGGCGGTTTTTTCAAATTCCAAGTCGGGAATTCACCCGACTTAAAACACCAGCTTACTCTGCATACGTATCCGTTGAAGGACATGAACACACTAAGTTACGGTCGCCGTATACGTCATCGATACGTGTAACCGTTGGCCAGAATTTGTCTTTCATCACTGACGCTACTGGGAATGCTGCGTAGAAACGGTCGTAGGCACGATCCCACTCGTTGCCTAGCACGTCGCCTTGCGTGTGCGGAGCAAATACTAATGGGTTGTTTTCTACAGACCATTCGCCTGATTCCACTTTCGCGATTTCGCCACGGATTGAAACCATAGCTTCGATAAAGCGGTCGATTTCAACTTTAGACTCAGATTCCGTTGGCTCAATCATCAGCGTGCCCGCTACTGGGAACGACATCGTTGGCGCGTGGAAACCGTAGTCCATTAAGCGTTTTGCTACGTCCATTTCTGTGATGCCAGACGCTTCTTTCAGCGGACGAAGATCAACGATACATTCGTGCGCTACGCGGTCGTTACGGCCACGGTAAAGAATTGGGAAGTGCTCGCTTAACTTTTGCGTTAGGTAGTTCGCGTTAAGGATGGCGATTTCAGTCGCTTGCTTCAAGCCTTCTGAGCCCATCATCGCGATGTATGCCCAAGAGATTGGCAGGATAGCCGCTGAACCAAATGGCGCTGCTGATACCGCACCGTTGGTTGCTGTTGTACCTTTCACGCTGACTAGGCTGTGCGCTGGCATAAATGGCGCAAGGTGTGCTTTAACGCCGATTGGGCCAACACCTGGGCCGCCGCCGCCGTGTGGGATACAGAATGTTTTGTGTAGGTTAAGGTGCGATACGTCTGAACCGATAAAGCCTGGGCTTGTTACACCCACTTGCGCGTTCATGTTCGCGCCGTCCATGTATACTTGGCCGCCGTGTGAGTGGATGATGTCACACACTTCACGGATTGACTCTTCGTATACACCGTGCGTTGATGGGTACGTTACCATGATACACGCTAGGTTTTCTGATACTTCTTCTGCTTTCGCACGAAGGTCAGCCATATCTATGTTACCTTCTTTGTCACACGCAACTACCACCACTTTCATGCTGGCCATTTGCGCTGTTGCAGGGTTTGTACCGTGCGCAGAGCTTGGGATCAAACAGATGTTACGGTGTGCATCGCCACGTGACTCGTGGTATTTACGAATTGCGATTAGACCTGCGTATTCACCTTGTGCACCTGAGTTTGGTTGCAGTGATACTGCGTCGTAACCTGTGATGTTGACAAGCCAGTCGTGTAGCTCGCCCATCATGATTTGGTAGCCTTCAGCCTGCTCTAACGGGCAGAATGGGTGAAGGTTTGCAAACTCTGGCCACGTGACTGGGATCATTTCCGCTGTCGCGTTTAGCTTCATGGTGCATGAACCCAATGAGATCATTGAGTGGTTAAGTGCTAAGTCTTTGTTCTCTAAACGCTTAACATAACGAAGCATTTCTGTTTCGCTGTGGTAACTGTTGAAGTTTTCGTGCGTTAGCACTTTGTCGTCACGTACTAGGCTTGCAGGAATACCTGTGATGCCGTTTGCTGCAACTTCTGCGTCTAGCGCCGCTACGTCAAGACCATGGCCTTCGCCTACGATGATGTCGAATAGCTCAACGATATCTTCACGTGTTGTTGTTTCGTTTAGCGCTACGCTGAATTCGCCTTCGCGGTTAATTGCAAAGTTCACGCCTTTTGCTTGTGAACGCGCCACGATTTCCGCTTTGTTTGCTGCAACTACGGTGATGGTGTCAAACCATGTGTCGTGCTTAAGCGCGATGCCTTTGGCTTTTAAGCCAGTCGCAAGGATGCTTGCAAAGCGGTTGATGCGCTCAGCAATGATTTTAAGACCTTGTGGACCGTGGTATACCGCGTAGAACGCTGCCATGTTGGCAAGTAGTACTTGTGCAGTACAAATGTTTGAGTTGGCTTTTTCACGGCGGATGTGTTGCTCGCGTGTTTGCATTGCCATACGTAGCGCATCGTTACCTAAACGGTCTTTTGAAATACCGATGATACGACCTGGTAATGAACGCTTGTACTCGTCGCGTGTTGCGAAGAATGCTGCGTGTGGACCACCGTAGCCCATAGGTACACCAAAGCGCTGTGCAGAACCTAACACTACGTCTGCGCCCAGTTTACCTGGTGCTTTAAGTAGCAATAAGCTCATGATGTCTGCAGCCACACACGCAATTGCGTTTTTAGCTTGTACTTGAGCGATTAAGCCAGTTACGTCTACTACTTCACCCGTTGTGCTTGGGTATTGGAATAGCGCACCGAAGATCTCGTGGTTTGCTGCGTCTGCCGCAGGGCCTACGATGATGTCAAAGCCAAATTGCTCTGCACGGGTTTTTACTACGTCAGCCGTTTGTACGTGTACGTCGTCGGCAATGTAGAATGCGTTGGCTTTTTTCGCTTTAGAAACACGTTTTGCCAATGCCATCGCTTCTGCTGCTGCCGTTGCTTCATCAAGCAATGATGCAGAAGCTAAATCCAGACCGGTTAAATCTAATGTCAACGTTTGGAAGTTTAGTAGTGACTCTAAACGACCTTGCGCAATCTCTGGTTGGTATGGTGTGTAAGCTGTGTACCAACCTGGGTTCTCAAGTACGTTACGTAGGATAACGTTAGGAACGTGCGTTGGGTGGTAACCTTGGCCGATGTAAGACTTGAATACTTTGTTTTTGCCAGCAACTGATTTTAAGTAAGAAAGTACTTCTACTTCAGTACGGGCTGCACCGATTTCAAGTGGCTTTGGTAAACGGATCCCAGCAGGTACCGTTTGCTCAATAAGCTCTTCAACACTCGATACTCCAAGAGCGCTTAGCATTTCACCGATTTGAGCAGGCGTTGGCCCGATGTGGCGGCGAATAAAATCTTGCTTTTGCTCTAACTGTTCAAGAGATTTAGCGTTTGACATTAGTCTAGATTCCTATGATCCAAATTCAATAGTCTGGCAAATGAGGGCATTGGCCAAATGTGTCACATTCGTTCGTGCTTCACTTGGGTAAGGTAAAGCGACAAACACTGGCAGGGTTTGCTTGGTATGGACAAGCGCCCTCCCGAGCCCGATGATGCGGGCGAATTTTGTGGGCAGCAAATTGCTGCCCGTTTGCACTTAACTATACAAAAAGCCCCAAATATTGGGGCCTTCAGTTAAGCGCTCGGCTGCTTACTCTTCGTCGATAGAGTTTGCGTAGCCTTCTGCGTCTAGCAGGTTCTCAAGCTCTTCTAAATCAGCAGCTTTGATCTTGAATAACCAACCGTCACCGTATGGGTCGCTGTTTACAAGCTCAGGTGAACCTTCTAGGTCTTCGTTGATTTCAACAATCACGCCACCGATTGGAGCGTAAATGTCAGAAGCTGCCTTTACAGATTCAGCAACAGCACAGTCTTCACCTGCGTCTACTTCGTCGTCTACGTCTGGTAGTTCAACGAAAACCATGTCGCCAAGTAGTTCTTGCGCGTGCTCAGTAATACCTACTGTGAAAACACCGTTACCTTCATCGCGAACCCACTCGTGAGAAGACGCATACTTTAACTCGCTAGGAATGTTGCTCATTTTGTTGTTCCTTTGGTTAATACTGTGGGTGGCGCGCCTTCGCGCCAAACCCTTTTTTATTAAATGACTGCTTTGCCGTTACGTACGAAGCAAGGCTTCACTACTTTAACGTCAAATAGTTTATTACGCATTTCAACTTGTGCGGTTTCGCCTGTTGAACGTGGTACGCGAGCCAATGCCACACTGTAGCCCAGCGTTGGCGAGAATGTACCAGAAGTGATAACACCTTCGCCACCTTCTACGATGACTTTAGTGCCAGCACGTAGTACGCCTTTGCTCTCAAGAACTAAGCCAACGAGTTTGTCAGTGCTTTGCTCTGCGCGTTGTTTTTCAACGACTGCGCGACCAATAAAGTCACGATCTGCCGGTTCCCAAGCAATGGTCCAAGCCATGTTTGCCGCCAGTGGCGATACGCTCTCGTCCATATCTAGGCCGTACAGATTCATGCCCGCTTCTAAACGTAGCGTATCACGCGCACCAAGGCCAGCCGGAGCGACACCCGCGTCTAATAATTTTTGCCAAAGGTCTGCAGCTTCATCGTTGTGTACAACGATTTCGTAGCCGTCTTCGCCAGTGTAACCTGTAGTGGCGATAAATAAGTTACCCGCTTGTACACCAAAGAATGGCTTCATGCCTTCAACCGCTGCGTTTTGCTCTGCGGTGAATACCGCAGCGGCTTTGGCTTTGGCATTTGGGCCTTGTACTGCAATCATCGCGAACTCTGGGCGCTCAGTAACAGTAACCGCGAAATCCGCAGCGACTTTTGCAAGATGCGCTAAGTCTTTTTCACGGGTTGCTGAGTTAACCACTAGGCGGTAATCAGTTTCAGTGAAGAAGTAAATGATCAAGTCATCAATCACGCCGCCTTGCTCGTTCAGCATACCGGTGTAAAGTGCTTTACCCGGCACAGTTAACTTAGCCACATCGTTAGCCACAAGCTTACGTAGGAAAGCTTTCGCATCAGCGCCTTTCACATCCACGATAGTCATGTGCGATACGTCGAACATACCTGCATCTTGACGCACTGCGTGGTGCTCTTCAATTTGTGAACCATAGTTGATTGGCATTTCCCAGCCGTGGAAATCAACCATTTTAGCGCCAGCTTCTAAATGCTTTGCGTGAAGTACGGTTTTTTGAGTCATATTCTTCCTGCTCTTGTTATGCCCAAGCGAGCTTGAGCGTTTGCAATATCACGTCGCTGTAAGCTGACAAGCTTAGTTCAGCGAAAAGCCTTTGTCCTGCCAATGGGCCTGCCATTTTGGCAAGTGTTCGTGCTGACTAATTAATTGAAACTGCTTTTCTTCCCCTGCTAGTAATGCAGTGACAAACACATCGCCACTTTGTGCGCCATAGCACAATTGGCGGTCTGTCAGTTGCAAGCCTGGGGTTAAATCAAAAGTTTCGACTAAAGAATCAAATGCGCTGCTGCCAGTTAAGGTGGCAACACTGAGGTCATCACGAACGAGGTAGGCAATGTCATAATCGACAGAGAAGGTGTTGAAGAGCTTTAACAACGCTTGCATTGCCGAGGTGGCAGCGATAAAACGATAAGCGGTGTCGCTGAAATAATACAGCGTGAAGGCTTCTCCGGTTGCCAGTTGACCTTGTAAACCAAGGCCCGGCGCCATCAACTTGGTGAGTGTCAAACCCAGCTCAGCTTGTAAAAATGGGGTTGCTTCAAAACCGCTGAAATCCAGCACTGTCACGTTGCCATTGGCAAGTAGCTGGTTTACTGGCGTGTTTTGACCAAGCGTGTGTTTGGCGAACATAGTTGCGGCAAATGGCATACAGACACCTGAACGATACAAAGTGCTCAAAGTATAAGGGCTGGCTAAGGGCAACAACAAATTGTAATTATTTATCAGTTGATAAATAATACTTATGTTTTGCGGTTGTTAAATTTCATTTTTAAATATTATGAAGAATCTCTCGATGGATGGTCTACGGACCTTTGTAAGTGTGGTAGAACTCGGAGGCTTTGCCAAAGCGGGTGATTTGCTTGGGCTTTCGCAGCCTGCTGTCAGCCTGCAAATAAAACGCTTGGAAGATCAGCTCAATCGGCGGCTGTTTAAAAAACAAGGGCAGCGCCAAGTGCTCAATCAATATGGCGAAATGCTACTGCCTTTAGCCAAGCAAATGCTGCAGTATAATGATGCAGTTATCCAGCAGTTCACCTCAGAGAGCGTGACCGGTAAAGTGCGCCTTGGTATTCCAAGTGAATTTGCCGCACGCATTTTACCTGCCATCATCGGCGATTTTGTGGCGCTTTACCCTGATGTGTCGCTAGAAGTGAAATCACGCCTGAGTAAACATCTGTTGTCAGTATCACGCAAAGATCAGTTCGACTTGGTGCTTGCACTCAATGAAGATTTAGAATCAGCCACTTTACCCTCTTTTATGCAAGACCAACTGGTGTGGGTCGGCGATTTAAGCTTGGCGCATCGCGATGTGATCACCTTAGTGACGGCGCCGGAAGGCTGTATTTATCGTCGCCGTGCCACCGAAGCTTTGGATAACGCGGGGCTAAAGTACCGCATTATCTATAGTAATGCCGATTTGACCGGTTTAACCGCAGCACTAAAAGAAGGCTTAGGGATCACCGTATTAGCCAGAAGCACAGTGCCTAACGAGCTCCCTTATCAAGCCCAAACCGAACATTTGCCCGAACTTGGCCAAATCGCCATCAGCTTAGTTAAGCACCCTAATGAATCGAATAATGCAGTAGATAAACTGGCGGAGTTTATTTCATCAAGATTGGTGGTGTAAGTGGCTTTATACATGGCTATTTAAACGCCAAATTAATTACAAATAAGTTTACAAAACAAATACAGGGTGTTAAAACTTTATTGTCAACTAAATGACAATAAAAAACAACTAAAAGGACATAGCATGAAATTATCACTTAAAAAACAGCAACTAAAATCACTAAGCAAGCAAGTAGTTGAACATGGCGCAACCAAACAAATTAATGGTGGTGCAACCCCTGTCATTACAGCGAGGAATTACTGCGGTACTGGTAATCAGGCTTTCTGCACAGCCGACTACTGCTAATTGAAAATATCGAGGCGGTGTGTTTAGAACCACCGCCTTTAATTTCCTCCAGCTGGAGGTTGCAAAGGTGCGATATAAAATCGCGCCCACAGGCTCTGCAAATTCCACTGTAGGCGGGGTTTTACACCCCGCAAGATTCAAGAACACGATAACAAAGCGCGATATAAAATCGCACCCACAGAATCTGTCACATTTTCGCCTGTAGGCGGGGTTTTATACCCCGCAAGATTCAAGAATCCGATAACAAAGCGCGATATAAAATCGCGCCCACAGAATCTGTCACATTTTCGCCTGTAGGCGGAGTTTTACACCCCGCAAGATTCAAGAACACGATAACTAAGCGCGATATAAAATCGCGCCCACAGAATCTGTCACATTTTCGCCTGTAGGCGGAGTTTTACACCCCGCAAGATTCAGGAACACGATAACAAAGCGCGATATAAAATCGCGCCCACAGAATCTGTCACATTTTCGCCTGTAGGCGGGGTTTTATACCCCGCAGAGTTCAAGAGCACGATAACAAAGCGCGATATAAAATCGCGCCCACAGAATCTGTCACATTTTCGCCTGTAGGCGGGGTTTTACACCCCGCAAAATTCAAGAACACAACAAAAAAGATAAAGGGCCTTTTCGGCCCTCGTGGAGAACGAAAGATTAATGTTTGGGTAAAAATCGTCTCATCCCTAGAAGACTGGCAATAATCACTAACCACCCCAAAGAACCAGAGCTTGATTTTTGGCTTTCTGGCTGAGGCGTTACCACAGTTTCTTTGGCGCTCACGGTAACTTTGACGTCCATACTGGTCACCTTATCGCCATCACTCAGCTCTAACGTAAACGTATGTTCGCCAACCATTAACTCGCTCACTGTGGTGGTGGCTGCAGTTGGCGTGGCAATATTACCTGGGCCTGTCCAAGAAAAACTTAATGGATCACCATCCACATCAAATGAGGCACTGGCATCAAGTGTGACTTTGCCACCTTCTGTAACGCTTTGCGCACTTTGTGCCACGTCAATGGTTGGTGCATCGTTTACGTTTGTTACTGTGAGGGTAAAGCTGGTACGCGCAGCATCATTAGGATGTTCGATATCACGTACAACCACTGTCACTAAGGTGTCACCCACAAAGTCAGCCGCCGGCGTAATGGTGACCAAGTCGCCATCGACCATTGCGTTAATATGTTCACCTGTAACCACAATTTCATTTGCTGACGTTTGCTCGTCAATGTGAGTGACGGTGAACGAAAGCGCGTGCTCCTCTTGCGTCGTCATGTCATCCAACTCAACCACAGTGATGTGGCTTGGAACTTCAATTGCGTGGTTCATCACGGTATCTGCCATACCTGTCATTGCCGCTTTCGCTGTGACCATCATCGTTCGACCTGGCGCTTTTTTGTTGACGTCCGCCCATACTGTTACTTCAAATTGCGAGGATTCGGGGCCGATGTAGTCCATACAAATGATATTGCCAGATTGCACTTGCGTATTAAGGTTTTCAAAGGCGATGTCCTTACCTATGTAGTTAGACAATGGGCCGTGTGAGTAGACTTGGCCTTTGAAGCCTTGAAGACCAATACTGCCGCGCGCGTCGGTTGAGCCATAGTTAATGTTGTCGTATGCGTAGTAAATTTCGTGCTCCCCTTTACCAAAACGGGTGTTCACGTTAAATAGGATTTCGAAATCGAACTGGTTATCGCGGGCCTCCCATTCGTACTTACCGCTAGTTCGATCTAGCACTGGATTGCCGTAGTCACGGGCGTTATCCCACTCGACGATACCCCAACCAGTAGCTGTACTTGCCAGTGAGATACCTTCTGCAGCACTAAGACCTAAGCTCATGATTTCAACATCTCCACCTATGCTGATCCCACGCCATAGGGGTGCTAGGCTTTCATATGGGAATGAGTTATAAGGGAATCTAAAGTGATAGGCGTAGAACAGCGGCGCCCCAGTAAAGTCAACAATACCGTTACCGCGCACCTGCATAATATTGCGCGGTGCGTTCATCTCGGCGGTGTTGTTAAACAGGCTAAATTCCTTGTATTGCCCGTTAAACATAGATGAAATCGGAATTGCCCAACCGTCACGGTAGTTGATCTGATTTTTATCATCAAAACCCGATAGCATTGGCAGGATACCAAACTCACTCAAGTTCACATATCCACCCGGATTACTGTTACCAAAGCTCGGCAGACGACACATTTCGTCGTCTGCGTTAGTGGTGACAAGATAATCAGGTTTCACATCTGAGGTATCAGCTTGAACGCCTTCAATTTTCAATTGATTGCCTGCAACACTTATCGCTAAATCTGCTTGCGATGAATGGAAAATACGCTCAGGGGTTACCGTTAAACCTTCAGGAATAGTTGCGGTGAAGCTAAATGTTCTGTCCATTCCGCTGTTGTTTGCCAGTACTTCAAATGTCAGTGGAATAGCTTGACCTACTTTCGCTTTGGTCTGTGGCACATCCAGAGATACGTGATTTTTACCCCGGATCACTTTGAGTGGAATGGCCCCCACATTCCCAGTATTCGCCTCTGAGGTGCCAACATCAATTAAGCTGTAGTAAACGCTATCAACGTCCATCGGCATTTGCCAAGTAATGTCCATATCTACTTTGTTTTTACCATCTGCGGCAGGCAGCGCTACTTGGATGTCGTTTGTCGTTTCATCTGTCACCATCGCAGTGGCGTAAGTAAATGTTTCTTTAACACCTTCAAGGTTGATCTTCTTGGAGTTGTACAACATTACCCAGTATTTTCCTTCTTCTGGGTTATTAATGTTACAGAAGTTGTTGTAAATGATATGGTTAGACACACATAGGATTTCATCTTGCGGTTGAATGACACCGTCGTCATTGTAATCTTTACCTACGTAAACCAGCGGGTTACCTAAGTTCAAAGACCCTTTTTGTGAAGATTCAACGACACCTTGCACTTCAGCAACAAGACGCTTAGCGTTTGCTGGCACAGTAATAAACTCAAAGTGGACCGCTTCGTCGATGACCTCATTCATGTCTACTTCGGTCGTACGGTTAAGTGCCCAAGGGAATGTACCGTCGTCGTCTTTTGGTAACGTAATGGTTTTGATATCCGCTTTGGTGGCTTTGTAAACACGTGATGTTGGCGATTCTGTCGCCGGCATTTGCACGTTTTTCACTTTATACGAACCGTCATCGGTGTGTGCTGACACAACTAGGTTTGAAGGTAAATCGCCACGGTCATATTTGAATACCAACGGCCAATGCGCTTCTGGAATATCGGCTTCTTCTGCTTTGAAAATGAGGTTAGTGTGTAGCTCAACTTCTGAGTTACTAAACCAGTCTTGCGTATCCATGATGGACGCTTTAATAACGATGGTTTGCGTTTCGCCTTTTTTCAAACTGAAGGTGTTTGGGATAACCTCAATATTGACGCCATTTTGCGCAGATTGCGTACGCATATCGAACGCCCAGTTGATCACATCTTCGTGTGACACTGACCATGTACCGTCTTTTGTCGCCTTCACGGTACGAACCCATTGACACTCTGGCGCACAGGAAAAGTTAACCAAGTTGGGGATATTGAGTTTGTGCGGTGTGCCACCGTTGTAAGGATCAGCGGCTAGGAAGTTGTCCGCAGTTTCATGCATAACAAGGCCTGCTTGCGCTGCGTTTTCAACGTTGATACGCCCAGTACCAGCACGATAAATACCCGCTTCGCCTACATCGCCCGAAGGTAAATTCAAACGACGATAACGCACCTCGTTATCTGTGGTCATGGCAAGCGCGGATTGAATTTCAGCAGCGGACCAATCTGGCTGTAATTGACGTAACAGCGCCATTGCACCAGCAACATGTGGGCTTGCCATTGAGGTACCACTGAGGGCGCTAAAGTCTGCCCCATGTGGTGCCGTAAATGGATGCTCATCAGCATATGCCGCATAAATGTTCACACCAGGCGCTGAAACCGTAGGCGCTAATACTTCAACATTTGCATAGGACGGACCCCGCGATGAGAAAGTAGCCAGCCAATCTGCACGCTCTTGGTTAATTTCGCGGGTAATTTGCGTTGGTTTAATGGTGATCATGTGACCCAACTCCGTGGTCGAATCCACCCAATCTTCTAACCCATCTTGACCGTTTACGCCGTTCCACTGTTCATTAGTGAAGTGCACGCCCGGCAGCTCATAGCTTTCAGGCACTGTGCTTTGGTCTTTAACACGGTTAAACATGATAAAACCAGCTGCCCCACCCGCTTTAATGTTGTCAATTTTTGCGGTGCGTGCATTGGCATTCGGATCGTTTGGCGCATGGCGTTGGCACACAACGATTACCTTAGTATCACCCGTTGCAGCGCCTGGAATTGCCGTACCATTTTTAAAAAAGTTAAAGGTGTTTGGTGCAAACTCCGTTGCACAGTAACCTTCTCCATCCACAATGCCATTTGCATCTTTGTAGTCCTTTGCCCAAACAACGACACCTGTGATCTCCGCTTGGTTAATGGCTTCACCACGCAAACCAGTTTGTGCCCAACTTGGTATTTCCTGACCTAAAGCAGGCTCGACAAAACCAGCAAACTCAACTGGTGTGGCAACCAACACCTCACGCGCGTGCGTTGTTGCGGCAACTTGGGCCAGCCAAGGTGAAGCGTTATCTAAGTAACCAAAGCATTCTTGACCACAATTACCTGAGCCTGAATTACCCGCGGCGGCCGCGATGTTAATGCCAGCTTCACGTGCCGATAAAAAGGCCAGTTGTACTGGATCTGCCCAAATATTTGAATCCGCTCCCCCAATTGAGAAGTTAATAACGTCAACGCCATCATCAATGGCATCTTCAATACCTGCAACCAGCGCTTCCGCTGGACATCCGTTAAAACCTGAGTCATTGCTCGGATAACAAACTTGATAAGAAACTATGTTGGCATGAGGCGCAACCCCCGAAAGTTCAGGAAATAACTTGTCTTTGATAATGTGACCGTCACTTTCTTCACCTGCACCAGCCACCATATAAGGAACATCTTTTAACACGTTACCCGCAGCCGTTGAGGCTACATGAGAGCCATGACCTTGATAATCTTCCCCAATAGCAGGCCAACCTGGGCGCATATCGTGATAAGTATCGGTGATCACATCGTATGAACGAACACCGATTAGTTTGTCGTTACATTGAATGTGCGCTGCATCTTCAACACAATCACCCACATAAACACCGGCTCCCCAAGGATTGATATGGTTATAACCATCCTCTCCTTCATCAGCAAAAGCGGGATGATCGGAATTAATGCCAGTATCTATAATGCCAATAATTTGCCCTTCACCTTTGGCCTTCAAACCCGCAGATGAGGCCTGACCAAGCCATACTTGCTCGGCATGAATGGTTTTTGGACCTTGATCTGAAAGCAGCTCATAGTTTTTCGCACGCACCACACTGACGACATTTGCTAAACCCGCAACTTGCTCAGCTTGGGCCTCAGTTAAAGTCAGCGAGAAACCATTTAAGGCTTTAGTGAATTGGCGGCGAACTTGATGTTGACCAGTCACACTCGCGATTTGCGCAATTACCGCCTGCTGCTTTTGCAGCAGTGACTGGCGGTAAGCATTGACTTTCTCACTTGCTGCGACCCCACGCGTAAAGAGTTTTTTGCTGCTGTTGTGCCGTGCCCTTTGTACCGCCAGCTCACCGGCCATTGCCATAGCAACAGGTTGATCATTAAGGCGCACGATATAAACATGCGCACCACTGATCCCTTCAGCGATAAATTTATGTGGACGTTTGATCTGGCGGTTTACCCCTTGTTGTGCATCACCAGTTTCCAAAGCATGCTCTTGTAGCTGCAAAGTCAACGCTTGCACATCGGCGAAGGTAAAATTAGGTGCTTGAAGTACATCAGAATTTTGATGATTCATGATTGCTGCTTGGAGTGTTCCCATAGAGACCAACCCGGTTAGTACAGCCAGTGCGACTTTTTTTATTTTCATAGCTATTCCCAATGGTTTAACAATTAAAAAATTTGAAATATTTAGTTCACATATATTCAAACACAGCTGCTCATTACTTAACCATTGACTTTGTGTAGCTTTTTGTACACTAGACATTCTTTAAAAATCAATTGGATAGGAGTTAAAATGGGCTTTTACGCAGACACAGACAATTGACATCAAGACTAATTTTTGGGAACTTCAGTAACACTCTATATACTGATTTAAGTCACTTATCTGGCCTAACCAATGACGATTTCGCAACAGTCTATTCTCGGTTTAGTATTTTTGTCTTTTGCCAGCGGCGCATTGGCGTCAGATCTTGTGTATGCCCCTAAAAACCAATTGCGTGCTTCCATTACGGTGGGCTTTGGAGGAATAGAAAACCCCATCAACAGCGCCAAAAATATTACGACGCCAGTTTTACCGGCAATCTCCTATTTTGGTGAAGATTGGTATTTCAGCAATTCAACCCTAGGCTACAGCCTGCATGAATCTGCTTGGTATTTGGATATAGCAGGTACATTAAATGAAGATGGCCTGTTTTTTGAATTGGACGGCGTGTCTAATTTATTGGTGGTTTATTCGCTGAATAACTCTTTGCCCAGTGGTACACCGTTGCACCTTAAACCGATAAAACGCAAATTGTCCTACATGGCAGGGCTGATTGGCGGCACTCGGGTTAATGACTTTGGTATTGAGTTTGCCGCCTTACATGATGTGACTGGGGTACATGATGGCTATGAATTTATTTTCAATACCAATTACGCCATCACCTTGGGCAAAGCCCAGTTGCTCTTTGAGCCTTCGGTCAGATACAAAAGCCAACAACTGATCGACTATTACTATACCGTTTCCCCTTCTGAAGCAATATCACGATTACCGCCCTATCAACTGCCAAACCACGCCATCAATTATCAGTTCGGTATTGCCTATGAACTACCATTTTCAGACAGTTGGAGTTTGACACTTAAACTCCAAAAACACTGGATAGATGGCAAACTCAGTAGCACGCCAATGTTTGTTCAATCGGTATACTACAGTGGCTTCGCTGGCTTGAAATTCGAGTTTTAGCATGATGGCAAAGCAAACACGACTTCATCC
The DNA here is from genome assembly GCF_042643375.1 of Pseudoalteromonas fenneropenaei. Taxonomy (NCBI): domain Bacteria; kingdom Pseudomonadati; phylum Pseudomonadota; class Gammaproteobacteria; order Alteromonadales; family Pseudoalteromonadaceae; genus Pseudoalteromonas; species Pseudoalteromonas fenneropenaei. The sequence goes on from NZ_JBHRSD010000001.1 coordinate 145,512, forward strand.
CTTGCTCTGCTTAATGTTCTTTATCACGAGCGTGTTTGCCCACAGCGGATCGTTAGAGGTTAGTCCGCATATCTGTGTTGTCAGTAATGCAGGTGATAAGTGCAACATTGCTGTAAAAATCAATATTGAACTACAAGACCAAGAAGAAGCCTGTTTGGTGTTAAGCCCCGCCAAACAGCACTTAGCATGCTTTACCAATGGCCTCCACCAACTGGTGCTAAACCTTGAACTTATCGACAGCACGGCTTTGGAACTTGTCAATCGAAACGGAGAAATTGTGGCGCAAAAGGTGATCACAGTGTCACGCTTAAATCGCAATGACTATCGTGTTAAACGTCGCTTTGGCTGGGGGATTTAATGTCTGCTTATATACTCTTGCTCGAAGATGACGAGGAGCTGGCGAGCTTAACCAGTCGGTATTTGCGTACACAAGGTTTTGAGGTTGAGATCTTATCCTCCCTTAAAGCAATCCAAGCCTACCACAACTTCGCAAAGCCGGATCTTTTACTGTGTGATGTCATGCTACCTGACGGTAATAGTTTCGATATTTTTCCATTTTTAGAACGTCACTTTCCATGCCCAATCATCTTTTTGACTGCGCTTGACGAGGACAAAGATCAAATTACCGGGCTCAATATTGGCGCCTGCGACTATTTGGTCAAACCCATCCACCCAGAAGTTTTGCTAGCAAAAATTAATGCCATTTTACGTGCAATTGGCAAAGTTAAAACCCTAAAAATGGTGGGTGGAGCAAGCCTTGATGACAAAGCACAACAACTTCATGTCGGCAATACCGTGATTACGCTAAACTCAGATGAAGTGAAGATTTTACATTGCCTGTTTTCAAACTACCCCAATCACGTCAGCCGAGAATCTTTGTTTAACGAAGTCCTCGCTCGCATGTACGATGGCCTAGATAGAGCCGTCGATTTAAAAGTTAGTCGTTTGCGTAAAAAGTTACAGAAGCATGGAGTGACGGAAATTGATTTTGTATCACACCGAGGACTTGGCTACTACATCAAGGTAACTGCATAATGCGCAAACAGTTTTTTCGTCTGTATTTATTTGCGTTTTTAAGCATAGCAACTATTTTGCTGGCGTTTAACCAAGTATTGCCCACCGAACAACAAGAACTGAGCGCCATTACACTGCCGATTAATTCATTGCAGGAACTTATCGCCAACAAAGAAACCCACCTCATTGCGCTTGCTATGACAGATATCGTGTTTCCCAGTGAAATTGCGCAGCAACTTGCCGCGCAGAAAATGATAACTGTGATAGAAAATGGCGAAAATTACGTTTACTTGCTGTCCACAAACCAAGATGAACTCTTTCGTGTCGGGCCAATTTCAATCAACCCTCCGAGTAACCCCGCGAACAGCTACATACTGTTAGGTTACAGCGCGATTGCGTTGGTTTTACTGTTTTTGATCCGGCCTATTTTTACTGAGCTTGCGCAACTGCAACGCGCCGTCAGACAATTTGCACAAGATAAAAAGCCCGTTGAATTGAGCCTAAAACGTGCGTCGTCTGTATATCCGCTGGCACAGGGGATCAGTGAGATGAGCGCACAGATTGCCAATTTCATCCAGCTTCATCGTGATCTCTCGCGGATCATTTCCCATGAAATTCGTACCCCATTAAGTCGCCTGCGCTTCGCACTGACGCTACACAATGACGTTCCCAATGAGCTCAATGAACGTTTACTGCGCAATTTTGATGAGATAGAAAAGCATCTAGATCAGTACCTCAGTTTTGCCCGAGTTGAGAATTTGGCTAATTTTATCCAACAGCGAGCGCATTCCAGTCACGAACTGATCGAAGCTGAATTGGCAAAAAATGCGATTTATAAAACCATACATTTTTCCTCTCACATCGCACATGACAAGCTATTTTGTGATGCCACCAGCTTAGCGTTATTGCTGCAAAATCTGTTGTCAAACGCACTGAAATACGCAAAAACGAGAGTTCATGTTGACTTCTATGTCGACCAGCAATGGCAATACCTCAGTGTGGAAGATGATGGCGAGGGACTTCCGCCTAACGCGGCACTGCTACTTGCGCCGTTTAAGCAAGGCTCAAATCCTTCGCTTCAAGGGGGATATGGACTTGGACTTTATATCATTCAACGGATTGCCCAGTGGCACAACGGTGAAGTGGTGTTAACTAGGCATGGGCAATTGGGGGGAGCGCGTATTACTATTCGTTGGCCAATTGAAGGCGTTGGGGCATGAGCGGCAAGTACCTCACCGCCCTGAGAAAATGCCGCTATGTTTGAAGGGGCAGGTTATTTCCCTTCAATGGCCTGTTTGGCAAACAAGTCTTTAATTGGGCCTAATTTATCAACCATAGATAAGCCTACGCCACGGATCAGCTTTTTCAGCGGATGGCTACCTTCGAATAAGGTTTTCAAACCTTGCATCATGGCAATATGCTTTTGTGCATCAAGCTTACGGCTACGCTCATATTCACGTAGCACGGCATGACTTGCAAACTCACTGAGGTTATCACGCAATAATTGAATTAATAGTGCGGCATCTTTTAACCCTAAGTTCATACCAAGGCCAGCAAGCGGGTGAATAGTATGCGCAGCGTCACCCATCAGCACCACTTTGCCGCTAAGCCATTGCTGGGCATAGCGCATGGTTAATGGGAATACGTGACGCTCACCCACCACCTCACATAAGCCACACTGTGCATCAATCGCGGCACAAATTGCTTTGGCAAAGTCGCCATCACTCATCGCCATTAAAGCCTTGGCATGATCTGGCTCAGTTGACCACACAATGGAGTGATGATGTTCATCAGCTAGCGGCAGAAATGCCAATGGCCCTTGTGGCAAAAACACCTGACGTGCAGTATAGGCATGTGGCTCAGTGGTTTTGATGGTGGTGACAATAGCGTGATGGTCGTAATCCCAGTAACTGATCGGCAGATTAAACTGACGACGAATAGCGGAATTTGCACCATCAGCCGCCACCAGCAGTTTGGCCATAATCGGCATGCCTTGCTCAAGAGTGAGCAGCACATCTGTGTCGCTTTGGTGGATATGCTGATAACGGGTATTAAAATGCAGCTTGGCGTTTGGCTCACGCGTCAGTGCTTGATAAAGCGCAAAGCGAATGGCTTCGTTTTCGATAATATGACCAAGCTCAGGCAAATCTAAACTTTGCCCGCTAAACGCGATACGGCCGCTACTGTCTTTATCTCTAACATCCATATGCTGATAAGGCGTGGCGCGTGACGCTAAAATGGCGTCCCACACCCCCAATTGTGCAAACAAACTCTGGCTTGCTAAACTTATCGCCGACACACGCGCTTGATATTGTTCACCTAACGGCCTTGGCACATCACCACTATCCAGCAAGGCAACACTGATTCCTGCTTTGGCAAGCCCCAGCGCGGCTGCTAAACCAACGCACCCACCACCAACGATACAAACTTGAATTTGCTGCATTTTATTCTCCTGCGCTACTTGCTGCTAACCTGCCCCATGAGCTGCTTGGCCAGTGGTGCTTTTAACGCTGGCAGCAATGCCATAGCGGTAAGCCCCAGACTGCGTCCCAGCGCTAAGAGTCGGCTGCGATTTGAAAACACTCGCACTAACGCATCGGTCAAGGTCATGACCGTTGAAATATCTTGTTCACGTGCCTCACGGTACGCTTTGGTAAAGGCATAGCTGCCCCATTCATGTGGTGGCTGCTGTTGTAAAAGTTGGGCTAACGCTTCGATATCACGCAGGCCAAGATTAAACCCTTGTCCTGCAATGGGGTGAATGGCGTGCGCGGCATTGCCCACCACCACCACGCGATGCGCCACGAGTGAACTCACGCGACCAAGCACTAATGGATAGCTGGCACGCTGACCCACTTGCGTAAATACACCAGCACGATAACCAAAAGCCTGTTGTAGCGCGGCCAGAAACTCTACCTCTGACAAAGTGCGGTAATGCTCTAACTGCGCCTCTGGCATACACCATACTAATGAGTAACGGCCTTTGCTCATCGGCAACAGCGCCATCGGGCCATGCTCGGTAAAGCGCTCAAAGGCGTTAAACTGATGCCCGCCTTGCACCGCCACATTGGCAATAAGCGCTCCTTGTTGATACGCTTTACGCTCAAAACTAATACCGACTTTATCTCGCGTTGGCGACTGCGCACCGTCCGCAATTACCAGTAATTTAGCCTCAAGCTTGGTGCCTGACGCTAAAGTTAAGGATACTTGCGCGGCGCTTTGCACTACCTCAGTCACATTGTCTGGACAAAACAGTGTCATTTGCGCTGTACTTAACTGCTGGTGAAGATAGGCGCCAAAAGGGGCAACCTCAACCACTACACCTAACGCCTCAACTTGGTATTCATCCGCACTCAGCCACGTTTTACCAAAATGGCCTCGGTCTGACACCGCCACATCGTGAATTGGCGCAGCGTAATCGCTATTTGGATTAAATAGCCCTAATGCTTGTAGGTAGCTGACTGAATGTGCTGCTAAAGCGATACTGCGGTCATCAAAGCTGGGATGGCTTTGTGTTTGCGGCGGATTGGCTTCGACAATCGCAATGCGGCATGTGGGCAGATGTTTATGAATGGCAAGTGCGGCGGTACTGCCTGCCAAACCGCCGCCGACGATGACTAAGTCAAATTGCTGTGCTGTGGTCATGTCTTTATGGGTATTCCTAGGCTTGCATTAAGGCTTCTATTTCAGCCACTGTTTTTGGTACGTCTTTGGTGAGCACCTCGTAACCTGACTCGGTCACCAAGAGGTCGTCTTCGATACGAATACCAATCCCTTTATATTGCTCAGGTACTAGCGCGTCCTCATCAAAGTACAGGCCAGGCTCAATAGTCAGCACCATCCCCGATGCAAACGGACGGTCTTTTTCGTCTTGTTTGTAGTCACCAACATCGTGGACATCAAGGCCAAGCCAATGCCCTAAACCGTGCATGTAAAAGGCTTTGCAAGCTTGGTTTTCAAGTAGTTCATTAAGTTCGCCCGATAAAATACCGAGCTTTATCAAACCTTCAGTCATGACGCGCATTGCAGCTTTGTTGGCTGCAATTAGCGTACCGCCCGGTTTAACATGCTCAAACGCAGCATACTGAGCGGCTAACACTAATTCATAAATGGCTTTTTGTGCCGCGCTGAAACGGCCATTGACTGGAAAAGTGCGCGTGATATCAGCGGCATAGCCTTCAAGCTCACAACCCGAATCTATCAGCACTAAATCGCCATCACGCAAGGTGTCGCTGTTTTCGGTGTAATGCAAAATATTGGCGTTATTTCCCGCTCCCACTATAGTGCCATAAGCGGGGTGACGGGCACCTTGCATAGCGTAATGGTGGTGGATCTCGGCTTCTAACTGATATTCAGTAGCGCCAGGTTTGGCAAAGCGCATCGCACGTTTGTGGCCTTCGGCACTGATCTCTGCGGCTTTTCGCATCACTGCAAGTTCGGCGTCTGATTTAAACAATCGCATTTCATGTACTAACGCACGCACGTCTTTGATGATTTCCGGAGCGCGATAACCTTTCTTCGGCGCACCGCGCAAAGTACTAAGCAACGACCAAATTTGCTCATCAAAATCAGCATAAGTGCCTTGGGCAAAATAGAGCGTGCGTTTGCCATTCACTAACGGCAGTAGTTCATTATCTAGTTCAGACAAGGGATAGGTCGCGTCAAACTGTAAAGTCGTTTTTGCCGCTTCATGACCAAGGCGGCGACCGTGCCAAATCTCAGCGATTTTGTCTTTATTACGACAGAACAGCACTGTTTGGCACTCACCGTCTCGCGATTTGGTCAGCACTAACAAGGCGTCAGGCTCTTTAAAACCAGTGAGATAAAAGAAATCACTGTCTTGGCGAAATGCGTACTCAGTATCGCGACTGCGCGTCACTTCACGCGCAGCAGGAATAACCGCAACGGCATTGTTATCCATCGCGGCCAGTAATTTTGCCCGTCTGGCAACAAATTCGGCGGTCGCTATCATTAATGTAAAGTCTTCTTAGTTGGTGCTGTGGTGCGCTCTTTGCCCATTTCAGCAAAGCACAATAACGATGATACGCGCACATATTCGATCACTTCGTGCAGCGCTTCTTCGTCTTCGTTACTGTCGTCAAATGAGGTGTCTAAACGCGAGATCTCAGTGAAGTCTTTAATCACTTCTTTAACATCTGCAGAGAGCTTGCCGTAGTCTTTTTGCTTTAAACCAAAACCCAGCATAAAGCCCGCAACCCAAGCCACTAAACCATTAGCTTGGTCCACTAAGCTTTCATCGCCCGATGGTAAATATAATTCAAAGTGGAATTCTTCGTCATTAAAGCCCTCCACCACTTGCGAGTACAAAGTTGCAAAGAAGGTTTTTAACTCAGGCGAGAACGCTTGACCGTCGTTAAATACATCGCTGAGTAAGGTTAAATATTCTTTTTCATCGATATTGAGGCCACAAGCAAGCAAACCACTGATAGCACCATGCACCTCAGCTGGCGCGACAAAAATATCGTGTTTTTCTAGTAGCAGCTGCGCCGCTTGGTAATCCGGAAACTCTACCATGTCGTTACGATCTCAATCTCGAACTATGAATAATGTCTAATGCTAACACCTGCTTATTTCTTTCACCAATGATTAAAGTCAATCTCTGCATGACAATTGTTTGGCAAATCAACAATCAGCTTAAAAACCCAGCGGTCGGAGCAGTTATTTGCAATTTTTCCTGTCAGGAATCCCAGTTGTTTTATATACTAGAGTTGTTCCCTCGCTCGTAGGACAGTTGATTAAGTCCCTGAGCCGATATAATTCTTTTAGGGATGCAGTTTGCTTGCTATTGCGCAGGCTCGGCATGTACCGAGAAGCCTACGGTAAGCTGTTGCCTTCCGCCTTGAACCTTAGGGTTCAAGGGCTGACATCAGCATCCACGAAGCTGGGGAACTCCTACTTACCTCTGATGCTATTCCGACTTTAATTCAATCAATACTTCATGTGTGGTTTTGTCGATATTCACGCGACCATTCAAGCGATTCACCACGAGGTTGTAAACTAAGTTTAAACCCAACCCAATCAGCCCCTTGCCCCGTTCTGTGGTATAAAAAGGTTCAAATAGTCGCTCTATTTCGCATTTGTTGAATCCTGGCCCGTTGTCTCGATAACTAATGGTCACGACCTTGTTTTCATTCCTGATAGCAAGATAGATAAGCAACTCATGCTCTTGATTTGCACCATGAACAAACGAATTTTCTACTAAGGCTTTAAACACCATAGCCAAAATGCTGGCATCACTTATCAATATATAAGTCTCAGGCGGGCTTACAAAGCTGATCCGCGCCTTTTGCTGCGGAAACTCTTGATGGCATTCATTAAAGGCTATTTGGCACAGCTGCTGACAATCACACAGCATGCGGTTAATTGCCTCGTTGTGTGCAATTAATTTGAGGGTATCTATCAGCTTGATTGCCTTTTTCAGGCTACGTTTGACGAGAATACTGCCCTCGCCGACTACAACCAAAAACTGCTCTAGTTGCTCCTTTTTCAGCTTACCTGATGCAAAATCAGCAGCAACTTTTGTATATTCCCCTTCGCCGTTAGTCAGTGCCATTAGGCAAATACCAAGTGGCGTATTTAATTCGTGCGAAACCCCAGCCACCATTTTACCAAGCGCCGCCATTTTCTCTGACTCTATTAACTCGTTGTGGGTTTGCTCTAGATTTGCGATAGCTTGACTGAGCTCAGTGTTGGCATGTTGCAATTCAGCAGTACGTAACTGCACTCGCTCTTCCAGTTTGTGATTGAGCGCAAGTAATTCTAGCTCCTGCGCTTTAGTTTGCGTGATATCGTGCAAAATACCTATCATCCGGCTTGGTTTACCGGCTATCCACTCCACCACTTTGCCGCGATCTTGCACCCATATCCATGATTTACGGTGTTTTAGTCGGTATGCTACGGAATAAAACTCGCTTTTACCTTCAATGTGCTGGCGTAGCAGCTGACTAAAGCGAGCAAAATCTTCAGGGTGAATAAACTGCGCGAAGGCGTCTATTGAATTGACTGCCATGTGGTCTGGTAGATGTAACTCATTGGGCAAATTCTGGCGTAAAAATACCCCAGAGAGTAGGTCCCAGTCCCATAAAATGTCCCCAGTCCCCCACAATGCCAGCTCTAAACGCCGAGCCATTGCCGAAAGTTCTTGATGCGCATTGCGCTCAAGTTGCAGTTTCTGGCGATGATAGTAACGCATTAACACCACAACGATGACGGCAATGAACAGCAGAGCCGCAAAAACCAAAAAATTACGATTAAGCTTAGTTTGCTCCAATTCCAGTTGACTAATTTTGAGTTGATTGCGGGTTTTATCAAAATTGACCCGCTGTAGCTGGGCTTCTTGCTCTACTCGTAACACGGCCAAATTGGTGGAAGACTCTTCATTAAGTATGGTTTCTTTGATGTGAATGTACTTTTTCAAAGTATCGAGCGCCGCTTGTATCTGCCCCTGTCGCTCCTGAAACTGATAAAGAAACTGATAAGATAGAAACAGTAAAAAGTTCTGTTTGTTAGCTTGGGTCTGCTCTACAGCTAACTCCACATACCTCAGTGCGGCCTCGGAATCCCCTTGGGCATCAGCCAATTTGGCGAGATCTAGATTAATTTCAGCAATGCGCTTGAGGTCATTATCCTTAACGTTAATGGCCATGGCATCTGCGAAATACTGCTGTGCTTTGGCAAACTCCTGCTGGGTCAGAGCTATTCGGCCATAGTAGAGGTAAGTTGAACCCAAAAAGCCGCGATTGTTTAATTGATTGCCTAACCTCTCAGCTTCTTGCAAATGCGCGAGCGCTGTTGGTATATCACCTTTTAAACGATACGCTTCGCCAAGATTATTATGGGAATACACCATACCTCGGGTATAGCCCAAGGCCTGTTTACGGGCGAGCGACAACTGGTGCATTTCAATGGCTTTGTCATATTGCGCTAAATCTTTATAGATCACCCCGATATTGTTGTAATTGGCGGAAATATAACGGTCATTACCAAGTTGCAATTGCCGCGATAAGCTCATTTGCTGATAATGTAGGGCTTTATCTAACATCCCTAAGCGACGATAAAAGTTACCCAGTTTTGAGAACAGATCCGCTAAACCTTCGCCATTTTCATGGGTTTTAAAAATTTGCTCGGCTTCTAAAAATGCCCGTAAAGCGCCTTCATTTTCACTGTTACGCTCCTCATTCATACCCAATAACACATAGGCTTTACCAAGTAGTACAGATGTTTCGCCACGGCGTTGATGATCTTTTACCAAACGCAGAATATCCATTCGCGCTTCTTCATGCCGAGCCATTTCGCTATAAACGATTGCCCTTCTAAGCCACACTTGATGCCAAAGTTCGGCAATCTGGCTGTTGCTCGCCTCAAGCACCACAAACGCTTGCTCAACCGCGTTTAAGGCTTCTTGGTTTTTACCTAGTGAAAGCAAAGCCTTGGCTGTATTACATAACGCATCAACCACCACTTCGTCACCAAACTGAGTGCTATCGGTTAAGCCTAACGTGGCGATAACATCAAGCGTATCCTTAGCATTAAATCCGGCATTTTCGCGGATAAACTCTTGAGCCAGCTGAATTTGTTGTGATTTTTCAGCATTTAGCACCTGCTCCTTATCAACGGAGCGAGCATAGATGTAACTGGGGGTGAGTAACACCCAAATCAGCAACCAAACAACGCGCATAAAGTACCCCAACTGGCACAATTATTTAACTATAGTCAAAACACGGTAATTTAGAGAAATATTACTAAACAATACAACTGAATGCAGCGTGCCGTTAAACACCGTACATGAGCTAATTTGGAGCCTGTGGCAAAGTGAATTGAACCGTCACGCCTTTATGACCTTGGTCGGTATTGTTCTGGACTTTCAACTTTCCACCGTGCGCAAGCACTATATCGTGACATAAAGTCAGGCCCAAGCCCGTGCCATTGGCTTTAGTAGTAAAAAAGGGCAATAAGGCCTGCTCCAACTGCTCGTCCGACATACCTTTGCCGCTATCTGCAATACTGAAAACCCAGCGTTTGTCCACCACAGCCACATCTAAGTGTATCGCGTCGATTGGGCTGCCAGATTCTTTAGCGTTTTTAATCAAATTAATCAGTACTTGTTCTATTTGCGCACTGTCCATGACAATTGTAGCGGGGAGCTTGGCTATATCGCTACGACACGCAATATGAGTTAAATAACGAATGCGCTCCAAAAACGGCGGTAAAGCCACACTTTCAATTTGCGGTTTTGGCAGTTTGGCGAAATTTGCATACTGCACTAAAAAGCGGTTTAAATTGTCGATGCGGCTGGTCAAGGTGCTAAACACTTCTGGCAATAGCTCATGATGCTCAGGCTGAGCAACAATTTTTTGTGCAGAAAGCACCAAAGATTTCATCGGCGCCATTGAATTGTTTAACTCATGGCTTATTAGACGTATGGTTTGCTTCCAAATATGACTTTGCTTGTGCTCTATTTCGTGAGTGAGATTTTTATACACATAGAGATGATGTTTGGAATTGCGTAAGTGCAGGCTTTGATAACTCAAGTTATAGCAGAGGTTTTCATCATTGTGGCTAAACGACACCAGACCCGAACTTTGTTTTAAACTCGCTTCACGTAGTGGTGCCGCCATGCTGGCAATAACGTCACTAAACACTTGCCCTTGTAGTGGCTGGCTAGTATTAAGGAGCTGCCGTGCCGCAAAATTATGCAGCACAATGTGGTGATTGTGGTCGACCAATATGAGCGCATCTGCCGCTTGTTGTACTAAATGACTGAGGAGCTGCTCGCGTTGAAATAAATCAGTACGCGCTAGGCTAATTTCGTTTTTCAGTTGATTGAAATTATCCACCAGCAAAGTGAACTCACGATACTGCTCATTGACAATAGAAAAGCTGAAATCATTGTCTTTTAAACCGCGCAGACCAATATCAAAAGCCATATTAAAACGCCGCAACGGCCTGAGCAGTAGGGGCACAAATAAAACTGCCAGCAAAGTGAGTATTGCTACGCAAACCCCACCCCACACATAAAAATTATCGCTGTATTGATGTACCAAGAGCAAGGCCGTAGCCTGCACGAGTAAGAAAACAACAATGTATGCCGTGATGCGATTAGCAAAACTTTTGCCTGTTGTACGTAACAACCTCTGCACCCCTAATCTAACTCATGCCCAATTTTTTCATTCGCCGATATAACGCAGAGCGGCTGATCCCAAGTGTTTTAGCAGCATTAGATAACACCCCCTGATTACTCTCAAGTGCAGCGCTAATATCTTGCTCGCTTAGCTCATCAGCAACCACAGTACTTTCTTCTGCTACTTCAATATTTAGATCCGCAGCCACTATTTCATCGTCGGTGCAGAGTAAGCATGCGCGCGTAATCACGTTTTTTAATTCGCGCACATTACCGGGCCAATCATATTGCAACAGCTTATGCTCTGCACACCCACTGAGTCGCAAACTTGCGCTCGACTCGCCATACAATTCAACTTGCTGTTGGTGCATAAAATACTGTGCCAGCGCCAAGATATCCTCTTTGCGCTCTTTTAACGCTGGCAATGCTAGCTCTATCAAATTAAGGCGATAATACAGGTCTTCACGAAAGCGCCCCTCGGCAATCATGGCTTTTAAATCCGCATTGGTGGCGGTGATAAGGCGTACAGTCACTGAGATAGTCTCGCCGCTACCTAGCCGCTCGAACTCCCCTGTTTCCAACACGCGCAGTAACTTAGCTTGACCTTCAAGTGACAAATTACCAATTTCATCTAAAAACAACGTGCCCTGATGAGCTTGCTCAAAACGCCCTATTCGACGCTTTTTCAAGCCCGTGTAGGCGCCTTCTTCTGCGCCAAACAGCTCAGCTTCCATCAGCTCGCTTGGTAGCGCACCGACGTTAACCTTAACAAACGGCCCGCTATGGCAATGAGAGTTCGCCTGAGCTATGTGTGCGATACATTCTTTACCCGCACCATTAGGTCCAGTTATCAAAAGCGGCACATTCACTTTGGCGACTTTAGTGGTTAACGCCAGCAAGGCTTGCATAGCTTGGCTGTTAAACTCATAACCACACAAATCAAACTTAGCCTTTAACTCAGCTAATTTATCGCTTGGCGCTTTGTTTGCCGTTGCTTGCTTGGCACTGCCAATAGTGAGTAAACCTTGCACCCGCGCCAAGAGTTTGTCCTCATCCCAAGGCTTAGCAATATAGTCGGCTGCACCTTCGCGCATTAAACTGACCGCGGTTTCAAGCTCTGTCCAACCCGTCATAAGAATAATCGGCAAATTGGCGTAAGTTTGCCGCAACTGACGAAAGAGCGTGATGCCTTCTCGGCCTGAGGTGGTATCGGCGCTGAAATTCATATCTTGTACGACTATGTCAATGTGCTCATTGGCGAGGATCTGCAAACTTTGCTCTGGGCTTAAGGCCACCAAAGGTTCAAGTTGATTGAGTTTGAAGAGCACAGAGAGTGCGACCCCAACATCGGGTTGGTCGTCTATTATCAGCACCCGCTTTTTTACCATAGTCACTTTACCTTAATTATTATGCTCTGTTACTTGAAACGTTTTAGCGTGGCATTGCTAACCGGGGCAATGCCACTGACCTAAATTAGTTCCCGCGCGTGGCTTCTGCAGGGGAGATTTGCGCCGCCGCTTTTGCGGGAAACCACACCGCGAGGTAATTGGTCGCCCACACTAAACCAGCGCAGCCAAGCAGTACCAACCAATTAAAACTCGATGGGCCATTACTGACTGTGGTCACATAGTAAGTAAGGATCAACACAGTTCCCATAACTAACCCGATCATAACTTGAATACTGTTTTCTAACAAAAAGTAACGCATCACTTGCCGCTTAGTGGCGCCGAGCGCACGTCGAATACCGATTTGTTTGCGGCGCTGATTAACTAAAAACGTCACTAGCCCCACCGTACCAAGCGTGGCGATAAGGAGCAGTAACAAGGTCACGGTTAGCATCACCAAAGCAAAGCTACCACGGCCGTCATACATACGTTTTAATACGCGTCGTAGCGTTTCTGCATTCGACAAATAACGGTTTGGCTCAACATAAAGCGCATCGGTAATGTCTTCAAGTAGCACATCTGCTTGGCCTGCGGCTACCTTAATCAAATAATCCGGTGAGCGTGACTGACTCCAACGCACTTGTGGGCGGATCACGCTATTGTATGACTTACCACGGAAATTCAGGTTAGAACCGGCCAAAAAGTCACTGTACACACCTACGACTTGCACCGGATGTGAAGTTAACTCGAGATAAAGCGTTTTGCCTATGGCACTTTGCTCGGCAAAAAGCTCCTTAGCCAAAGACTCACTGATCATGACATTGGCAACCTCACCTGCGCCAATCTCACTTATCACGACATCAGCGGCAGTAAAAAAGCGTCCTTCAAGCAGTTCTAAACCCAGCACTTCAGTACCATGCTCATCCATATCAAAATAGTTAGTCAGAAACGCTTGAGCGTCTGGCAATGGACTTAGATAAACGTTTTCCGCCCGCGGCCCTTCGGTTGGCCGCACCGCATTGGGCGTTGCCGCTTCAACACCAGGAATCGCCCGTAAACGTTCTAAATCTCTGGTGACTAAAGCCGAGATATTCATATTTGGATCAAAGACTTGGCTACGAACCGAAACGACATTATCTAAATCCAGCCCAGACGGCTTATTCCATTCTTTAAGGGTAAACACTGAGTCAGATACCGCTATGGTCAACACCATAAATGTCAGTGCTACTTGCACCATCAAAATCCCAGCAAGGAACTTATTTTGCTTCAAACTCAGGAGAATAGGTCTAATTTCCATTTTGTCCTCCTATTGTGATTTTAGTTGTGGCGCGACCGGCTTACTGCACATCTGCCAAATGGGATATAAACCGAGCACTAAACTGGTGCTCAGCGCAATACCTATTGCTTGCAACCCCAATTGCCAATTTAAGGCAAAGTTAGCCGCAACCGTCTGTGCCGAGACTTCAAAATCGACCGCATACTGGTTTTGCCAAATTAACCCTTGTAAGAATACGTAACTGAAGGCTAAGCCGAGTAGCGCACCTAGCAAACCAATGAGGAGTACCTCAGTAATGTATTGAGCAAAAAGCATTTTTTTGCTGGCCCCTAAGGCTCGACGTAAACTGACCTCATAGCCATTACGGACAAATTTTGCGAGTAATAAGCCGATGGCATTTAATAAACACACCCCAAAAAAGAGTGGCGCTATCACGGTCATCGCACCACCGTAAGCCTCATTCCAAAACGCAGTTAATTCACGAAGTGAGGTAAAATAAGTGACCTCATCACGTGTTAAGCGCCCTAAGCTTCGCTGCGCCACCACGTAATTGGCTAACTTGTCGCGAAATTGCATTTGCTGCTCAAGGTTGTCGAATTCAAGCCAAAGACGGATAAAACCACACTCAGCACTTTTGAGTCCTTCGATGTCTTGCACCGCATAGCTTCCGCGCTTGGCAATATCTTTATTGTGGCAGATCAGATTCATAGAACGGGGTAAGTTTTGTTTTACCGCAAACGAGTGTGGAACAAATGAAGTATTAGGATCTGTCATCCAAAACGAACCTAAGTAAAAAGGTCGGGTATCTGGCATACTTGCCACCACCCCCACTACGGTTGTGGCATGCCCACCAATACTGACTTGCAGCCCAACACTATTTTTACCGCCAAATAGCGCTTGATTGCTTTTCTCATTCAAGACGATAACCGGTGCGCCTTGTTGATCCGCTTCTGCTGACCAAGGTGCACCATAGATAAAGCGACTTTCAAACATGCGAAAGAAATCTCGGCTAGTCACTACGCTTTCACTAAAATAAGGCCGTACACCGTGACTCTCGGTGCTCAGCACATTGTAACTGCGCCATGCTAAAGCGTGACCTTTGGCCTCACCCGAGAGCAGAATTAACTGCTCAGCGTCGAAATAAGTTAAATCAGGCCAACTGCGGAAAAAGGTAATATCTGAAGAATCCACCCCACGCGCGTCGAGCTGTACCGACCATATCCGCTCTGCTTTATGCGCCAATGGCGGTTTAGTGCTGTGATAAGACTGAGTTTGCACCATCATCAAAATACCAATACCAATTGCCAGAGCTAACACCATCAAACTGCTTAACTGCCACTGTTTGCGGATACTACGAAGTGCTAATTGCAAGCTATAACGCCACATATTCCCCCCTATGCGCGCTTTGCGGCAGGATTGGCGGTCAGTTCGCACACCGCACCATCGTAAATTTGGATATGCCGACCTGTGCGTTTGGCAAGCATGTCATCGTGCGTCACCATCACTATGGTCGTACCATTGGCATTGATTTTTTCCAGTAGCTGCATCACAGATTCAGCCATCATCGAGTCTAAATTCCCGGTTGGCTCGTCTGCTAAAATAAAAGCGGGCTCACCCGCTAATGCGCGCGCAATGGCCACCCGCTGCTGCTGACCACCAGAGAGTTGCGTGGGTAAGTGCATGGCTCGGGCTGATAAGCCAACAATTTCTAACGCGTGCATGATCCGCTCATATCGCTCTTTTTTGGCAAGGCCGCGATAACGTAGCGGCACATCAATGTTGTCAAATAAAGGTAAGTCGGTGAGCAGATTAAAACTTTGAAATATAAAACCGATTTTTTCATTTCTGAGGCGAGATTTTTGGTCATCATTCATCCCTTGTACGGCAATCCCATCAAGAAAATATTGCCCTGCGGTAAAATCCTCTAATAGCCCTGCGATATTCAAAAAGGTTGACTTACCTGCACCTGATGGGCCTGTCACCGCCACAAATTCGCCCTTTTGCACGCTCAAATCCAAGTTTTTTAGCGCGTGGGTTTCAATTAATTCTGTTCTAAATACTTTGCTAAGGTTTTTCATCTCTAACATGGGTTTTCTCCTTGTTGTTATGCTTATTCGGCAAGATGGATTAAAGTGTTTTTACTGAAATTATCTAAACTCGAAATAATGATTTTTTGCCCTTCATTGAGGCCACCTAAAATCTCAACTTCGCTTAAGCTACGTGCGCCTAATTCGACATCAACACGCTTTGCCTGATCACCTTCCACAACATAAGCCATCCGCGCACCGCCACTTTCAACAAACTGACCACGGCGCACTTTCAAAACATTATTTTTGGTTTGAATAAAAATCCGCGCCGAGACTTGTTGGTTTTGCCTCAGTCCCTCGGGCGAATTTTGTTTGAAGCGAATTAACCCCACCACTTGGCCATTATTGACCTCAGGGGCAATCGCTTTGAGTAGGCCGGTGTAGTTTTGGCCGTTAACGTTCACTTGAGCTTCAAGCCCAACTGACAAACTATCGGCATAACTTTCAGCAATTTGCACACTAATCTCAAAGTGGCTTAAATCGACTATGGTGAGCAGTGGGCTATTTTCTGTAACTAAGTCTTTTTCGCGGATATTGACCACCCCAACAATGCCATCAAGCGGAGCCGTCAGTTGCAACGCTCTGATCTGACGTTCTAGCTCTGCAACGACTACGGTTTGGCGCTCTAGCTCTGCTTGGCGCGATTTAAGTTCAAAAGCCAACGACTCTTTTTGTAATTCATAGGCTTGCTGCGCATGCTCATAGCTTAACCGCGCCAAATCTAGATTGCTCTGTGTCACTTGATACGCTTCTTGGCTTATCAGCTTATGTTGCATGCTGGCTTCAGCGCGGCTCATATTGTTCTGCTGTAGGGCTAAATTCACTAAGCCTTGCTCAATCGCTTGCTTACGATTAAGCAGCACTTCTTTGTTGGCGATCTGTTGACGTTCAAGCGCTAAATTAAACTCCGCCAAACGGGCCTGCTCTTGTGCTAAACGGCTATTAAGTTCAGGACTTTCGACCTCAACCAGCAATTGACCACGCGTGACCACATCCCCAGCTTGTACTAGCAGCGATACCGTACCTTCAGCGGGAGAAAACAGCGTTGGGCTATTCGCCGACACGACCTGCCCTTGTACACTGATATCTTGCAGTAAATCCCCGCGCGTTACGGTCGCAAAACGCAGTTGCGACACGGCAATCGATTGCTCAGCTTGGTAAATCGAAGCAAACTTTGTCGCACCATAAACGCCACCGACAATTGCCGCGAAAGCGACTAAACCTAGCATTAATAGCCGCCTACCTGATCTTTTCTGCGGTTCAAGCTTAATATCTTGCCCTGATGTATCTCTCATCTTTCATCCTTTAAGTGGCTAACAGCCCCTTACACTTAACGAATTCTCCAGCAGCCTTTTTACTTGGCTACGTCTGCTCAAGCCATAGCAACTAATAAGCCAACTTTAAAATCATTAAAAATCAATAAATTATAAAATTTCAAGGGCGTAAGTATAGTGTGCGAACAAGTCAATCAACTGCGCGCGCAGTCGCTTCGTGCAAGCTAGAAAGTTGCCGCTAGCCTCACATGCAAACACTTAGGCTAATGAAGTTTAAACTTGCTATAGGGAGGACAAAGGAAAGAAGTAGAAACTGGGGCTTAGGTAAAAATTTTGAATAAGATTGTTTTGTAGGGAAAGGGTGTTTTTGTAGGAAACGGTATTTTAAAAACGCGCTGTAAGCTAGATGGGATGGTGCCCAGAGGCGGAATCGAACCACCGACACGGGGATTTTCAACCCTCAATGCTTATGCACATAACGTACTGTTTTTACTACACAAAACAACAAAATATTTCCTATAATTTTCGTCTAGTTTAATATTTGTTGGTTAATTTAGCTAAAATTACTTTGTTTTTAATAGCTTAGAAAACTTAGCTAAATTTACAATGTCTAACTTGAAAATAATGCCCTTTTTATTGCTAATTTTCAATGCTTTGTTTTTGCTTATCCGCAAGCAATTTAGGTGCGACTGGTGTTACCTGAGAATAGCCCCGCCTATAAACACGTTTAGTTGTCGCCACATTGGCATGCCCAAGTAATTCAAAAGCCTGAGTAACACTGCCACACTCACTTGCCGTTTTCGCTCGAAGATCTCTGTCCTGAAAGCGTTGTTCTGGCACCAGATCTCCACAATCTATAGCAGCTCTCATGGCTTTATTCCAAGCCGTTCTGAACCCATCTGGTGTCAATGGTTGCTCTTTTCGCGCATTAGCACTTGAGGCAAAAAAGTACCAATGTAATAGCGGCGTTCTGTGTTTTCTAGTCGTTCGATAGCCATTTATTTGCTTAAGCTCGGCAATAATTGAACTCAGATGTTCAACGGCTTCAAACTGTAATCTACTACCCGTTTTAGAAGCTTGAACGCGCAACCCATTAGCATCATCCCAATCTTTGCTGCTGAGTTTTAGCATATCGGTTTGCCTTAAGCCTGTTGCCAATTTCAGCGCTATATATAATTGCATCCATCTAGGGCAATGCTTTAAAAGTGCCGCTAGCTCGTCGTCAGTCACTAATCTATCCCGTGGTTGTTCAGGGTTTCGGATGATCCGGTGAAACGGCGTATCATCAATAACTCCCCATCGCACTGCGTGAGACATAATAGTGCTGAGCAAAGCAAATTCTCGATTTGCTCTAATTGGCGCGCCCTCTCGATTTCTTAAATCAAGGTATTGGTAAGCATGCCGCGCTCTCAACATTTGAGGGTTCATGTGCCCAAAACGTTTTATTAAATGCTTCGACGCACTGACATTACTCTTATGTGTTGATTCCGCTTTACCAGGCGAGATCTCTTTAAGATAACGGTCGATTAGGTCGTGCATAGTCTGGCATTCAAAGTTAATCGATGCATATGCATAATAGTTGCGAAAGGCTTCACTTAGTGTTTTGCCAAGACGAATGTCCTTTTGCCCATGCGTCCTAAGGTAATATGTGTTCCCTTTTTTATTGAAGATCATACCCTTGGGCAGGTTTTCATTTGCTTCGGAACGTTTTCTTCCCATGACTGCTATTGCCCTATGTACAGCTCGTCATCTTTAAGCGTAGCCCCGCCACGCCTAATTTGATAGCTTTCGCCGGCACCAAGTTCAGCTTCAATAGTTTTACGCAGCACTTTAGGCCATCCGAAGGCGTCGAGGGTGAATAAGATCTGCATTGAGACCAGTTGCTCAACTTGCTTCTGGCGCTGCTTGCGGCCAGTCAATTCGCTCATTTCCTGTTTATTTAAAAATAGTATGGCACTCATTCAAAAACCTTCAAAATCAGAGGAATAATTTGGAACTTATTGTAAGCATTAAAATTTTGTAGGAAAAAAAAGCCGTGAACAGCCTCACGGCTTTTTACTGTTGACACGAGGTAAAAAATTTGATCGAATAAGGTGTCTAATCCTATTCAGACGTACGAGCTGTACCGATTACATAGGAGCTTTGGTGTCGCTAAAATGGTTCAAAAGCAATGCATAATAAACTGACATCAAAGCCCACTCCATAAAGCTTTTACCGAGGAGCACTTCATGCAAAGTGTGTTAAAAAATGCAGTACGAGCTCTTTTCTTGTTTTCAATAACGTTGCTTGCTCTTTTGATTCAAGCAGTATTTAAGGCTTTGTTTAACCCGAGTTCAAACAATAAAAATCAGCCGATGCAATCTGACATACATTATGATCATCAAGAAAATAAAGTATCTTCATACAGTGATAACTCAGGTCGTTTCACGAAGTTATAAGTGCAAAGCCATTACCACTAGATTTTTATATTTGTTTTAGACCTTGAAGAGGCTGTGTTTGATATAACTTGATCTTGAACTTGGCTAGCTTGCTTGCCTGACCCCTCAGCAGTACTTCCTCCGCTTTTACTCATCCCACTACTCCCAATGTCTCCTATCATTGAAGCAACGTCGTTTGCTTTTTGTAGCATTAGTCCAATAAGCAATGGAACTGCTAAATAGAGCACGGCAACAATACTGTTCCATAAAAAAATGGTCGTAGATTGCTGCGTCCCTGTCGATACTGGTTGAAAAGCAGCACTCCAAACACCTCCCACCCCCATCAAGTCTAGCACCTTGTTATCTACAAATGAGATAAAAGCCCACCAAACCGTAAGCATCTTAATGAAACAGAGCGCAATGATCGGAAGCATAGCTTTGTCTAGGGAAAAACAAGATATCAACCCGAACACTGGCAGCATAATTATTAGGATCATAATAAGTAAGGCTTGAATTATAGGGAGGGCTTGTTTTACAACCTGCATTGTAGTTTTTGCTTCGAGCAGCTTTTTACCCGAGCCAAATACACCTAAAATATTGCGAAGAGAGTTCATCAACCCTTTTTCTGAGTCAAGAAAAGCCGCAGGTTCCGACACGGAGTCTGATGTGTTCCGCAGGAAATGTCTCAAAGCAGCATCCTCAGCCTCACGACCTATTTCATCAACACCGAGGATCTTTACCTTAGCCATAATACTGCCCACATGGTCTTTCATTGCACTAAACCAGTCTTCTGCAGTGCAGCTGCCACCATCAAGGTTCTTACCCTGCGGGCTTGTTCCATGGCACTTGCGGGTTTCTCTTATGTATTCAATCAGTCGACTTCTTAGTCCTGTATCAAGGTTATTCACGCCAACACTTGTGCTATCAGTTTCACCTATCCACCATTCATTACAGTAGGGATGACCTTGATTGTCCCTAAAAATTGCATCTCTGTCAGGGTTGTATGAAAATTGTTTTACAGGATGTACGGCTTGAAAGCCATGAGAGCCATCACCACATGAATTGGCATTTTCACATTTTGCATACAGGCCCTGAGTTAACAAAAACACTTTTGAGCCTATCCAATTCATATCAGACGGATTCTTTTCTAAAATATTTGTTATAAAGCTTGGAACGTCTCCGCTCATACTTTGCTCATATAATCTACTGTACTTTGATTTTGCAGGCATGAAACATTCATTGGTAAAGCGCCGCACTTCAGCGTATAGAGCTGGATCTTTAATAGAAGCAGAGTACAAAAGACTTTCAAACTCTCGGAGGTCTTGAACTCCCTTTTTGAGTCCATTCACGCCTTCCACTCCAGCATGCATGATCCCATTGCTTAGGCTGTAAAAAAAGCTGAAAAGAATAGGTACCTTAATATGGGTTCCTACTATTAACTCCTTGATATCTTGTTGAAAGGTTTCTTCTTTCTTGCTTTTCTGGTTTGCCTTTACTTCACTGTTTGGCGTTACAACTTTAAATTGGTTAATACCAATCTTTACAAATGGTGTATAAAACAAAATCATCACACTAAACGCTACAATTATCTCAATTGCCATTTTCCTCCTTGATGCTATAGCAATACTTCCTCCATTTTTTTTGTATTGGTTTAACCAGCTATCCCAAAAAATAACCAAAAATGGCACCGCTATTAATCCAGTTCCAACAAGAATGGACCAAAGCATGCTATAAAATTGGAAGCTGATGATAATAAGAAACAACTCTTGTATACTCTGGACGACCATATACTTACCCCCAGAACACCAAGAGCACTTCGTTCAAAACATATATCAAAATTATTTGCTGTCTCAGCGACTTACACTGTTGTTCGATTGCTTCTTTTGAAATCAGAGCGTTGTACTGTCTGAGCTGTTCACAAACTTTGTGAGGTAGATATACAAAGCAATATATCCACACTAGAAAAGCTCTGATCGCAAAAAATAGTAATGAGTATTCCCTGAAAAAATTTAGTATTGCTGATTGGAGTGAAAGGATATCTGTATTTAATAATCTGGCAGCTAAGAATAACAAGCATCCAATCATTAGGAATGAAACACCGATAAAAACAGCTAAATTTATTGAAAACTTCAAAGAAGTTACTTTGTTTTGCATCTTGTGCACCTTTTGTAGGAATGATGCATTATGCTAACTGTCAAAATTGGTGATAATAAAAAAAGCCGTGGAGGCGTCCAACGGCTTTTCTTTCATGTTAGGTTTTGAGTTCTATTCAGCAACTCAAACATTTGAAGGTAACTCATCGACCTGGCCAGATCGATTTGCCGACGCCACTTTACGCCATTAGTGACTTGAGTTTTTCGGCTCTGCAGAGATTGAAATGGAGGCCAAGAAACCTTAACCTCCGTAGGCAAGGGTGCGAATCTATGCCTTTTTTTTATGCTAAACTAGAAAACAGACATAAGGCAACAAATAAATATTCATTACTAATTAAATTACTTTTTATACTTGAATGTTTCTTAGAGCCAATAACATAAATAATTAGCTTGCATTGCCATGCTAAAAATAATATTTTTTCTATGTTCTGCTTTGAAAGCAGTCCTTAACCGATGCAACTAAAGCTCGGTCCCTTGCCTAAGTTACAGGATTTTTCCGGCGTAACTATCTTCAAAATATCACTCTCATGCCATGTAGCATGAAGAACCTGATTGGCTCAGCCGCCCTTAACTATGTAACTGGGTTTTTGAGTCGCCGTCTCTTTTTTCTACTGAAAAAGAGACGGCCGACAAAAACCTGCTACAGCCCTTTATTTGTAGGCTATACCAACTAAATCAGCATTCACGAAATCGCACGAAATTAGCGCTGCGACTCTTTGAAATATGAGCCTGGCTCAAATACCAGCCTTGAATGGGGCTAGGTAAGCGAACGAGTTCCCTCCTCCAAGGCAGTATTTCAAATAATTGATAAGTTCCCGTGGGTAACGGTTTATCTACCCTTGTGCTGGCAAGAACCAGTGCCGATCAAAAGCAAGCAAAGCTTTCAAAAAATTGCGTAACACCAACCAAGTTAAAGAGGGTTGATCGGAGTGAATAAACTGATTGGAGAGTTATTTTGAGACACGAACGGCAAAACCCAAATGCAAGGAATTTTGGGCTGAAGTCGAGAGACATAGGCAAAGCTGGCCTCAATGCGCTTAAAGAAGACATCAAGTCATTTTCTTCTATATCGACTATGCATGGTCGCTGGAACCGCTTTTGTTCTTGGCTCAAGGCTGAACATCAAATAAAAGATATCCGAGATATAACGCTCGATCATTTACAGGAATACTCATCACATCTGAATGAGCGATGCAACCAGCAAAACTTGTCAGCCTCAACCGCGCAGAACTACATGAGCGCTGTAAACCGAGTGATGGAAATAGCTCGAGGTGATAGAACAGTCCACGTTGCACCGGTTGCGGAAGGTAATCTTCCTAAAAGGTCAGGTATCGCAACAACCAATAAAAGCGTTACTGGCGATGTTCATGCAAAGTCACTAAATGCCCTAAGCCCAAGAACCTCAGCCTTATTGGAACTTCAACGACAGCTTGGTTTACGGTTTGAAGAATCTGCGAAGTTAGATGCTAAAAAAGCGCTGCATGAAGCCTTGCTGCATAGATATATAAACATAAAAGATGGTACCAAGGGCGGAAGACTACGAACGGTACCAATTCAAAATGACTCCCAATATCAGGTGCTAAGACTTGCTGCAACATTTCAAAATGGAAGAAGTATGATCACACCTGGTCAAAGCTATAAACAATTTAAACAAAACGCATACAACGAATTAAAATCACTTGACATAACATTCCATGCAGAGCGCCATCACTATGCACAAATGCGTTATCAAACATTGAGCAATGTTGCTTGCCCTGTCGCTAGCGGTATTAAGCACGGCATTGAACATTACCGCTACATAGCTAGCACTCTAAACATGTCTCTCAAAGAAGCCAAAACTTTAGACCATCATGCAAGAATGCAGGTATCGCAAGAGCTTGGCCACGGCCGTATCGATGTAACAAACAGCTACTTAGGTTAAGTCATGAGCCATATGGAAAAATGGATAAAAGAAAGAACCCATGTGTATGTTCGACATGGCGGCAAAACCGCACGACGAGCAATGGTGAAAAGGTTAATCAACATACTTGAAAATATCGCGCAAAACGAAAAAGGTGTTAAATCTCCGCCTCAAGTCGGGCGAGCACATATTCATCGATACTATGCCAGGCACTCCCATCTAAGCTCAACTACACTGCGCGATCACCGGCTGGCCGTAGAACTACTTTGGGAGCTGCTGAATAGAACCAACAAACCGCCTTTCCCTGTTATCTAGAGCGAAGTTGTCACGAATGAGTCCGAACGAAGCTAAAAAGTTGCTTGTTAGATCGATTGGTTTATCAGGAGGCTGGCAGCATTATCGGCATTACTATAAATACGTGCGAGCACAACTTTATGGCGCTATAGCTCCATCGTTGAAAGGCCAATCATCAAGGGGCACGCCCCTTAATAATCCCATTATTTATTCAATCACAGTTCCATCTTGATTGCGGAGTCAAAATACTCGTTTTTCTATCTATAAACTCATTTTAGGCTTAACAAATAAAAAATATTTATTAAGGCGGAGCCGACTCTCAACCAACTCATATGCAAATATAGCGATTGTGTGGCAACGTGGGGGCAGCTTGCGTCCCCAGTTGTCCACATGAGCGTACTCAAACGTTCAATTATAAGCCACTTTCTTCAGCACGCTTCTGTGCTAATTCAAGCACATCATCATATGAATAAGCCGAGGTATAAAAAGCATGCTCCCAATGAGGTGGCACTTCACTCATGGAGATCTCGTATCCGTGCTCTTCTAGCAATGTGAGCAAATACCCTCTTTGATTTCTGGAAATTGAGCCATTCCAGTAGATCCCATTCTCTTCAATATCTTTAATCGCTACGTCTAATAGATGTTCTCTCGCATTTTCTTTTAAATTCATAAAAACCTCTTGATAAAATAATTAACTCTCATTTGAATCAATGCGTGTAAAAATAGCCAAATTCAAGGCACAAAAATGCCTAAATCAGATGAACTAATTTGTGAGGTAAAAAGCCCGAAAGCTTGGTTTTTAGTTGTGAGTAGATCTCACTGATATGATAAAGCCAAAGGCTTTATTTCTTGACGCGATGACATTCGTCTCGCTTTTGCTGGAATCTTCTTTAGACTGCCATAACACGCTCAGAACGTCAACAATTAATTTTCCCCTCTTTGTTCTGCTTGGTTTAGCGCGGTATATTTGCGAATGTAGATATACAGGGTGACTTTTGAATTACCTCTGAACCAAGGTAGTTAACTTAGAGAATGAAACTATTTCTGGTTTGTGCCAAAAGCGGAAATTCAATGAAACTAGCAACAATGTCCGCTATAGCGTTTAAAGCGGTCATTGCTTTCAGCCGATATAAACAAATGAGTTTGTTCTTACCTGCGCGATCATGTTAACCAGCAACTCCCCAACAGTGCCCACTTCTTTATGCAGCGAGTGATCGTCATCTACCAGCACCAATTTAGCCTGGTGCAGTTTTGCCCAGCGAATAGCATTGTCTACCGGCACCACCTCGTCATGCCAGCCGTGCACGGCAGCAATGCGACTTAACGAAGGCGCAGGGTAAGGCTCTGGGTAATCCGCGAGGCCAAATGCCGGAGCCATTAACAGTAATGAATCGGGTTTCAGCGTGCGGCTGGCTACAGTACTAACATAACCACCCATACTGGAGCCCACCAAAATTAAACCATGGTGTTCAGGCAATGCAGTGTCTAAAAGCAATTTTACCCGCAAAGCCGGGTCCAAGGTGCTGGTGTAATCCACGCTTAGCGTTTTCGCACCAGCGCTGTGGGCAATCTCGAGCAGGATATTAATTTTTCGGCCATTAGGGCCGGTTTCTTTGCCGTGGCTAAAAACGACTAAAGGTTGTAATGCTGGCATATTTTGTTAAACCTGAATTTGTTACTCACCTAGTACGAACCGCCTAGTTAAGCTGGCAGAGAAAAAAGCGTTATATGCTAGATACCATAACGTTAGTTGCTCGCTTCTTACCATTAATTTTATCGAAAATATTTCTTCAGCTTGTTTGCGAAAAGTCGTTTGAAATACGTGCCTTGTTTTGCTGGGCTTTAGCATTAAGCTATTTTTTCAGCAAATGTTTAATGCTGCTAAACAAATAATCAACATGAAATAACAAGGTACCTTATGAAAAAAACAATTATTGCGACAGCGTCTATATTGGCCTTTGGCAGCTTCTCAGCTATGGCAGGAACTTGCCAAGTTACAGTAACATGGCCAGATGGCAAAGCTAAATCCGGTGTAAGGGTTACAGGTGAAGTAAGCGGCGGTGGTATGACACAGCCGGTACAAACCGACAGCAATGGCAGGGCCACTATTACCTGGTCAGGAACGAATAGCTTAAGCACGGTTTATATTGATGGCAAAGATCAAAAAACACGTTGCCAGGATGGTGGTTCGGTTACGGCAGTGAGCAAGTAATAGTTGTAGTGGGAAAGCTAACATGTTTTCGGTATGTTAATACCACAAAAAATTCCGTAGCTGCATATTTTATAAATATCAGAAGTTCAATGAGAGGTGTCAGTGAAGACGTTAATTGCGCTGTTATTTTTAGTTCCATTTTTGTTACATGCTAAAGACTTGGGAGGGATCAAGTTGGGAGCACAATTCAACGCAGCTTCAATGGGCCTCAATTGTGGGAGCCCTTCAATTAACGATGATGGCGCGTATATCAGGTGTACTAAAAACGGTTTTGATGGGCAGTTTGAAATTACTTATAGTCTGAAATACGGTGTCATAAGTGTTTTGCAGCATATTAAATTTGACTATGAACCCAATATGGACACTATAAAAGCTAGTTTAATAAATAAGTTTGGCCCTCCACAGCAAGAAGTTCGTTTGAATTTTGGTCCCAGGAATGACAAAGGTTCTGGGCTTGCTTGGCTGGCATTTTGTTGGCAGAATTGCGCTGTACAGTCTATTTATAACAATTTTTTTAGAGGAGACGAACTTACTTGTACAAAGCAAAATCAGTGCATTAATGCATCAATTGGCAGATCGCCTTCAAGAGTAAATATTGAGATTAAAGATTATGATCTAGAAGAGAAATCGTTTGCACTATCTCAGCAAATTCGCAAGGAGCGTGAAGAAAATCAGTCTAGAATTCGACTTTAGTAAATTTGTATAGGTATTCCTTCCGTTAATGCTGATCTATGAAGGTTGTTAGTATGAGTAAACCACAAAAGACCGAAGACGATCTGTACCAACAGGCATACCAAGAATTGCAGGCTAATGAGCCTATTGCGCCAACTTGGGCAAAAGCCTTGGCGATGGCTGAAGGTGATAAGGCCAAAGCAGAGTCGGCTTATTTGCGTTTACGGGTGCAGCAATTGGCGCAGCAGCATGGTGTAGCCCTGAGTGATGCTACCCCTAAAGCAGAGCCGAAATCGCAGTGGAAAATTCCAGCGATAGCCGCTGTAGCAGCAGTTATTGTGGCTGGCTGGTGGTTATCGACGCAAAATGTAAATAATTCTGGTGCAGCTGCCTCAAGTGCTCCTGTTAAAGCCGCCAAACCCGCCAGCGCCGCAACTAAAGCTGAACTTATCGACGGCCGCTATCGCGATAACGGCAATGGTACTATTACCGACACCAAAACCAACCTGACCTGGATGCGTTGCAGCCTGGGGCAGCAATGGACAGGCAGTACCTGTGCCGGTGTGGCGATGGAAATGAACTGGAACGATGCGCTCAGAACCGCCATAAGCTATAGCTATGCGGGCCATAGCGATTGGCGAGTGCCGACAGTCGATGAGCTGGATACGCTGGTGCTCTGCCCGGCAGGGCGCAAGCCGTCAGCGCGGCCAGGTGGGCGTTATGTTGGGGATACAACTGGAGAGTGCCTTGGTAGCGAATATTACAATCCCAAAATCAATATCAATGCATTCCCTGATTCTCCTGCTAGTTTTGTCTGGTCATCAACACCTTATATTGACCGACCCAATCGAGCTTGGGGTACTGGTTTTCAATTAGGAAGTGTCTACTTTGAACACGAAGATAATCCTGGGATGATTCGTTTAGTACGTAATGGGCAATAGCGCCCATAGATGCTATTGTGGCGTCAGCATCCAGCTAAAAACTGTGGGGACTTGACCAGTGATTTGAGCCGCGTAGCGGCATTTGTGCGAGGTTGGGGTTAACCAAGGTGCGTGATGATTAAAGCAAAACCGGCTGCAGCCTTTAAAGCATTCGCCTTAACGCCACTGCTTATTAGCGCAGTTTGGTGTTTACCAAAAGCCCATGCTGCAGAAGCTCAGCCAGCAAACACCACACCCACAGCAGTTGCCTTGCCTGCGGTGGGGAGCTGTACCAAGGTAGCGTTTAACAGCGTAAGCTCACTGAAATGGCCGCTGCCCTTGTATTTATGCCATTACAGTGCCGCAGAATTTAACACCCTCAAAGCCCAGCCTGCGCTGGACAAAAGCTGGCTACCGAACAAACAAAGTTATCAGGGTTTAGCATGTAACGTATTGGATTCTCGCTTGCCGTCTATCGCCTTAGCGCACGGGCAGCACTGGTATCGCCAGTTTGCAAATAACAGCGAAGCAACAAGTGCAGTGGTGCAGTTAACCGAGTTAATCTCACCCTATTTTGGTTGTGAGCTGCAGCTAACCGATACAGGCTTTACCGACCCTTGTGTTAGTGCCCGCTGGGATAAATTGGGCCGGTTATTAGCGCCTGTGTCTGACTTGCCCAACCAATCGCTACGCCAGTTCCCTTTTAGGCTAGATAACGGCAAGGTGGTGTTGGGCGAAGCCGATGCCAAGCTAAGCTGGCAGTTGCACGACTTTGAACCCAATTTACAAGATGTCACCGTGCCGCTTTTAGATCGCATCGGTAAAGGCTTGTTTTGGGGTAAGGTAAACGAGGTTGCCGCACTTTGGCCGCAGCTCAGCGCGCAGGGCGAGTTAACCCAAAGCGAGCAAGCGCGGCTGTTTATTATGGCGGTGTCGAAACAGCAAGCCGCAGCGGTGCGCTTTTTAGTAGCGCAAGGGCTAAACCCGCAAGCGAGGACCGAGTTTGGCGATACTGCACTGAGTGTGGCTAAAATGATTGAAAGCGAGGCGATGCTGCAATTACTTAGCGAGCTGGGTGCCAACTCTGATAGCCAGGAACAATAACAGGTGCTGTAACAAGTGAGGCAATACGGCGGCTAATTGAAAATTACCAAAGAAGCTATTTATGCTGAGCTGGGGCTGCTGATTATTCTAGCAATGAGCCTTACGGCACTGCTGATGATTTACCATCACTACCGCCATGACTTTCAATGGGCGCAGCCCCTAAATAATAGTGAGCTTAACGCCGGTCAGGTAAGGTATTGGCACTACGATACACTGCATAGCGTAAAGCAACTGCACAAAACCTCTCGTCGCCCGTCACGACGCTTAAGTGAATTCGAACATGGCCGCTATATTACCTCTAGCCGGATAAACGAAACCTGGGCATTGGTGCAAAAAGACGATACGCTCTATGTGGTTCAGCGCTTTCCATCAACCAATATTCCTTATGGCACCCCCTTACAACGGTTTTTAGACGCCTTTATTGAGCCTGAACACGCCAAATACTTGGCCAAACCCATAACGCCAGCGCAGCGAAGTTGGCTTAAGCAGCAGCTTGCCGAATATCGAGAGTTAAGTGTGCAGCAGAATTTGGTTCTGCAGGTGATAGAATATCCGCGCACCACGGTGCTACTGAGTTTGCCGTTTATCGTAATGGCCTGTTTTGGCTTGGCGCTAACATGCGCGTATTACGCCTGCCGGTTAGTGCACCTTGCAAAGTGGTTAACAGACCGGCACAACCATGCAGATAATTCAGCAAGCACAGCAAGTTGCCAACAACACCTTAAGCCCATCGCGATGGTTGCCATCCTATTACAGCTGGCGTATTTGCTATTGCTGCAAGTGGGCTAGTTTAAACTTTTGCTTTGGTTACCCATCTGATAGCAGCCTGCTCTAGCTGTTGCAAGAGCGGTTGCACGTTTTGGCCGTCATCGGGCTGCACGCTTTTAGCTACCGCTAACTTGTGCCAAATGGCCTGATAAGGCCGCACAATAATGCGCTTGGCAAAAGCGTCAGGTTGCTCCGCCGTTAGGGCTAGCACTGCTTGCTCGATAGCCTGCAGCAACCGGACGCTCTCTGCTGGCACCGCGATATCCAGTTGCCCTGTAGCTGGGCTATTGGTTAAGTGCAGGCCATCGGCGGCCAAGCGTTCAATATCGACTTGCGTTTGGTTGGTAAGCCGTACCCATACCGGCAGCTGGTGTTTGCTAAAAGTGAGTAGGGTGCTGTAGCTGTTTAGCGTTTCGCTGTGCACCAGGCTAAAGTCTTCTGCAACTAAGCACGTGGTAATGCTTCCGGCATCAAATAACTGCCAAACACGGATCAGGTGAATGGCATTGGTTTGGGTTTCATCAAACAGTTGGGTTGTCATGTGCCTTTTTTCGTATCCTCACCTGCTAACTCCTGTAAGCGGCGCTGGACATTTTGATAACGAATATGACTTTCGCCCAGCGTTTGCCCTAAAACTAACAACGCTTTCTCAAGCAATTCCGTTGCAGTCTGTATTTGATCGAGATCTATCAGTACTCCAGCATAAACAATATTTAATAATGCCATGCGTAAACTATCGGCATCATAAAGCTGTGATGCGTCGGATAGCGCTTTTTCAATAAGAGGAAGCGCTAATAAAGCCTGCTTGCTTTCCTGATAAGCCCCTGCCAAGTTTGTTCGTGCATTTATTGTCACTAGGTTAGTATCACCATAAAGTTGTTCGCTTGCTGCAAGCGAACGGCGATAAGCGGCGATAGCAAGCTCATAGTTGTTTAGATAAGCGTATGCATTCCCTAAATACGCATTCCCGTAAATGTAATCAATATGCCGTTGACCAAAACGCTTTTCAATAAGAGCTAGCGCTTTACTATGATAATCAATAGCTTTGTCGTATTGCTGCATGCTACTGTAATTATGACCTAAGTCATTAAATGTTAATGCGATGTCTGGGTGCTCTTCTGGTAAAAGCTGTAGTTGTAAATTAAGAATCTGCTCCAAGATATTTTTACCTTGTTGGTAATCCTCCACAGCACCGTAGGCGTTTTGTAAGGTCCTAAGTGCCATCACCCGATCGTTGCTAAGATACTGGCTAAACTTCTCAGCTTTCGCCAGGCCTTTTAGAGCAATTTCCAGTTGTGCCGCTGTATTACCTTGCAGCTGCATATTATACGATTGTACGTTATAAATATTTTGTAATAATGAGTGTTTGCTAAGCTTAAGCGCAATAAATTCAGCCTGTTGAAGTGCGTCAGTTGCTTTTTGATGTTGTGATAATTGCACCAAAGCACGACCCGTATAGTAAAAGAGTAACAGTTGTTGCCCTTCACTGAGTTCATCTGCAGCTAAGTTGGTAAGCAAATCTAAACCTGCCTGATCCTGACCATCATTTAGCAGTGATATACTTTTTTCTAGTATAAAATCGGCATTTAATTTGGCTAAGGGCCTAAATTGCAGGATCTCTAAGGCTTTATCCGGCGCGCCAATGCCTCTTAAACTTGCTGCTAATTGCAGCTTTAAACGCTGTGTTACTTCAGCTTCAGCTGGTAAGGCATTAAGTTTGGTGGTGGCATCTTGCAATAATTCGCCGGCGCTTATTGGGTTACCGTCATACAGCATAGGATCTGCAGCGTTAAATACCTCGACCATGAATTGGCTAACCTGCTCGGCAATGGCGCGCTCAGTGATTAGTGCCTGGTTCTTTTGTTGCAAACTAATACTAAAACCTGCCATTGTTATAAATAACACCGTAATAGAACCCAGTAATAGCGGTTGGCGTTGCATCAGCTTTTTAAGCGAGTATAACGGGCCACCCTTAAAGGCTTGCACTGGCCTGTTGCTCATGTAAGCAAGCAGATCTTGTTGCAAGGCTAGGATTGCAGAGTAGCGTTGTGCGGTATCAGGTTCACTAGCTTTGTTGCTAACCGCAATTAACTCCCTTGTTGGTTTTTTCGTGGTGTGCTTGAACAGCTGTTGCAGTACCTTTCCTAAACTAAACACATCCGACAGTGTTGTCAGTGGCTCGCCGCTTAATTGCTCTGGGCTCGCGTACTGGCGCGACAAGGCCTTAACGTAATGCTGCACAAAGGCAGGCGCTTGTTCGCTTTGCTGTTGTAGCCGGGCAATGCCAAAATCAATTAGTTTTGGCTTACCGTGTTCATCCACCAGAATATTCTCTGGCTTTAGATCGGCATGAATAATCTGGTGGGTGTGGGCATAGTGCAGGGCATCACATAATTCGATAAACAGCTGCACCAAGGTTGAGAGGTTAGGGTTGTGCCTTTTTAGCCAGCAGTCCAGGTTTTGGCCTTCTATATACTCCATCACAATATAATGCGCTTGCTGGCCATTGTGTCCAGTAATACCCGCATCAAACACTTTGGTAATACCGGGGTGGTTAAGTTTGGCGGCGACATTGGCTTCGGCAAAAGCTTGGCTGTTGGGCGTAACAGGGTAAATCAGCGGGTTTAATACTTTAATGGCCACTTGCTGCTCAAACTGGCCATCTTGCCGACTGGCCAAATACACGGTACTCATACCGCCATGCGCAATAATGCTATCGAGCTGCCAATAGCCCAGCCGTTTGCCGGTTAACTCGCCACTGATATCAAGTTGTTGCAACCGGCTGGCGGCATGACGAATATCGTCGGCTAAATGCAGGGTGTGGTT
Organism: Pseudoalteromonas fenneropenaei; assembly: GCF_042643375.1. Lineage (NCBI taxonomy): Bacteria > Pseudomonadati > Pseudomonadota > Gammaproteobacteria > Alteromonadales > Pseudoalteromonadaceae > Pseudoalteromonas > Pseudoalteromonas fenneropenaei. The sequence continues at coordinate 177,955 of NZ_JBHRSD010000001.1, forward strand.
AGTGTCAGCCAATAAGGCTTTTAACTTTTCGGCCAACTGGGCGGATTTTTCTGCCAGAGTATCAATAAAACGCTTCTGGGCATCAGCACTTGGAAGGGCTGCGGCATCTAAATAAAGTTGAAATAAATTCATAGTAGAATTCTTTTTATTATTGTCGTATTAAGCACTTAACAGCTCGGCTTTTACCGCAGCGCGGATAAAGTTTAAGTAGTTATCCACCGTGCGCGGAGAGATTTGCTGTACCTTGGCAATATCGTCGCGATTCAGCTTGCCAAAATAATACAGTAAAGCCGCCTGGGTTTGCTCCGGGTAGCTTTGCTCTAACTCGGTAAGCACTTTGTCTAATTGCAGTAGTTTCATATCAAGTAGCGCAGCGGGCTCGACATCATCTTGCTGCTGGCGTTTCTCTGCCTGTTGTTTGCGCACTAAGTCCACTATTACACAGCGGCATACCTGACTTAGCTGCCTTAGCAGCGCCCGCTCGTCGTCGGTTATTAACGCAACCCTATTTTGCTGCAGTTTTAAATACACCTCATGCACTAAGGCGGTGGTGCTGTGCCAGTCGAGCTCTGCATCGCACACTACTGCTTTATGGCTTTGTGCCAGTTGTTTTACCAAAAAGTAAATGTCGGGCGAGTTAAATAAGTGAGCTGCATTAGCAGCCGAAAAAGCAGCACTTGTTACAACGGGCATACCAGCAATCCATAACATTAACCTTGCCTTAATCTATTGCTTTTATGCGATAGGTCAACAATTTTTTGCTTCAAAATTCATATGAAAAATTATTTTTCTTCAAATTTTGCGAAAAACTTACGGAAATACGTGGCTGTGAAACATAGAGAATCCCTGATAAGTTAATTAAGTTAATAGTTAATCTTTGAACGCTTCAAATTTTGATTAAAGACCATGCGGATGTTCTTGTAGCTAAAATGGATAACAACCTTAGATGATAGAAAAAACTACTAAGTCGTTGGTTGAGACTTTAAAAGTCACATTAACAAAAATACACCTTGAACCGTTATCACCGGGCAGTTTTTTTGCAGCTTTGCTGGCGGTTATAGTGGTACGTACCTGGCTTGAGCTGTTATTAGAGCCCTCTGCTGCCATCAGTTACTTTCCAGAGTTTTATCTATCACTGGTCGATTATTTGCACGTTATTTTTTCTTGGTTGACGCTATTTGTGGCAATTGCCTTGTGGTTGAGCATTAGCCTAAAAATTGATTTTAATTTTGTTAGCCGGGCGACTTTGATAGTTTTTCCGGTTATTTGTATTGTGCCATGGATAGATTATGTTTTTCCAAGTGGCATTAGCATTAGTTACAGCCATACCTTTGACAGTTTTTGGCATACCTGGCGCGCCTTATTTAATCCCTGGGAATCAATAGCGCAAATTAGCCCCGGTGTTAGGGTTGAAGTTGCACTGGTGCTGTTGTTTATTGCCAGCTATGGGCTACTAATGCAGCGACCGCTTTGGCGTTTGTTACTGGCGGTGTTTGGGGTTTACCAGATTATCTTTTTGTTTGGTTATTTGCCTGCGGTATACAGCCAACTGACGGGCGTGGCCTTTTCTGAGCTGGTGGGTGCCGCCATGCTGCCGGTTCGCAGCAACACACATTTATATGCATTAATGTATTTGCCGCTGGCGGCGGTACTAGTGGTAATGGCAGTATTTTTTTTGAAGGCGCAATGGCGCTATAGCTGCTGGCAGTTAATACGGTTGGAGCGGTTAAGTATTTATGTAGGTTTGATGGCGTTTGCAATACTGTTGGCTGCCATTAACGCACTGGCGGGGGCTGAGTTAATTAACTTATATGACCTGTTACGTATGCTGGCAGCTTGTTTAAGTATTAGTTTGTTGTTTGTCTTTTCTACCGCGGTTAACGATCTGGCCGATTTAACGGGTGACCGCATATCAAACCCTCAGCGCCCGCTGGTAACAGGCGCAATAACAGTCAATGCAATGACACAACTGGCGATCATAGCGTTATTGTTTAGCTTGGCCTTAGCACTTCTGGTGAATGAGCACTTCTTTTTTGTTGCTATTGCACTTGCTGCCTTTAGCTATCTCTATTCGGCTCCCCCTTTCAGGTTAAAGCGCTTTTTGGGCTTAGCACATGCTGTGCTTATGCTAATCGCGGGCAGCGTGGTGGTCGCCGGTTATGTGGTGGTAGAAGCCAACCTTGCGTTCCAAAAGATGGATTTACCGTTGTTATATAGCATTTTGCTGTTCTTTTTTATTGCCTCGCATTTGAAAGATATTAAGGATGTCAGTGCCGACCGTCGTGTCGGCGTAGTAACGCTTGCAGGCCTTATTGGGGCTAAATCAGCCTATCTGCTTATTTGCGTAGCAGTAATTTTTTCGTTGTTATTAAGTAGTTATTGGCTAGGGCTGGGGTTATTGGTTGGTGTAAGTCTTGCGACAGTCTTCGGTGTACTGGCGTATTGGTTACGCAATGCTGAGTATTGCCTTTTGCTAACGCAAGGTGTGGGTTTTGTATTGTTGGCTGGTTATTGCTGGCAGGTTATTTAAACAAGGGTGTAAGTATGAGAAGACAAAATAAAACGGTAGTAGCGGTTAAGCACTGGCTACTTACGTTGACGCTGGCAGTCAGTTTTGCCAGTGGCTCGGTCTATGCCGACAACTGGGAGCAGTTAAAGGCCAGCGGCGATCTGCAAAAGTTGCAAGAGTATATTCGGCAGAATCCGGCGAGTGATCATCTGGTTGACGCTGCTGCACTGGCGTATAGCAAGCTGTTGCAACAAGACAATGTATCAGCATTGCTTTTATTCAATGAGGAGTTTAAAGACCTTGTTGCTTTACCTGCGTTTAAAGCAAAATCTGCCGCGCAATCTGGTCTGGATACCCGCTTTACCTTTCGCGAAGGTAAAATTGGTGAGCGTTATGTCCCGGTTCTTAACCATAGTTCATCCTCTACAAATACTCGTTATATCAATGGCAGGGCGATAACCGAAACTACCTACAACGATTACACCACAGGTGGTTACAGCCAGGACCGCTACGGTTTTACAGCCGTTTATCAATTGTTTAATGAATCAAACAATAATTACATTGTCGATTTAACCTTGTCTGGTACGGTAACCATGACAGAGCTAAACAGGCAAGTAGCTGGCGTGTGGAGTGATGAGCACCATACCACCAATGTAAAACAGACAAAACTGGAACAGCAAAGCAGTTACTTGTTGAAAAAGGGTGAGAATGTTCGTGACCAATTAGTTGTTGGTGAGAAACAACCGGCTGATTTTAAGATCACTATTTCAGGCATTACTCCGGTATCAGACAACTGGATAGAAGAATTACAGCAGATTTTAGAAGCGGATGAAGATATAGCAAGCACAACTGAAACCGAGGAAGAAACGGGTGTGCTGCAAACCATTAAAGGCTTTTGGAAATCGGCTACTGAACTACCAAGTATGCTTTCATCAAAACCTGAACCGCTAATGCAGATAGAACAGTATCTTGCTGATCCCCGCGCCGTAAAATGGTCAGATATTTTAAAGCAGCGCTATACCGAAACCGCCCTTAAACAGCTTGATATTAGGCTAGATCCAGAAGCGAGATATGACCGTGATTTTGATTCACTAGTAAAAGTATTAGTGACCAACAATGCCTCTGTAGATCTAAGCATTGAATACACCACAAACTTTGGGGCAAAAGGCCGAACAACGTTAAAGCAGGGCCAGCGTAACGAGTTAAACCTGCGTGGTAAGGGCGTAGATAAAGAGTCGCTTAGTTTTAGCGTGATATCCGCTACCAATGCTAATCCGAATAAAACTACTGCTGTCACGGCCAATATAACACCGGCGCAGCTAGAAGCATTTAAGCAACGCATTGCCGAGCGTGACGAAGAAGCAACTTACAAACTGGCTAAAAATATTCAAACATTAAATGCGTATTTGAAGAAATATCCTAAAGGTAAGTATTCAAAACTAGCGCCTGAGCGGCTTGAAAGTATTTATTTTGCAAGTAATGATTTGTCTGTCATGTATCGTTATTTATCAGATTATCCAAAATCAAGTCGTTATAGCGAAATGCAAAAAAAGATCAATGCAACATTGGAACAGCAAGGATTTAGAGATAACTTCGATGGGACGATCACTCAGTTATCAGCCAAATTGCAATGGATGAGATGTTTTATTGGTGAAATATGGGATGGTCAGAAATGTTCGGGTAGCCCAAAATCGTTTAACTTTGAAAATGCGTCAAAGTTAAAACATGATTTTGCAGGCTATAGTGATTGGAGGTTGCCTGAAATAGGAGAGATATTCTCGCTAGTAAATTGCAGCTCTGGCAGTATTGGAAAAAACACCAGAACAATAAAGGAGGGCGCAGCAGCGATTAAAACTGGTTGTTTAGGCAACTTTACCAAACCAGCCAGCTACAGCGGGTTTCCTTTATACGGGGATACTTGGTCGTCAACAATCGCAAGGCATGCATCATATTCTTTCTATATTTGGTATGTCGATTTTAATGATGGAGATGTATATACCATTCGTAATGTAAGCCTTTCCGGTTCTATGATGAAAGTTTTGATGGTCCGCCCCACAGAGGAAAAAAGAAAGGCAGATGAAAAAGCCGCCAAAATAGCCGCTGAAAAAAAGAAAATTGCAGCTGAGGAAGCTGCTAAGAAAAAGAAAATTCAAGATGAAAAAGCTAGGCTTGCTGCTGAAGAGAAAGGAAGAAAAGAGTTGTTAGAAGCCGGATATATTGACAACGGCGACGGAACGGTTACTGCTTTAGCTACAAAATTAGTATGGCGACGTTGCAGTGAAGGGCAGAGCTGGACTGGCATGAGCTGTTCTGGCGAAGCGACACGTTTTAGTTGGAATGATGCTATGAAGCTGACTAAAGAAGGTTGGCGGCTACCCACTCTTGAAGAGCTGGATTCTTTGGTATTTTGCAGCAGTGGTCAGCGAAAACCTACGCCTAGGCCTAATGGGAAGTATGATAGAGCTAAAGACGGTGAGTGCACTGGCAAATTTTCAGAGCCTGCAATTAACCAATTACCTTTTCCAATTACATTTGATATTTACTCTATGTTTTGGTCTTCGTCAAAATACTACTATGGGTTTAGAGGACGTGAACAGTCATGGGCCATTCTTTTTGCTAAAGGCTATTGGAATTACGAACATCTCAATGAAAACCATCACGTTCGCTTAGTCAGAACCGCGGCTTCAAAAGATCTTGATAGCAGCAAAACGAGTCAGTCTACCTCCAACCACACAAACCCCATAGCTACAGTAACCGAAACAGCACTCCCCTTTTCGGCCGGGCAAACCTGGGTGGGTAACTATAGGTGTGCACAAGGTTCTACCCCTCTGCGCCTAATTATTGATTCTGTGAATGGCTCAGAAGTTAACGCCAAGTTTGATTTCACCAGCCGCGGGGTGAATGGCATCTATCAGCTGAATGGGATTTACAACAATAACTCAAGAAAAATCACATTTGCCACTGGTAACTGGGTAAAACGAGCCAGCGGTTTCTCTGCCGTTGGCATGGATGGAACAGTATCTAAAGATGGCAAAACGTTCTCTGGGGATATTACTGATAGAGGCTGCAGTACTTTTCAAGTTAGTTTGCAGTAGCAGAAGCAATAAAATTGGCTAGCTGGTATACATGGGGGGCCGTGACAGCAGTTACATCTGCAAATGTAACTGCTGTTTAAATCACAATGTCAGCCGCTACGTTGTAAACGATTTCATAGGAGTACTAAGCTACTTGTCGACCCGCGTATCGCTACAAAGACCGCTTTAAGCATAAAGCGGTCATAAAAATTATAGTATTGAGAGTTTTCGAATTTCTGCTTTTCGCTCATAGCAGCTATCTAAAAGCTATTAATGAATTAGACTAGTAAGTTTCTCGTCATCCACACTCAAAATAACTTGTATCATATAGTCTTGAATTGCTTCAGTTTCATCATCAGAAACGCCTTTTAAGACTGTCTGTTTTGAGGCACACTCAACGCCAAATCGTTCAAAGTCAGTAAGCCCGACACAGAAAAACACCTGCTCACCATCAAGTTCATACTGAAAAGTGACTGGCTCAACGCCTAACTCGATCGTTTCCATTGCGCACCCTTTTTAGAAAAAAACACAAATTGGTTTTGGCCAAACTGCGTTTGGATAAAATCTATCTCTTTATATTTAAACACTATATTTAAAGGTATCGCCAAATGAAAGCTATAAGTCACTGAATTGAGTATAGGCTGCACTAACTTAGATGACACACGGAAAAACTATCACTAATTTATCAGTTGGGCGATTTAGCGGTGAATGGGAAGGATTTTATCGTTCGCATTCTAGCCGTATGAGAAAATCGACCTATTTTCATTACGATAAAAACTTGAAATAAATGGTAATTGCGCCAACTATCAAATTTCAGACGTGCAAAAGCACTGCATCGAGGCAGTTCTAGAATATAGAGGGTAAAGGCGCTAAGTAACTACTGGCCTATCTCTATAGCGCTCAATAGGGATGTCATTAGGTAGCACACTTTGCCGCCCTTGAGAAGCAGATTGTAATTTTGCAATGGTTGAAAAAACGATTCGCATAACATGATCTGAGTAATCTTTTTCTACAGATAGAAGCCCCATTGATAGCATGGTGTCTAGCAAGGACTTTACCGTCATGTAAACCCAACCTAGTTTTTTACTAAGTTGAGAAATGCTTTGCCGATAACTCTTCTGTTTGTTGCGTGTAGCAATTTTGTTCGCTTTGATTTTGCTATTAATAAGTCCGTACAGCATAAGCATTTTGTGTTGATGGCGCGAGTCATACCGACTTTTGGGATCAACTAAATCAAGTCGCACGGAATAAAGTGGTAATGTATGAGGTGATTGCTGCCTATTTAGCATGTGCGTATAGCTTTGCAGCAATCTAAAGCCTAATGGATGCTGTAGATTTATTTTAAGGCATCGATTATAGCCTTGCGACTGCTCTTCAATAAGAAGTGGAGTTTTCCCCTCTCTGCTATCGAGCAACTCGCTTAATGCATTTTTGACTGCATTGACCGAATAACGTAAGTGTTTAGCTATGGCCGATGTACTTGAGTTAAATTTACCAAATCGGGCATGAAGAAAGGCGATGTGGCCGAACACCAAAGTCTGTGTTTCAGACTTTGTCTCTGACAACACCTCAAGTGCAAAGAACACTTGTCTTCCACCTTGAGAAGCTTTCAAGTCTGCTCTTTTTGTAAAATCTGAGTTTGTTTCCGTATTCAAATAAGCTTCGACAGGAACGTAGTCTGCAAATTTTTTACTACCCACTAGACATAGGATTACCCTACAGCTAAGATAGCCATATAAACATCGCTTATGTTTATGAAAGCCGCGTTGGAAACTTAAGTCGCCAAACTTAATTAGGTTTCTGTATCGCGGTTTTTTGCTTTCTGGCGTTCGCTAAATCGCCTCCGTCATGCGCGACGAAAACAGTTTTTTGTAGGAAAAGGGTGTTTTTGTAGGAAACGGTATTTTAAAAACGCGCTGTAAGCTAGATGGGATGGTGCCCAGAGGCGGAATCGAACCACCGACACGGGGATTTTCAATCCCCTGCTCTACCGACTGAGCTATCTGGGCATAACAAGGTTGCTATGTTTTATTTCTTAGCGAGAAATGGTGCCGACTATCCGAGTCGAACGGATGACCTACTGATTACAAGTCAGTTGCTCTACCAACTGAGCTAAGTCGGCACACCAAGTGCCTTTCTAAATTAGAAAGGTGGTGCCCAGAGGCGGAATCGAACCACCGACACGGGGATTTTCAATCCCCTGCTCTACCGACTGAGCTATCTGGGCATAACATTTGCTCTGGTCTCCAAATTCATCCTGAAGCGGCTACCGGCTCGACGTCCTGTCTCGCGTTCACTTAGCTGCGAAGCTGCGCTTCGGTCTAAGTTCACCCGACTGAGCTATCTGGGCAAAAGGGTTTGCTATGTTTTGTTTCTTAGCGAGAAATGGTGCCGACTATCCGAGTCGAACGGATGACCTACTGATTACAAGTCAGTTGCTCTACCAACTGAGCTAAGTCGGCGCACCGGTTATCTTTCACATTAGAAAGATGGTGCCCAGAGGCGGAATCGAACCACCGACACGGGGATTTTCAATCCCCTGCTCTACCGACTGAGCTATCTGGGCAAACTTTTGCACTTTGGAACTAAGTAAACAGTGAACTGTAACTTCGCTTAACTCAGCCGTGCTTGCTGGGCGTGCGGCGTATTAAACGAGTTTTGCCTTTTCAAGTCAACCCTTTTTTTGTGATAAAAGTGCGTTTGCATGGTTTTTAGGCAAACCAGCTAAATTATCAACAAGCAAATGACAAAATGTGCTGTTTTCAATCAGTTTTCTCATCTATTCATTGATAAAGAACGGATAAACACCTAGTTATGCTAACGACTATGGTGTTAGCATAAAACTTCGATTAAGTAGTACAAAAGCGCAGCTGCTGTTCTATACTAGGGACAATTCGTCATCATAACAGCAAATTCTCTGGGTTTTTGAGTTTGCAGTGCTGCCTCGCGTTTTTTCAACAAGCGTAGCGGCCTCAAACATACAACTATGGTATGCAAACAGAGTAATAATTGAGATTCAATGACCGGAAGCTGTAATGCAAAATAATACTTCGTCTCCTTTTAAAGGATTTATGCCTCTATTTATTGCCATCGCTTTGGCAGCGGCTGCGCTGGCGGGTTACGCTGGTTACCAATGGCCAAAGCAGTCACAAAGTACCGTGGTGGAAAGCTTTACTGAGGCAACACCGGCTATTCGTGAGTTGGCAGATAGCCTTGCCAACAGCATGATGAAATTAGGCTTTAGCAATGCTAAGCAACTGATTCACGGCATGAAGGTCATCACACCACAGTACGATTATTACCTATTTAGCCACACAGGTATGAGCGAAGCGACGCTATTAACAGCAACGGGTGGCGAAAGCATCAAAGCCTTGAGCCAAGATAAAACTCTGGTCACTGCTCAAGCCACAATGACACACATTCTATTAAAACTTGATGATCAACTAGTTGGTGAGCTGGTGGTAGTACAGCCCGTAACTAGCAGTGCGTCTGGCAGTGAACTGGCATATTTGTTTGCATTGTTGTCCGCCATATTTGCTTGTTTTGGCGCTTGGTTGGTGTGTAATCGTGCATCTGGCGGTCTTTGTGCCAGCGTCAGTAATATAGAGACGGATTTACAGCACATTATTAAAGAACAAGACTATACAGCAATCGTAGATGAAGACAGCGCAGGCAATCTCAGCGGCGTTGCTAATGCGATTAACCAGCTACTGCGCCAAGTACAAACCAGTATCACGCAAAACAAAACCGCTGAACGTGAGTTAAAGCAACTGCAAACCGGTCTTGAAACTGAAGTACAAGCACGGACATTAGCGCTAGAAAAAGCAACACTAAACGCCGAACGTGCCAATGAAGCCAAAACCACCTTCCTTGCCACCATGAGCCATGAGATCCGCACGCCGATGAATGGCGTAATTGGTACTATTGATTTGCTCCGCCAAACTGAACTCAATGGCGCGCAACACCGTTTGACGACCATTATCCGTGACAGTGCATTTTCTTTGCTCGGGATCTTGGACGATATTCTCGATTTCTCAAAAATCGAAGCTGGCAAACTAACTATCGACAACAGTGTATTTTCAGTCACAGACACGATAGAGGAAGTAGCCCGAGTGCTATCATCCGTTGCAAAAAAACGCCGTTTGGATCTCCAGCTGAGTATTGCCCCTGATATTCCTGATAATTTGGTTGGTGACTCAGTTCGTGTGCGTCAGGTTTTATATAACCTCTGCAGCAATGCTATAAAGTTCACTACCACAGATGAAGACCGCCAAGGATTTGTGCGGATTAGCGTTGAAGTGGCGCAAAACACTTCTGATCATTACACTTTGCGCTTTACCGTTACTGATAATGGTAAAGGCATGACGCAAGCGCAGTTAAGAGAGATCTTTAACCCCTTTATTCAAGCTGAAAGCACGATAACCCGCGAATACGGGGGCACGGGTTTAGGTTTGTCGATTTGTAAAAGCCTCATTGAATTGATGCTTGGCTCTATTCATGTCACCAGTGATATTGGTATGGGAAGTGAGTTTGTGGTCGAGCTGCCCTTTAGTACTCGCGGTAAAATAGCCTATGCCAATAAAGCTACCCTAAAAGGGTATAATGTTGTTTTACTTACACAAAGTCAGTGGCGTAAGGCAATTTTAAGCCGTTACTTGTCCTTTATGGGCGCAAACCTCATCGTTGCAGAGTCTGAACTTGATATCGATGATTACCAACAGCAGGACAAGGTCATTTGGATCTTAGACGCGCTTGATGGTATGACGGCGATTAACAATACCTTGCGCTCACTCCTATATTCTATTGAACGTTTTGAGCAGCAAGCTATTGTACTAAGCAAGATGGATGAAGCGGCGTTAAATCATCAAAAGATTTTCTATCTCAATGCCGCCCCGCTTTGCAAGTCTAGCTTTATGACCTCTGTTTTAGTGGGTGCAGGTCTGCATACTCCGAAAACACTAAAACCAGCGACCAGTTTTAACAATTATCTCAATATTGATGAAGCGCGTGCGCAAAACAAGCTGGTGCTTTTGGTTGAAGACAATATTCTCAATCAGCAAGTATTGACCGATCAACTGCATTTACTGGGTTATGGTGTTGAAGTTGCAGAAAATGGCCAACAAGGTCTGGAATTGTGGCAATCAGGCCAATTTCCGCTAATTTTGACTGACTTACATATGCCCAAAATGTCGGGCTATGACATGGTGACTAAAATCCGCGATTTAGCTGAACAATCTAGCGAACCAAATGCACAGCCTTATATTATTGCGGTAACAGCGAATGCATTAAAAGGCGAGCGTGAGCGCTGCTTAGCTTCGGGTATGAACGACTACATTACCAAACCGATTGAGCTTAACGTGTTAGAAGCGACATTAAATAAATGGCGTGAAAAGCAACCTCGCTTGGCAATTACCGAAGCTTCGCCTGATGCTCAGAGTGATACTACTGTTACCACACCAATGCCAGATGTACCATCGCAACCAGCTGCGATAGATTTAGAAGCATTAAATAAGTACGTCAATAACGATGCCAAAAAGCGCCAGCGGTTCTTTAAAATGTACCTTGAACAGGCGGCTAACCTTATCAGTGATATTAATTCTGGGGTCATGGCGATGGATCAAGAAGTGATTATTGATGCTTGTCACCAGCTTAAATCTATCTCTAAAACCATTGGTGCATTAGTTGTGGCCGACAAGGCGATGGAGTTTGAAACAAGTTGTAAAGAGCGCAAACACTCAAGTGACGAACTTATCCGTGCGCGTGATAATTTAGAATTAGCTTACTCACAAGCTGTGGTGTTTATTGAGAAGATCCTCGCTGAAGGCATTGATCACGAGTAATGCAATATATGGGTTGCTATTTATCTCAAGCAACGTAAAGACAACAAAAAAGGCCTTATGGCCTTTTTTGTTGTTATAGATACTCGCACTTATTGCTGCGGGCGATAACCTTCTATTTCCACTTCTTTATTCTCAAACAAGAAACCCACCATTTGCTCTTCAAGCAAAGTACGGTGCTCAGGGTTCATCATGTTAAGCTTTTTCTCGTTGATCAGCATAGTTTGCTTGTGTTGCCACTGCTGCCAAGCTTCTTTAGAAATATTGTCGAAAATACGTTGACCAATTTCACCTGGATACAGTTGAAAATCCAGACCTGGCGCTTCTTTTTGAAGCTTTTGACAAAATACCGTACGTGCCATGTTCGTCTCCACCTAAACTTTACTTTGCCTAGTTTAACCTAATGTCGCCATTAACTTAACCAACTTTTTTGTTGGTGTTGCAAGCCCAACTGCTGGCGGCTGATGTAAATCAAACCACAACAATTGCTGCTCATGCACCACATCAGGCACTTCGCTAAGCTGTGCCACAATAGGCGTTATGGTCAGCTCAAAATGCGTGAAGATATGGGTAAAAGCGGGCAACTCCTCAAGCTTAGCCTTTATCCCTTGCTGCGCTAAAAAGGTCTCGAGTGCATTGTGTGAAGTAAACTCAAAAAAGCCAAACAAGCCGCCCCAAATGCCACTACTCGGTCTTTTTTCCATTAAGAGCTGATTATCGGCACGCAAGATCAAATGAAATGCGGCTTTTTTCGGCTTATCTTTTTTCGGTTTAGGATTAGGAAAACGCGCGGTTAAATTTTGTAAGTGCGCTGCACATTGGCTTTGTAATGGACACAACTGACAATTTGGCTTACTTCGCGAACAATGGCTCGCACCTAAATCCATCATAGCTTGATTAAACGCACCAACCTGCCCCTTTGGCGTCACCGCATCGCTCAGCGCCCACAATCTCCGCTCGACTTTTTTAACCCCATACCAGCCTTCAACCAAGAAGAACCGCGCTAGCACACGTTTGACATTGCCATCCAAAATCGGATGATGTTGCCCAAGCGCGAGCGATAACACCGCCCCTGCGGTTGAACGACCAATGCCAGGCAGAGCCATAACTTGCTCTAAAGTAGTTGGGAATATTCCGTTATAGTCATCACGAATTATTTTCGCCGTTTTATGCAAATTACGCGCTCTTGCGTAGTAACCAAGCCCTGTCCAGTGATGCAAAACATCGTCTTCATGGGCGTTTGCCAAGTCGATAACCGTTGGAAAACTCGCCATAAAACGCTCAAAGTACGGAATAACGGTCACTACCTGAGTTTGCTGGAGCATGACTTCCGACACCCAAACTTTATAAGGGGTTTTATCTAGTTGCCAAGGTAACGTCTTACGCCCGAACTCTTGATACCAATCTACCACTTGGTCGGAAAACCACTGTGCTTGTGCGCTTGCTACTGTCATGTGTTGTGCTTTTAGTTAATTCTCTGGCGCCAGTGTAGGGAGCAATTTAAAAACGTCAAGCACTTGTACTTGATGGGCCTTACAGGGATAATATGCGACCATTTTTTCAGCCAGTGCGGATATCATGACAGAATTAAGCAAAACCACGCTCGAACAAGCGGAAAACGAAGGTAAATTCATTCGTAAAGTACGTAGCTTCGTAAAGCGCGAAGGCCGTTTGACTAAGGGTCAAGCAGCTGCAATTGACAAATGTTGGGCTACAATGGGCCTAACGCACGACATGGGTCTGCTCAATCTGGCTGAGGTTTTTGGCAACAACAACGATGTGGTGCTGGAAATTGGCTTTGGTATGGGTAAGTCTTTGGTTGAAATGGCCAAAAACAATCCAGATCAAAACTTTATTGGTATTGAAGTGCACAAACCAGGCGTTGGTGCCTGTTTGATGGATGCCGACGCACAAGGTGTGACTAACCTGCGCGTATTTGAGCATGACGCCATTGAAATTCTTGCCGATTGTATCGCTGATGGCAGCATTAGTACGCTACAGCTATTCTTCCCAGATCCATGGCATAAAAAGCGCCACCACAAACGCCGTATTGTGCAATTAGAGTTTGCAGAAAGCCTACGCAAAAAATTGAAAATCGGCGGTGTATTCCACATGGCAACAGACTGGGAAAACTATGCAGAACATATGCTTGAAGTAATGAGCCAAGCACCAGGTTATGAAAACGTGTCAGCTGATAAAACTTATGTACCGCGCCCAGAACACCGCCCCTTGACCAAGTTTGAACAACGTGGGCATCGCTTAGGTCACGGCGTGTGGGACTTAATGTTTAAGCGCGTACAGTAATTTCATTTATTAAGGTAAGAAACATGTCAGGTCCGTTATCCAATCCGAGTCAATTATTGCTACGAAACGAGCATGAGTTGGAAGCGGATTCAATTTTAGTCATTAATTTTGAACGTGATGGTTTCTTACCAAAATTACGCAAGCTCAATCCGAATGCACGTATTTGTGCCTTTAGCTACAATTGCGCAGATACGGCCAGTGTCGACCCAAAACTCAATATCGAAGCGGTTGTCGCGGCGACGTTGCCAAGTGCAGAGTATGATTTAGTTATTTATTTTTACCCTAAATCTAAGCCTGAAGCCGAGATGATGTTTGATAACATCCGAGCTTTAGCCCTCTCGCACACTCGCGTTTTAATTGTGGGTGAAAATAAAGGTGGAGTTAAATCAGCACCAAAACAGTTTGCTGACTTTGCACAGGAACATTACAAGCTAGAAAGTGCGAAACACTGCATATTGTACGAGTTTATGGGTTTAAAGACTCTGAACCAATTTGCTCTACAAAACTATGAAAAAACCTTCCAAGTCAGTGTCAACGGCAAGCAATTTTCTGTCGTCAGTATCCCTGGGGTGTTTAATCATGGTGCGTTGGATGTCGGCACCGAATTGCTGTTAGCGGAACTTGCCGAAACTCGTATGCAAGGCGAAGTGTTGGACTTCGGCTGTGGTGCTGGGGTCATCAGTGCTTACTTAGCGCTCACTAATGACAAGTTAGTACCAACGGCGCTTGATGTCAGTGCACTGGCAATTTACGCCACTTCTCGTACCTTTGAGCTGAATAATATCAAAGGTATGGCACTATTAAGCGATGGTTTAAGTGAAATCAAAGGGCGTTATGCAGCTATTGTCAGTAACCCACCATTTCATACAGGATTGACGACCGACTATAGCATCTCTGAGCGTTTCTTTAGCGAAGCCAAAAACCATCTTACACAACACGGACAATTGCTGATTGTAGCCAACAGTTTTTTGAAGTATCAGCCGATTTTGGCTGCTAATTTTAAAACTGTGGCAATACCACGCCAGAATACCAAGTTTACTTTATATTTCTGCCAATAAGCCAAAACACTCAACTGCGCAATTTAATCCGAGTATTCTCGGTAAATTTTGGTTTTTTTATTCAAACTGTTTGCTACACTTGATTCAGATGTTTTGCTAGCACAAGTAAACTGCTGGAAATAATGGCAAAATCTGGATCAAAAACAAGTATAAGAAAAGCCCTGATAAGCGCGGTAATGTTAGTTACCGCGTTGTGTCTGTCTTTGTCTATTTCTATCTCAACTTACCTTGATGTTAAAGAGCAAAAGCAACTGTTGATTGAAAAGCTCAGCATCTTAGCTGAAATCGTCGCTTTCAACGCACAAATTACACTTATTTTCGATGATAGAAAAACCGAAGACAAACGCCTACAGTCTTTTAATAACATTGAGTTAGTAAAAAATATCCATATCTACGCGATAGATGATATCACTAACAAACCGGTGTTTTTTACCAGTTTCAATGCCAGCAAAACTCCACCTGTACCGCTTAAAGTTAACAGTATCGAAGAGTTGCTCACACCGAAAATCAGCGATGATTATATTGAGCTTATTAAACCTGTGGTTTACGAAGGTAAAACTGAAGGGTATGTTTATATTCGTGGTGGTTTAGAGCGGCTCAATCGTTATATCAATCGTAAAATCTTGGTCGACATTTTCCTGACCCTCTTTGTATTGCTGTTGGTGAGTTTGGTTGCCCGCGGCATTCAAAAGCGTATTGCCAGCCCTATAGAAGAGTTGAGTCTGCTACTGCAAGATGTGTCAAAAAACCACAATTACAGTGCCCGTGCGAATAAAAACAACATAGAAGAAATTAATATTCTAGCCAATAACCTCAACTTGATGTTAGCTCGTACCCAAAACCAAATTGAGCGCCACAAGGCTGACAAACTAGAGATCAAGCAACTTAACCAAAGCCTTGAAGAAAAAGTGAATCAACGCACTATCGCACTACGAGAAGCAAATCAGGAATTATTGAACACCTTAGAGCGCATGCACCAGTACCAAAACCAAATCGTTGAAAACGAAAAAATGGCGTCGCTTGGACAAATGGTGGCGGGTGTTGCCCATGAAGTAAACACCCCAATTGGACTCGGTGTGACTGGCTCAACGTTACTACGCGATAAACTGGCTGATATTAAAGTTGCTTTTGAAGGCAAATCACTTACCTCAAAGCAGTTAGAGCGCTTTATCAACGATGGTATTGAGAACTTAGACTTAATTTACCGTAACCTCAACCGTGCAGCTGAGCTCATCTCCGCATTCAAGAAAGTAGCTGTTAGTCAAGACCTTGAATTAAGCACAGAACTAAATCTAGAAGCCTTGCTGCGCGATGTGATAACCGCCATGCGTGCTGATTTAATTCTCAAGCATGCGGAAGTCAGTATCGACTGCCCAGCTAACTTTTTTGTCAACAGTAAGGCCGGTCCAATCCAGCAAATCATTGAGCAACTGGTCTCTAACTCTTTGATCCACGCATTTTCTGATAGCAACGACAATCACATTAATATCGAAATCGTCGATAACGAAAATGATATTCAGGTAATCTATTCGGATAACGGCAGTGGTGTACCAACGAGTATTCGCAAACGTATTTTCGACCCTTTCGTAACCACTCGGCGTGGCGAAGGTGGTAGCGGTCTTGGCATGCACTTAGTGTATAACTTAGTTACGCAAGCACTCAACGGCAATATCTATTTAGACGAAAATGTTGAGAAAGGTAGCCGCTTTGTTATCACCCTGCCAAAACCGGAGGTGGTGTGATGACAAAATCTTATTGGCTACTTTTAGTGCTTTCGCTATGCATCTGGAACGTTCAGGCCAAATCTCCCGATCAAGTTCGCTCGGCCTTTTTATATCAAATGGCTAAGTTTGTTGAGTTTCCAAAAAGCCGCACCGTAAACGGTTTAAGGTTTTGCTTTTTCACTCTGGATGATGGCCCTGGCGCTGTGCTACAAGCAACAAAAAATCTGAGCATCAATGATCTACCAATTCAGATTTTAAAAATTGAAAATAATACTAATTTACGGGAACTTTCTGAGCGCTGTGATATCTCATACGTTGATGAAAATCACGAAAATGATATACTATCCGCTTGGACCGATACAACTGCCTTGGACACAGTAACTGTTGGTGAAAGCCTTGCATTTCTTGAAGGCGGCGGTGTAGCGTCATTGGTCCAAGAAGGGAGCAAAATCCGTTTGTACATCAATAAACAAGCAATGAACAAGCACAATTTTAAGGTGCTTTCACGTTTGCTGGCTGTGGCCAAATTTCATCCAGACTGATTTTTCTTGTTAACATTTGGATAAGCTCCTATAATCATCATTATTCGGTTTTATTCTATTGTACCGAATATCATGTAAATAAAATGTTCCGAAAAGGTTAATAAATAATGCAAACGCCAGTCATTCTGATCGTAGAGGATGAAGACGTAACTCGGCTGAACCTAGTTAGTTTATTTGAAGCTGAAGGTTACAAAGTTCTTGAAGCCATTGATGGTGATGACATGCACGACAAACTTACCTCACATGATGATGTAAGCCTCGTGATCATGGATATCAATCTTCCGGGTAAAAACGGCCTGATTTTAGCCCGTGAGTTACGCCAGAAGAGAAATATTGGTCTAATCTTCTTGACCGGACGTGACAACGATGTCGATCGTATCCTTGGTCTAGAGATTGGCGCTGATGACTACATCACCAAGCCATTTAACCCACGTGAATTGACTATCAGAGCACGTAACTTAATTTCTCGTACTGGTTCTTCAGCTGAAGAGTCAAAGCTTGAAACAAATGGTGTTATCACCTTTAACGGTTGGGAACTTGACGAAAATAGTCGTTGCCTAACTTCACCAGCAGGGGTTGCTAAGCGTTTGCCTAAAGGCGAATACCGTGCACTACGCCTAATGCTAGATTCTCCAGGCCGCATTTTCAGCCGTGAGCAACTCATCAAGCATATGACTGGTCGTGAACTGCGTGCTAATGACCGTACGGTAGACGTTACTATCCGTCGTATTCGTAAGCATTTTGAAAGCGATAACAGCACACCTGAACTTATCAGTACGATTCACGGTGAAGGCTACCGCTTCATTGGTAAACTTGATAACTAATCAGTTACTCAGTTTCAGCGAGTTTTGCAATTAATGAATGAAGGGCTGATTGTCCTTCATTTATTTTTGCTTCCAATTCTACAATCCACTGCGTTAACGCTGTTGCATCAACACTCTGCGCCTGTAACTCCATGTCTTTTGCGTGTAACTGCACGAGTTGCAAGCCAACCGAACCCGCCGCACCCTTGAGCTTATGCGCTACAGAAGCGTATTCTTCAATATTTTGTGCATTTAATGCGCTGCGCAGTTCTTCACAATACTTTGGATTCAAACGCTCAAATAGTTCGATACTACGAGAGAAGGCTGACAAGCCCATAGAATTAACAAAATCACTGATGGTTTCTAAGTCTAGTTGTTCGCTTTGTTCTGTATCGAGCTGTGCGAAAACATCCACCTCACTGGTGCCGTGACTTTTTTGTGCATCAAGACCAAATAACTCACCGAGCATTTTATCCAGACGCGTGGTATTAATCGGTTTAGCCAAGGCGCCTTGTATACTAATTCCCTGTAACTCTTGCTCAGCGCTACGCACGTTGGCAGTTAACGCGACAATAGGTAGGTCATCAAACCGACTATCTTCACGTATCTGCCGTGCAACTTCATCGCCGTTGATATCCGGTAGCTGCATATCTAATAAGATAAGGTCGAGGTCGTCTTCAGTTTCGACCAAACACAAGGCATCTTCACCCGTTTCAGCCCAGATCACTTCATGCCCGCGTTGCTCAAGCAGATTGGTCGCGATTTCCGCGTTCAGTGGCACGTCTTCAACCAACAAAATATTCAAGCTGCGTCCCGCATAACTTTGCTCTTTTGGTGCTGCAGTTAACTTAAGTGGAATAGTCACATCAAACTGGCTGCCCTGCCCTTGTTTGCTAATAACACTAATGGTGCCTTTCATCGCTTCCACCAATGCTTTGGTAACCGCAAGTCCAATTCCTGAACCAATTGCGTTGGCTCCGGTGGCATCAGGCGCTTTGTAATACATTTCAAAGATTTTACCGAGCTGATCGGCGGGAATACCCATCCCCGTATCAATCACGCTGACACATAACCAAGGGCCATCTTCTTTGTTTTCACGTCGGCAAATTAGTGTCACACCTCCACGATGGGTAAATTTCACCGCGTTGTTGATTAGATTCCATAACACCTGGCGCAAACGTGTGGGGTCGAGTAACGCGTAAACATCCAAAATACCCTGACGTTGAATGTCAAAACTGAGCCCCTTTTGATCGGCAATAAGTCCCGCAAAGTTCACTACATCGTTAATAAAGTCTGAGACATTGATACTGTCGGCAGCGATATCTAACTGCTCACGATCTATTTTATCTAAGTCTATGATATCATTAAAAATATTACCTAGTGTTTCGGCGCTTGAGAACACCGTATTACACCAACTGCGCTGCTGCTTATTCAGCTCAGTATCAAGTAACATGCGGGTCAGACCAACAATACCATTGAGCGGGGTGCGTAATTCATGACTTAAAGTGGCAATAAATTTGCCCTTATCATTGTATGCAGTTTCTAATGCTTGCTGCGCTTTTTTCCGCTCGGTGATCTCTTTTCTCAATTCTTCAATAGCACGATGTTTGGCGTGTAGCGCGATTTTCCGCTCGTCAATTTCACTATTGAGGCGGTTAATGTTGTCCTTTAAGGTTTGGTTGAGTAGTTTTTCCTGTTGTGTCGCAGATTCGATATAAGCACGCGAGTGCTGAAGACGCCGTAACGCTTGGATGGTCATCATGATCAACACAGGAGAAGCGATAGCGGTAAAAAACATCACAGCTAAAATATCTAATAAATTAATTTCGCCAAGAGCAACATAATAGAACATACATGCAGCAATCAAAGACACTAACAGAATAATGGCGTACACCATTATCCCAGCTTTGAGCTCACCAAATTTTTCAAGTAAGTTGGACACCAAGCGCGTCCACGGATCTACAGATGAATCTATCATGTTATGTTCTTACTACCGCTGATAACGCCATTATACCCTGAGCGTAAAAAGTGTAACATCATCACGCCACCAAATTGTCTACTTAACAAACAAAAAATGATGATAATCAAAAAATTGACGCTCATTATCGTCACGTCTTGAGGCGCTAATAGCACTTGAAAGTTACGCCACTGACAAAATACCCGCACAATCGCGCGCAAAAAATACTCACAAGTTGTTTCTAAAAAAAACCAATCAGGCGGCGATTTGTATAGCGCTGTGAACACTCTGCGCATAAATCAAATTTGACTTTAACACGCATTTTTCCACTTTCTGATATTTTTCATGTACTATGCGCGTTTTTTAGTATTTGCTGAATGAGGAAATAATGCCAGCTAACATGCCAGATATCGCGCACAGTGCCAGTGCACTTGCTCACGGCCGCTTAGAATGGGTCGGCATGGGCAATATCGAAGTCCCATTAACGCTCGAAACCAAAGGCCTTGCCCCTTGTACTATCGCTGCCAAAGCCGATGCATATGTCAGCCTAGACGACGAACAAGCTAAAGGTATTCATATGTCACGCTTATTCTTAGCGTTGGACACTTTATCTTGTGAGCAGTCCCTGACACCTATTACCCTTCAGCAATTGCTTGACCAGTTTATTACTAGCCACGAAGGCTTAAGCCAAAGTGCCAAACTGCGTCTTGAATTCGAATTACTATTACGTCGCAAATCGCTGCTTAGTGGTAAGCAAGGCTGGAAAGGTTACCCAGTCGTGATCAACAGCGTATTGCTTAATGGTCAGTTTAAACTTGAACTAACTGTTGATGTTGCTTACTCATCAACTTGTCCTTGCTCTGCGGCACTTGCACGGCAATTAATTCAAAACGCCTTTGATGCCAAATTTAAGCAGCAAGAATTGTCATTTGAACAAGTTAAAAACTGGCTCGGTAGTACCGAAGGTATTGTTGCGACGCCTCATTCACAGCGCTCTATTGCTCAAGTGAAAGTGTTGTTATCACACAATAGTCAGGAATTTGACATTGTGACCTTAATTGATTTGATTGAGGCAACACTCAAAACGCCCGTCCAAGCAGCGGTAAAACGTGAAGATGAGCAAGAGTTTGCACGACTTAACGGGCAAAACTTGATATTCTGCGAAGATGCGGCAAGAAAATTGAAAGCATTGCTAGAGCCACTGGCATACTCTGACTTTAGCGTCCGGGTGAATCATTACGAATCACTCCACGCCCACGATGCGGTAGCCATGGCAGTAAAAGGTATAGCTGGCGGTTACACACCAGAGTAAATCGCTACGATGCGGGTCTGACCACGAAGCTCGTTTTCAGTCCCGCCTCTGTAAACAATACGAAATTCCGTCACTTAACTTGGCATATAGTTTGCTTTAACTCAGCAGAGTTATCAAAATTGTCGAAGTGGAGTGTTTTATGGAATTGGCATTGTTATCTATTCTCGCTTTGGTCGTGGTTGCCTCTGTGGTTGCAGCGAAATACACAGATCAGGGCGGAAACCCCTACCCATTCAGCAAAAAAGAAAATGTCTTTACTACTGTAGAAGCCAGCTTCCTACATTTGATTGAGCGTGCTATTGGCGATCGTTTTAAAGTCGTGAGCCGTGTTAAATTGGTTGATCTGATCGAGTGCAAACCAGGCCTTACGGCAAAAGCTCGCCGCGCGGCAATGGCCAAAGCGAAAAACAAACAACTAGACTATGTGTTAGTCGACAAAGAGACCTTAAACATAGTTGCGGCGGTTGATTTGGTGAATAACGCCAACAAAAGCGGCCATAAGGCGCAAAAAGACTGGTTTGTTACCGGCGCGCTAGAAGCTGCTGGTATTCCACACATCCGTATGAAAGTCAGAGCAGGCTATAAACCTGCTGAAGTACGCGCTGCGATTCTGTTCAAACTAGGCAAGCCAGAGAAACCTGAATCTCGCGAAACACGTAACAGAACTTATAAACCAGCAGTATTGTCGCCATCACAAGCAAAAGCCATGTCGACGCAACTGGCCGAAATTTAAGCGGCTAGATAAAGTGACAAATTGATTACGAGAATGCGAGTTTAGCCAGCTAAACTCGCATTTTTATTGTCCTTCAGTATAATGAGCTGCACAGTTTATGAGGAATAATTAGCATGAAAGTAGGTATTATCGGCGCCATGGAGCCGGAAGTTGCTATCCTTCGCGAAGCAATGCAAAACGTAAGTACAGTAAGCAAAGGCGGCTTTACGTTTTTTTCTGGTGATTTAGCTGGTCAACAAGTCACTTTAGTACAATCAGGCATTGGTAAAGTTGCATCAGCCATCGCAACGACTTTGCTAATTGATAATTTTACTCCTGACTGTGTGATCAATACTGGCTCAGCGGGCGGTTTCGAGCCGTCTCTTAATGTTGGCGATGTGGTGATTTCAAGCGAAGTGCGTCACCACGATGTTGACGTAACTGCGTTTGGCTACGAAATTGGTCAAGTACCACAAATGCCTGCGGGTTTTACCGCTCACCCAGCACTTATTGAAGCAGCTAAGCAAAGCGTTGCGGAAGTGGAAAACGTGCAAACTATGGTTGGCTTAATTTGTACTGGTGATATTTTCATGTGCGACCCAGTACGTATCGACAAGGCCCGCCAAGACTTCCCTGCGATGTTAGCGGTAGAAATGGAAGGCGCTGCAATTGCGCAGGTATGCCATTCATTACACACGCCGTTTGTGGTGATCCGCTCATTGTCTGACATTGCGGGTAAAGAGTCGCCACAGTCGTTTGAAGAATATTTAGAAGTCGCTTCGGTTAATTCTTCAAAAATGGTTGTGGCACTATTACAAAAGCTTACTCAGGTTACGCTATAAGGTGTCTTTAACGCTGTTGCAAACTCACGAAAGTTTGCTGGTGTTTATCCTCGCAGTCGCGTTATCGCGACTGCTGCCGCTACACAGCTGGTATCATCCCAACGCGTTTTATTCTCACTTATTTGCCATGATAGGCAAACGCGTGTATCAACCCAACACCAACAAGCAGCAATGGTATATTGCTGGCAGTCTGGCTTTTTTATTACCCATTGCAACGATTGTGGTGCTTATCTTTGGCATCAGTAGTTTTGCACTTTATCCAGTGTGGGTTGATGGCTTATTACTCTATCTTTGCCTTTATAATCCAATTTTTGAGCGTAAAGCGCAAAAAATAGCCAAACTATTGGATCTCGGTCAAAAAGCCACAGCACGCCAGCTCAGCACGCAATTGGTCGTACGTGACACCCGCAATCTGTCTGAAGTAGGTATCATCAAAGCCTGTATTGAATCTTTGTGTCTGAATCAGGTGAGGCAGTTTTGGGTCATCGTACTGTTATACCTTGGCACTGGCCCTTGGTTAATGCTGGCCTACAAATTAATGTTGCTCTGCAATCATGCGTGGCGCAAAACTTTACCGCCCAACAGTTACTTTATGAAACCGTTAGAGCGCACGCTATTTGTTGTCGAGTGGCCGTTTATTCGTATGTTTGTAGCACTATTATCGCTATTACAAAATTATAAAAAGACTTGGCATTATATTCGTCTATACGGTCGACATTGTTATCAAACCAATAGTGGCTGGATCTTGTCGCTGTTTGCCGCAAGCTTGAATGTACAACTTGGCGGCCCAGCGTTATATCAAGGCGAACGGTTTCAAAAAATGCGTTTTGGCACTGAACGCCATCCGCTTAGCGCCGATATCCGCGAAACAATTCGCTTGCTGAATTATCTACGCTGGTTTCTGCTGGCTTTGATCTGTTTGTTATGGGCTGCGCTGAATCTGTTTTTACAAACTCAGCTGCGCAATTAGCCACCTTGTAGGCAGAAAAAAACCGACGCTAGCGTCGGTTTAAAGTATCTTAATCGTGACTACGCGCCATTACGCAAGTGTGACATTAGCAAATTTACGCTTACCAACTTGATAAATCGCGGTTGAGCCTTTAGCTACCATCATTTTGCTGTCAGTGATTTTATCTTCACCATTTAGCTTCACCGCGCCTTGCTTGATCATACGCAGCGCTTCTGAGGTGCTATCTACTAAACCAGCTTCTTTTAGTAACACACTGATAGCCATTTCTGTGCCTTCAGTCGTCACAGTTACATCTGGAATATCATCAGGCAACGCGTTTTTCGAGAAACGTTGAATAAAGTCCTGATGCGCGGCCTCAGCAGCTTCTGCACTATGGAAACGCGCAATCATTTCTTTTGCAAAGTCGATTTTGATATCGCGCGGATTTTTACCATTTGCCACTTCTGCTTTTAAAGCTGCGATTTGCTCTAGGCTCAAAGCACTTAGTAATTCGTAGTAACGCCACATCAAGTCATCAGTGATCGACATGATTTTACCAAACATATCGTTTGGCTCATCTGTGATACCAATATAGTTACCCAATGACTTAGACATCTTCTGCACGCCATCCGTACCTTCAAGTAGCGGCATCATCAGTACTGTTTGTGGTGCTTGGCCTTCGTCTTTTTGTAACTCACGGCCCATTAACAGGTTAAAGCGTTGATCTGTACCACCTAGTTCTACGTCTGCTTTCAATGCTACCGAATCCCAGCCTTGCACTAGCGGATACAAGAATTCGTGAATCGCAATTGATTGGCCATTCGCATAACGCTTTTTAAAGTCGTCACGCTCTAGCATACGAGCAACCGTTTGACTTGCAGCAAGTTTGATCATACCAGCCGCACCTAGCTTTTCCATCCACTCAGAGTTAAAAGCTACTGTGGTTTTAGCTGGGTCTAAAATCTTAAACACTTGCTCTTTGTAGGTTTCAGCATTAGCAAGGACCTGCTCACGAGTCAAAGGTTTACGTGTTACGTTTTTACCCGTTGGGTCGCCGATAAGGCCAGTAAAGTCACCAATCAGGAAGATAACCTCATGGCCTAAATCCTGAAACGTTCTCATTTTGTTGATAAGTACGGTGTGACCTAAGTGTAGATCTGGCGCTGTTGGATCAAATCCCGCTTTAATACGAAGTTTTTTGCCAGACTTGAGTTTTTCCTTCAATTCGTCTTCTAATAAAATCTCTTCGGCGCCGCGCTTGATCTCAGCAAACGCAGTTTCTAAATCCACCATCTCTCACTCCAACAAATTTTTCTACTTAGCGCCCGATTCTAGCTCATATTAAGTCGAGTTTAAATGTACAAAATACTGGTATTAACGCTTTATTGCGTATATCCTGCAATATTATTCACAATACATCTTGACAGCAGAAAAGGCGCGTTATGGTTCACGTGGTGCATAAGCTTCCTAAAAAACACAAAATGCTGATCCTAGGTATTCTGGCCGCTATGGCCGGGGTTGCACTTATTCCTTCTGAAAAGGCAACGGCATCAAGAGATAACGATGTATCGCTATTAGAAGTGGGCAAACGTTATGAGTTGCCGCTTGATGTTATTGAGCCAAATATTGCAACCGCCGTCCCAGACAGCAAAGTGTCACAAACCGCAGGGGATGAGCAGGAAAGCCAAATTTCCCAACTCGCGGCCGACCAAGAATTTAGTTTTGATGATTTCAAAGTCAAATCCGGTGATAGCCTCGCTATTATCTTCAAACAAGCCGGTCTCTCTCCTCAAACTTTGCATCAAATCGTCAATCTCAGCAACGACACTAAACAACTTACCAGTATTCACCCAGGCGAAACCCTAAGCTTTGCTAAAGACAATAACGGTGAGTTATTACAGTTAAAGTATGTGATCTCAAAAACCGATACTTTACTGGTCACCAGAGAGGCCAACGGTAATTACCGCAGCCATATCGACAGTAAAGAAGTGGATACCGTTGCCCAGTCTGTCAGTGGGCAGATCAGTTCTAGTTTTTGGACTGCGGGTATCACAGCTGGCTTGAGCGAGCGGCAGATCATGAATTTTGCCGATATTTTTGGCTGGGACGTCGACTTTGCCAACGATATTCGTGAAGGCGATCAGTTCTCACTGCTTTTTGAAACGCACTATGTCGATGGTGAACTGATTGGTACTGGTGAGATCCTCGCCGCTGAGTTTATCAATCAGGGTGAACGCTTTGCCGCAGTAAAACACAGCGATGGAGAGTTTTACACCCCAGAAGGTCGCAGCATGAAAAAAGCCTTCTTGCGCGCACCAGTCAACTTTAAGTACATCAGCTCGAATTTCAATCCACGTCGTTTGCACCCTGTGACAGGTAAAGTTAGTGCTCACCGCGGTATTGATTACGCCGCACGCGTGGGCACGCCGGTGGTGGCTTCTGGTAATGGCAAGGTATTGAAATCTGGCTATAACGACTTAAACGGCAACTATGTGTTTATTCAGCATGGTTCACAATACGTGACTAAGTATCTGCATTTAGATAAACGCTATGCCAAAACTGGCGATAAAATCCGCCAAGGTGAAAAGATTGGTACAGTAGGTGCAACTGGTCGCGTAACCGGTGCGCACTTACATTATGAGTTTTTAGTGAATGGTGTACACCGCAAT
The DNA here is from genome assembly GCF_042643375.1 of Pseudoalteromonas fenneropenaei. Classification (NCBI taxonomy): domain Bacteria; kingdom Pseudomonadati; phylum Pseudomonadota; class Gammaproteobacteria; order Alteromonadales; family Pseudoalteromonadaceae; genus Pseudoalteromonas; species Pseudoalteromonas fenneropenaei. The sequence goes on from NZ_JBHRSD010000001.1 coordinate 204,247, forward strand.
CCAAAAACTGTACCGCTGCCAAAATCAGAGCCTTTACCAGCCGCTGAACTGGCAAACTTTAAACCTCTCGCTGACCAACGTTTAGCGCTACTTGAGCGCAACCGTAGCCTGCAATTGGCGTTAAACAACTAAGTTTATCGCTGACTCACTCGCCGTGCAGCAATGCGTACAGTAACTGCACGACGAGCGACATCATCACCAAAGGCAAAATCCAACGGCCGATTTTATGATAGGCGTCTTTACTCCAATTCCCCTGAAAGCGCTCTAACAAGGGGATTAAAATGACTAAACTAATCACCAATAATCCCAGTACCACTATTACTTTCATATTTACTCCCACACAGCTGAGCAAGTAAAAACTCTCTCGTCCCTACTTCAATTAGCCTATGGTATAAAAATGCGCAGAGCTTAGTCTACACATGCGTACTTAAACGCGTTAGTTACCCTTTGATTGCGCTTTAGAGCATATCTGACCTCAGCTTGATTAGCTTGGCAATCACTAACAGCTGCGCAAAAAAAAGCGCAGCTTACGCCGCGCCAGTCGGTTGGAGAGTTTACAAATCTATCCTACTAAAGCGAGCAAAATACCCGCAGCCACGGCACTGCCTAATACCCCAGCGACATTAGGCCCCATCGCGTGCATTAATAAAAAGTTATGCGGGTTACTCGCTAACCCCACCTTGTTCACTACTCGCGCAGCCATAGGCACGGCCGAAACTCCTGCGGCACCAATTAATGGATTAATCGGATCTTTCGATAAGCGATTCATGATTTTCGCCATGTACACGCCAGAGGCAGTTCCTATACCAAAAGCAACGGCACCCAACACCAAAATACCGATTGTTTCTACCGTTAAGAACTTATCGGCAGCCAACTTAGAACCCACAGCTAAACCAAGAAATATTGTGGTGATATTAATCAATTCATTTTGTGCGGTACTGCTTAAGCGCTCTACTACACCGGATTCGCGCATTAAATTACCTAAGCAGAACATCCCGACCAAAGGTGCAGCGGCAGGTAAGAACAAGATAGTCATCCCTAGCACTAAAAGCGGAAACAGTAATTTTTCACGCTTTGACACATGACGTAATTGCGGCATTGCAATTTGTCGCTCTTCTTCTGTAGTCAGCGCCTTCATAATGGGCGGCTGAATAATTGGCACTAATGCCATATACGAATAAGCCGCTACTGCAATCGCACCAAGTAATTCAGGTGCTAACTTAGAGGCCAGAAATATCGCCGTTGGTCCGTCAGCCCCGCCAATAATGGCAATCGCAGAGGCATCTTTTAAGGTAAATTCAAACCCAGGCACTAAATTCAGCATAATGGCGCCAAACAGTGTGGCAAAAATACCAAACTGCGCCGCAGCACCGAGCAATAGCATCTTAGGATTTGCGATAAGCGCGCTAAAATCCGTTAGTGCACCTACTCCCATAAAGATAAGGAGTGGAAACACCCCGCTGTCGATACCTATGTAATAAACGTAATACAGCAGGCCACCCGGCTCTGATAGCCCAGCCACAGGGATGTTAGTTAAGATGGCACCAAAACCAATTGGTACCAGTAGCAAAGGCTCAAACCCTTTGGCTATCGCTAAATACAGTAATAAGCCACCCACCCCCATCATAATAAGTGCAGGCAAGGTGAAGTTGGCAAGCCCTGTGGCCTGCCAAAGGTTAAGTAATCCGTCCATGTCAGCTCCTAAGCAAGCGCAATAATGGCGTCGCCAGCAGCAACGGCATCGCCTTCTGCTACGAGTACTTCGACAACTTGACCGGCATGCTGAGCGCGGATCTCAGTTTCCATTTTCATGGCTTCCATGAGGATCACTACATCGCCCTTGCTCACTGTATCACCCGCTTTGACTTTTATTTTGACGATATTACCTGCCAGCGGAGCATTGAGGGTTTCTTCTGATACCAGCGAGGCCGATTGCGGCAGCAATTCACTGTCACTTACTTTTACGCTTTGCAACGCGCCACCTGGTGCTACCACCACATCGTAAACTTTACCATCAACTTGCACACTATAGCGCTCGCTACTACCTTGGCGGGCTGCGGGCGCCGCGGTTGGTGTAGCAGCTGTAGTCACTAAACCCGGTTTGGGCTCGAAAGCCTCTGGATTGTGGCGGTTTTTCAGGAATTTCAAACCTACTTGCGGGAATAAGGCATAGGTCAATACATCGTCAATAACTTCATCAGCAAGAGCTATTTGCTCAGTTTTGGCTTTGGCTAACAGCTCACTTTCAAGCACAGCCAGTTCTGGCTGTAATAAATCTGCAGGGCGGCATGTGATGGCTTGCGCGCCCTCCAATACGCGTTGCTGTAGTGCCGTATCAACTGGCGCAGGCGTCAAACCATATTCGCCTTTTAACACCCCAGCGGTTTCTTTAGTGATAGATTTGTAGCGCTCACCACTTAACACATTTAACACCGCCTGAGTGCCAACAATTTGGGAGGTAGGCGTCACTAATGGGATGTAGCCAAGATCTTGACGTACCTTAGGAATTTCCAATAACACTTCATCAAGACGCTGCTCAGCCCCCTGTTCACGCAGCTGACTTTCCATATTAGTTAGCATCCCGCCTGGCACTTGCGCCAGCAGAATACGACCATCCACGCCTTTTAAACTACCTTCAAACGCGGCATATTTTTTCCGCACGTCGCGGAAATAGCTGGCTATTTCCTCCAGCAAGGCAAGATCTAATCCGGTATCACGCGCCATACCTTCTGTGATAGCAACTATGGTTTCTGTGGCACTGTGACCGTAAGTCATACTCATTGACGAAATCGCGGTATCAAGCATATCAATCCCAGCGTCAATGGCTTTTTGGTAAGTTGCAGTACTTAAGCCAGTCGTAGCATGACATTGCATTGCAATTGGCAGAGAAACTGTACTTTTCAAGCCTAAGATCAGCTGCTCAGCATCGTAGGGTTTCAACAGCCCCGCCATATCTTTAATACAAATCGATTGGCAACCCATCTCTTCCAGCTGTTTTGCTTGTTTTAGCCACATATCTAGCGTATGTACTGGGCTGACCGTATACGAGATGGTACCTTGCGCATGGGCGCCAACTTTGACCGCCGCACGTATTGCCGTTTGCAAATTACGCATGTCGTTCATTGCGTCGAAGATGCGAAACACATCTACACCACTTTGATGCGCACGTTCAACAAACTTTTCAACCACGTCATCGGCATAATGGCGATACCCAAGTAAATTTTGACCACGCAGCAACATTTGTTGCGGCGTGTTAGGCATAGCTTCTTTCAATGCGCGAATGCGATACCAAGGATCTTCACCAAGATAGCGAATACAGGCATCAAATGTTGCCCCTCCCCAAGATTCCATCGACCAATAACCAACCTTATCCAACTTTTCTGCGATAGGTAGCATGTCTTCAAGTCGCATTCTGGTCGCAAGTAACGACTGGTGTGCATCGCGAAGCACCAGTTCAGTAAGTTTAAGCTGCGTCATAAGTTACTCCTGTTGATGTTGTTTTTTGTATTGCGCAATAGCAGCGCTGATAACCGCCACATGCGTTGCAGGAACTTGTCCAGGTAAAGTTTGCTTTGTTGCAGGTTTTTTCGTAATCACTGGCGCTTCTTCAACACACCAACGTGCTACTAGTTTGACAATGAAAATCAGCAAGGAGAGGAACAAAAATACCCCTACCATGCCTGTTACCATGATATTTGCTGCTGTCAGTAACGTTGCTGAAACATCCATGCGGCCCCCAGATAGAATAGTTAATCTTTTTTTATGAATATTTATTCCATGATAATATCAAACACACCCACACTGTCCAGCTAAATGTCAATTGGTATTACCAATGATGTTTTTCTTTTTTTTCATTGAGTTAGCTTAAAAAGGCGACAAAAGTGGTATCAACATGAAAAATACTCAAAATATTCACAATCAATACTTGGCACTAACACCCGCTTATCAATATAGAAGAGTGTTATTATTTAGCCAGAAAATGGTAATACCAATTAATGACTAATTTACCCACAGGAACATGGCTGTTCAAAGCGAAGTGGCTCAAGCTTAGGAACCAAATTTGGAGTGTGCGATCCCCTAATAACTTGAAGTTACAGATAGACGGCTAGTAAGCGAGTCGCAATGAGCATAGACACCCTATGTGAATGGCGCGAGGAACGCCACCAACGCCGCTGCAACTTCAAGTAGGAAAGGTATATAATAGCGAAAACTGTAGCTGTGGTGACAACATGCGTTATTCCTTTAGTTATACCTTAGACAAACCTTTTTACCGTGAGTGCTTTCAAAGTTGTGCACCGTTAACACCGAAAAAAATGCCACGATATGCATTACTGCTGTTATTGGTCGGGCTAGGTATGTTTTCTATTTATGGCCTTAAAGATCATTATCTCGGTACTTTTTTGATCATGCTGGCTATATTGGAATGTGTGGCTAATTACTTTCAGGAACCTTGGTGGGTTACGCGACAAATGTGGTCGCGAGCTGCTGGTACAGACGTACAAGTGATAATTGATGAGCAAGGGATCAAAACAGAGAATCGCGGCAATAAAATGCAGTGGCTATGGGCTGATATTACTGCTGTTGTGCGGACTAACAGTGGTGTGGTTTTTTCCTCCGCTAGAGGAAATCACTATTTAAGCGCTTCGCATATGGAAGAGCAGGTTATTGATTACATTATTAATAAAGCAAAAAAGTAGCCATTTGGCTACTTTTTCATATGCATCTAAACTTGCCTATGGCCGTCACATCAAAGGGTCGATTTTGCGAGTATCCATGCTCTTAAAACCTCAGCAAGCTGCCTTGTAATAATTTAACTCAATAACTCTGAGGTTATTAATACAGTGCACTGCAATGACCTATGATTTAAAGACAGTTACATATTGTCTGAAGAAGGGCCTGTTTTTTCAGCTTGAATTCGCATGTAGATTTCTTCACGGTGTACCGAAACATCTTTTGGCGCGTTAACACCGATACGGACTTGGTTTCCTTTAACACCTAAAACCGTTACTGTCACTTCATCACCAATCATAAGTGTTTCACCGACTCGACGAGTTAGTATTAGCATTCTCTTGCTCCTGTTATTCCAAAATTTAAAAAGATTCCGCTGCAGCTACATTTTAAAGAAAAGTTCTTGTAAAAGTAAGTAAAACTCAACAACTAAATACTTTCCAGAAAATTTCGCTGTAAAGAGCAATTTTTCGTCCTGACTTTTTTACCGCGTCATTATCAAGGTATGCCCAAGGGCTCGCTCCAGTATCAGAGTGCCACTTGTTATAGTTATAACCAAGCTTTTTTCGATTAACCAGCTGAGATTAAGGCAATCTTCTTGCGGCTTTAGATATTAGAAGTAAATATCGAGTGCTACAACAATCATGATGGACAAATAATGGGGGTTAATATTCTCTCTAAAACAGAATTTTGTCGCACCACCACAAAAATCACAAATTGTAAATTCGACTAGCCACACGAGAGAATCTAAGCATTTTCGAAAAATGCCAAAAGAGCGATACTTCAAACCGTATTGAATTGGAATTAATAGCAAGATATATAAATTGAGATGACGCAGAAAATAAAAACGGTGTGAAGCAGACACCTCACACCGTTATCTTACGTAATTTTTATGCTATTTAGGCGGAAACAGCTGCCAACCAAGCTGGTACAGAGGCAAGTGCTGCCGCTAGATTCTCTGGCTGAGAACCACCTGCTTGTGCCATATCTGGACGTCCACCACCTTTACCACCGACTTGTGACGCCATGTGGTTAACTAAATCACCAGCTTTCACTTTCCCAGTCAAATCTTTAGTGACACCAGCAATTAGGCTTACTTTATCGCCTTCGGCTACACCTAAAGCAATAACGCCAGAGCCAATCTTGCTCTTAAGGTCATCCACCATACCGCGCAGTGCTTTGCTTTCAGTACCCGCCACGTTTGCAACCAGTAGTTTGATACCGTTCACTTCAGTGACTGAATCAAGCAAAGAGGCACCCGCCGCAGACGCTAGTTTGTCGTTCAGTTGCGCAACTTGCTTTTCTAAGCCCTTGGCTTTTTCAATTAACGCCGCCACTTTCTCAAGTGCAGAGTTGCTGTCGCCTTTCAAGAGCGCTGCAATTTCCGCTAACTGCTTTTCTTGTTCAGCGACATAAGCAATCGCATCAGCCCCTGTCACCGCTTCGATACGACGCACACCAGCTGCAATACCGCTTTCAGATATGATCTTGAATAAGCCGATATCACCTGCACGATTAACATGCGTACCACCACACAATTCGATGGAGTAGTCGCCAAGGCTGACTACGCGTACTTCGTCGTCGTACTTTTCACCAAATAGTGCCATGGCACCTTTGGCTTTGGCTTCGTCAATAGCCATTAATTCAGTGTGCAGTGCAAAGTTACGGCGGATCTCCGCGTTCACCGCATCTTCAATCTCACGCAATTGCGCTTTACTCACGCCTTCAAAATGAGAGAAGTCAAAACGCAGGCGATCAGGCATCACCAATGAGCCTTTTTGCGCCACGTGTTCGCCTAATGCTTGGCGCAGTGCTTCGTGTAGGATATGCGTCGCGGTGTGGTTTTTCTTAATACGGTCTCGGCGCTCAGCGTCGATATGCGCATCAACTTTGTCGTTCACACCAATACGGCCAATGATTTTGCCTTTGTGCGCAAACGCATTACCAAGTTTAGTGGTATCCAAAACTTGGAATTCACCACCCGCCACTTTCAACACGCCCGTGTCACCAACCTGACCACCCGACTCAGCGTAGAATGGTGTACGGTCTAATACCACAATGCCATCTTGACCATCTTCAAGCACACTCACTTTCTGGCCTTGATGGAAAAGTTCAATCACGGTACCGCTATGGTGTACCGCTTCGTAGCCTTTAAAGTCCGTGTGTTTATCTGATTTCAACAATTCGTTGTAATCAGCGCCAAACTTTCCTGCTTGTTGAGCTTTACGACGCTGCGCTTCCATATGTTCTTGGAAACCACGCTCATCAATCGTCATAAAACGCTCACGCGCAACGTCTGCGGTTAAATCAGCTGGGAAACCATAGGTATCATACAATTTGAATACCAGCTCACCTGGGATCACATCACCTTGGATATCGGCTAAACTTTCTTCCAAAATCGCCAGACCACGGTCTAAGGTTTTGCCAAATTGCTCTTCTTCGATACGTAAGACTTTCTCAATAATCGCCTGTTGTTTAGCAAGCTCAGGGTAAGCTACCCCCATTTGCTCTACTAACGCGACCACAAGTTTGTGGAAGAATGGTTCCGTTGCACCTAGCTTGTTACCATGACGCACGGCACGGCGGATAATACGGCGTAACACATAACCACGACCTTCGTTAGAAGGCATCACGCCATCAGCAATCAAGAATGCACATGAACGAATGTGGTCAGCTACTACGCGTAACGATTTGTCTTCTAAATCTTGTGCATTGGTTGCCACCGCGGCGGCTTTAATCAAACCTTGGAACAGGTCAATTTCATAGTTTGAATGCACACCCTGCATAATAGCAGAAATACGCTCAAGACCCATCCCCGTGTCAACTGACTGCTGTGGTAATGGCTCCATAGTACCGTCAGCATGACGGTTAAACTGCATGAAAACTAAGTTCCAAATCTCGATAAAGCGGTCGCCATCTTCTTCTGGAGAACCCGGTGGGCCACCCCAAATATGGTCGCCGTGGTCAAAGAAAATTTCTGAACACGGGCCGCAAGGACCTGTATCACCCATTGACCAAAAGTTATCTGCGGTGGCAATACGGATGATCTTTTCTGCTGGTACGCCAACAGTTTTATTCCAAATATCAAACGCTTCATCATCTTCATGATAAACCGTGACAAGCAGCTTTTCTGCTGGGAGCTGTAAAACTGTGGTCAGGAAATTCCACGCTAAAGTGATGGCATCACGCTTGAAGTAATCGCCAAAACTAAAGTTACCGAGCATTTCAAAGAAAGTATGGTGACGCGCAGTATAACCGACGTTTTCCAAGTCGTTGTGCTTACCACCGGCACGCACGCAACGTTGTGAACTGGCGGCACGGGTGTATGGACGCTTTTCTGCGCCTAAAAATACGTCTTTAAATTGCACCATCCCAGCATTGGTAAATAGCAAAGTGGCATCATTACCTGGGATCAATGAACTAGAAGGCACCACTTGGTGCTGATTTTTCGCAAAAAAATCTAAAAAACTCTGCCTGATTTCAGCGGTAGTCATGTGCTGCATGTGATTATTCACCTATTTGTGCTGCTTGCATTGCATATGCGATTTCATCAAAGCCAAATCCTCGACCTGCCATATAACGCTGGCGCTTGGCTTTTTCTTGATAATCTTTGTTATTAAACGGTTTAAGAAACTTCTTATTATAGGCATTGCAGGCCTGCTCATACCAGTCTATTTGCAGGTCATTGAGGTAATTTTCTACTGCCTGTCTTGCAACACCTTTTGCGTAGGCTTCTGCCATGATCCGCTGGCGTCCTACCCCTTTTTCCAACTGGCGTCTTACGTATTGTTCACAAAAACGCGCATCGTCAATATATCCGAGCTTTTCACACCAAGCCAGCAAGGCCTGAACAAAAGCTTCACCCTGACATTTTTGCCGAAGTTTTTGAGTCAGTTGGGTCTTACTGTAATCCCGCCGCGACAGCAGCCACACCGCATAGCGGCGCAGCTTTTGCTGTTCTTTGTCATCCATTAGGCGTCAAATCTGTCCGCAGCAACTACACTCGTAGTTTGCTCGGCAGAATCCTTTGCTGTTGCCATATCACTAAAGATTGTCTGATATGCAACAAAAAAACCTATATACGATATGGGTAACACGGCTAACAACGGGATCAATTGTAATGGTAGCGAAATCACCACCGCAAACGCAACCAGCAAACCAAACACGGTCAGCGGCGCGACATTGCGTGTGAACACTTGAAATGACAGCTGGATTGCCGACCACAAAGGTACATTTTTGAAATAAACTAGCGGTAAAGCAAAGGCAAAAGCCATGTAATTGAGCGTTAATGCCATCACAAACAACAGGATATTGCCAACATCAAAGGCACCAGCTAGTTGCTCAAGCAGTTGTTCTGGCGTGGTCGTTTCTGAAGTTTGTTGCATCACCGCGACAACATCAGCAAAGAGAAACCCTGCTAATTGTGCCACCAGCAAAGCCACTAACACTTGGCACAGCGCCAAACGAAACACTCCCAGCCGACGACCTTTGCTCAGCAGCGGCTGTAAAATACTCGACAGCTGAATAGTTTGCCCTTGTTGCTTGCTAACCACAGCTTGGTAGAGGCCCAAGGTCAGAAAAGGCGCGATAAGTGCTGCGGCAATATTCAAAATAGGCGCAAGTAAGGGCACCACACTCACTATGATGATAAATAAATGCATCATGACAAACGTGAATGGCTGAGTTTTAAACACTCGCCATCCTGCTTTTAACCACACCATGCCTTGTGAGGCACGAAAAACCTTAAAATTCAACACGACCTCTTATTAATACCGAGACGAAACTAGGCACTATCTTATCAAGGTTTACTGATCTTTTTAATATCAAGCATATGAGAACCATGCTGGATTTTAGTTTCAAGGTAGGCGCGGTTACCAACATGACCCGATTTAATGTGCGCATGTGTGCCAACCACACTTTCGACTTCAATACCTGCATCGCGCAGCGCATTAAGTTTTTTCGGGTTATTGGTCATCAATCGGACTTGTTTGATGTTCAACGCCTGAAGCATTAAAACGGCATCACTAAACTCTCGCAAATCATCTGCAAAACCCAAATGATTATTGGCCTCGTAGGTGTTCATGCCCTGAGATTGTAAAACATAAGCATCAATTTTATTGTAAAGCCCAATACCGCGGCCTTCTTGGCGCAGATACAAGAGAATACCGCCTTGTTGGTGCATTAACTCAATACTTTCGTTAAGCTGCTCACCACAATCACAGCGAGAGGAGTGAAACACATCACCAGTTAAACATTCCGAATGCATTCTTATAAGCGGCGTATGTTGATTTTGGTCGGCTTGATTAAAAATCACCGCAACATGTTCAACACCATCTTTAAGGCCACTAAAAGAAACGATTTCAGCAGGGATATGACTGCGCTGCCCCACATTCAGCTCAACTCTTGCTCTTACTTGTGCCACGACGTCTAACCTTTCTCAATTATCGTGATATTATCACATAAACTCATTACTATTGCTAATATATGGGAGCGAATAGTGTTAAACACAAGCACAACTGTAAGTGAAAATGTGCTACGCTTGTATTGCAACTCTTAAAATAAATTTAAAATTCTATGCGCTCATTAATTGCCGTTACCTTGCTTTGCAGCTCGACTATGGCTGCTGCAGAAGTAAAACTCGATGCTTTTGTGAATATCGGAGCTTTTGCCAGCAACTCTGAGTATGTTGGTGTGCGTTCTCAAGTGAGTCAGCACGATGCTGTTTTTGCAGGCCAACTCGATTGGAAACAGCTCAGCTCAGCGGGCCTTCAAGCAGAATGGCAACTCTCTCAAGAATGGCAAATAATAGGTCAGGCGATTATTAAAGATGACGCCTCACATGATGCTGAAGATAGAATAAAACTCGCATTTGTGCGCTATTCACCAACCCCAAATATTACCCTAAGAGCTGGCCGGACAGCCTTTGATCTCTACATGATGACTGATTTTAGAGATATAGGTTACGCTTACAGCACAACCCATTTACCAACCGAGTTTTACGGTATTATCCCCAATGAAAGCGTAGATGGATTAGATATCAGCTATAAAAGTAATACCGATTTAGGTTTGCTCACCACCAAAGCTTACTTTGGCAAAAGTACTGCGCCGATTATCAGTGATGGGGATTTTCGCTGGGACTTTACTGCGGACAATATCATGGGTTTGGTGCTGCAATTAGAGCAAGATAACTGGCTGTTTCGCGCCAATCACACACTCACTGAAGCTGATGACGGTTATCCAGGGCAACAAGAATTAGTTGGTGGTTTAGCTCAAGTTCCACCCAATATCTGGCCTATGGCCATGGAATTGAAAGATTCTTTACAATTTACCAATACCAAACTGCGCTACAGCGCCCTAGGTTTACGCTTTGACAATATCGATTATGTGGTGCAGTCAGAAGTTTCGTTTGTCGACTCACGCAGTATTTTATTGAATAATTTGTTGAGTGCCTATATCAGTGTCAGTAAACGCGTGGCTGAGCACACATTTACCTTTACCCACGCCCATATTCAAGCGGATGCACCCGAGATAGCTGAACCTCTGGTAGCGCTACCACCGCTGATGGTATTGTACGATGCTGTGAAAACCGCAACCGACTTCTACCGTTTACGTCAAGACAGTTATTCTTTGAGTTGGCGCTATGATCTCTCTGATACTTGGGCAGTAAAGTGTCAGTACGACTTTAACAAAGTCGCGCATCAGCCATCAGGCTTATATTTACATGATTTCACTCAGCCTGAAGATAAGACATTTTCTTCATTTAGTATCACCAGTAACTGGATTTTCGAACTATGAAGGCGCTGCTGTTTTGTATCCTACTGCTCGCTAACAGCGTCATCGCAAAAGCTTCAGAGAGCATCGTCGTGATAACGAACATCAACAACCCTGTCTTACATGTATCACAGCGCACCCTGATTGATTTATACATGGGTAAATTACAAGCTTTTGATAATGGCAGCCCAGCCTTGCCTATTGATATCAGCTCCGAAGATCCGCTTAAACAACATTTTTATGAGCGTCTTACTGGTCGTAGCTTAAGTCAGATAAACGCTTATCGTTCAAGAATAAAATTCAGCGGCAAAGCTTCAACACCAGTTGCTATGCCAAATTCTGATGCCATAATCAAAGCAGTGTCCAGAGATCCGCTTGCCATAGGCTATATTTGGGCCAAAGATGTCACGGATCAAGTGAAGGTGGTGTTCACGCTTGATAAATAAGTCTAGCTTAATCATAAGGTTAACCTTAGCGCTAGCTCTTGCCAGTGTTCTCTTTGGTGCGCTCTACTCTCAGCTCTACTACCGCAGTGTTTATTCTGATGCTTTGACTCGTTCCAATGAAGTGATCAAACAAATAGGACAAACGGTTTCTGCCACGGCCTCAATTGCCGCGTACCTTGAAGACAAAGATCTCGCCATCGAAGTGCTCAATGGCCTTATCAGTAACGATGTGATACTTGCTGCGCAAATCAATGTCGATAAACAAACATTAGCAAGAAGTAGTCTTTACAAAGGCCAAGCGGGTAATATGTTTACTTTAGCGCATCCCTTTATACCCAATGCACAGGTGGGGGAAATAGTATTAGTGCCAAATGAAGTATTTATCCGTGCTCAGGCTGATACCATCGCCAGTGAAAGCCTGCAAACTTTGCTACTAGTCACATCACCAATGCTACTCTTCTTTGTGCTCTTGGCATACATTTTAGTAACTCGACCAATGAGTGCGATTTCTCGGCAACTCTTATTATTGCCCCCAGGAGAAGAACAACGGCTTGCGATTCCGAAAAACCACCATCATAGCGAAATTGGGCAAATTGCCCACAGTGTTAATCTACTATTAGATAAGACTCAGGATTTGTTCTCGCAAGAACGAGAATTACGGGATGCTATTGCCACGCTTGAACAACGTTTTCGGATGATGTTTGAACGCGCATCTACCCCCACACTATTGGTGCATAACAGTGGTGAAGTCGACTTAGCTAATGACGCTGCGCAAGACTTGCTAGTTGGCCTAAACGTTGACTATGAAGGAACCTTCCCCGATATGTTATTGCCTCTGTGCAAATCTCCAGAGCTGCTGCAAAATCTCTTCAATGATTGCCTTGCACACCGCACTGTTAAACAGTTGGAGATTGAGTTTGAAAGCGGACTGACGCATTTTCCTGTGTGGTTAAATATTATTTTGATCCCCACTGTGAGTGATGAAGGGTTGTATTTACAAGCGTTTATTAACGATGTCAGCTATAAACGCAATATGATCAAGGAGCTTAAACAAAAAGCACAGTTTGATCCGCTCACCGGTCTTAACAATCGCTATGGCGCTGAGCTAAAACTACGGTTTTGGCTTGATAATCAAATTCCTTTTGCATTGCTTTTGGTTGATCTAGATAAGTTTAAGCCGATAAACGATATTTATGGTCATAATGCTGGGGACGCAATGCTTAAGCACATCGCAGTTAAGCTCAAAGAATGCGTACGTAATGACGACTTAGTCGCCCGTTGGGGCGGCGACGAGTTTATTGTTGCAGTGCCGCACATCAGTAAAGAAGGTTTAACGAAAATCGCGGCACATTTGGTTAGTAATGCCGCCGCCGCCATGTCCTATAACAAAGAAGGTCAGGTCTTGTCTCTGCGTATTAGCGCCTCGGTTGGGGTTGCAAGCTTCCCCAACCATGCCGACTCATTACATGAGTTAATTGAAAAAGCCGATAGCGCTATGTATCGAGTTAAGCAATCCAGCCGCAATAACTTCGCATTTTATGAGTAAAGCTTGAGTACTTAATATTGCTTGAGACTAGCAGGGTCGTAGCGTGAGACATCCAACGTCACTTGATATTTCTCAGCCAAAGCATTCAGTTCGGTTTGCCAACGCGCCAAATCGTCCATCGTTATGGTGTTATCGTCCAGCTGCCACAATTGCCGAGATCCGCTGTAGCTAAAATGAATAGCTTGGAGTGCCGTCACATCGCCCTGCTCTGCCGCCTTTTTTAACTTAGCCATTTTTCGAGTAAGCTGATTTAGGGCCTGTTTTAATTCCCACACATAAACCACTTCTGTCATAAATGGGTGACGGCGATAATGATTTAGCACGCTCCCTATCACTGCACAAGTCACGACCACCCCAAGCAAGTTCCAATGGAAATGACTGCCGCTTTGGTCTGGAAACAATAGAATAAATAGCTGTGCAATCGCTAAGCTCCCGATGGTAAGTGCCGCAATACAAGCCCAAATGACATAATTTAAATGTTTGCGGTAGCGCGGTTTATCTATTTCACGTAATTGCATGTCAAAATACCTCTGAGAAACGCCGCAACTTTCCGGCTATTTGGTTATCGCATTTTACCCGAAGGGGGAAAAAACTAAAAAAATTTCATCCCTTTTTCTGCTGGCAAGTGTTAGCAGTAATATTCAATTCAACGCAACGCGACACAGAAATAAACATTGACTGATCTTTTGCGCAAATGCCATCAAACACTCCGGTGAACAAGCGAAAGCTGCTGCCACGACCAACAGAGGCCACACCATAACCACCGCGCATAGCATCAGAAACAATCAATCCTGACTCTAATATCACTGATACTATTTTGGGTATAGCAGGACCTACTAGCAGCGCACCTATCTTACCAACGTTTGCAGACCCACAGGAAAATCAAGCATCGCCTATCGTACCGATCAATCCAAGTTACCCACCCGAAGCCACTATCAGGACCGCAGAGCCGAAACGAATTTTTGACAGAGCAGCAATAAGTTCCAGAAAACATAAAGCCAGCACAATGGCTGGCCTTACAAAGAAGCGCAAACGGCGAAATTTCTACCATTAGCATGTTAGGGAGTAAGCCTACTAGTTATAGCAGCCCTTAGAGCATTATCACGCTGGCAATAAAGAATGCGATTAAAGACAACACACCACCCACTAACGCATACGGCAGCTGGGTTTTAACGTGGGTCAATAAATCGCAACCTGACGCCAGCGCAGATACCGCAGTGGTATCAGAAATAGGCGAACAATGGTCGCCAAAAATCCCGCCACTTAAAATAGCGCCTACAACTAAAGCGGGCGGTAAACCGAGTGCTTGAATAAGTGGCACGCCAATGGGGATCAAAATCGCAAAGGTACCCCACGATGTCCCCGTAGTAAACGACATCACGGCGCCAGTTAAAAATAGCGCTGGCACTATCAAATACAGCGGTAAATAATCACCGACCAAAGACGCGACGAACACACCTGTGCCCAAGGATTTTAAACTGGCACCTAAAGTCAGCGATAACAGTACTATGCTCACCAGCGGCAATAGTTCGCCCATGCCTTTAAAGCCAATCTCCATCAGCTCGCCATGATTGAAGCGTTTAGCCTGTAACAACAGTATATAAGCCACACTACACGCCAGAATAGTTGCGTACAGTACCGACTTAGAGCCGCTACCACTCGCAAGCACGCCATCACCGGTCCAGAACATAAAACCAATCATACTAATAATCAGCGTCGCAAGCGGCACTAACATAAAGCGCGATTTGCTTGCTTGTGGTCCACTGGCAAGCGGCGTATCAAGCTGTTGCAACTGCTGCTCGGCTTCTTTCATCGGCCCGTGCACTTTATCAAACGCAATGGTATAGGCGACAATTAACAAGGCGAAAATGGCATAAAAGTTAAACGCCACACTCCCCCACAGCACGCTGACCGCGGATTGCTCTAATTCATAATTGCTGAGCAAACCAAGTACATAAGCGCCCCAGCCATTAAGTAAAATCAAGATACACACTGGCGCGCTAGTGCTGTCAATAATATAAGCGAGACGCGCACGACTCATTTTAAATTTATCGAATAAACCACGCGCAACTATCCCTGAAGTCAGCACACTCATATTAGATTCAATAAACACCGCCATCCCAGTAAACATAGTGAGGAAGCCTACCTGACGTTTACTTTTCGCCACACCACGGCGCAGCAGCATATTCACCGTCGCCGCGACGCCACCTGATTCGCGGATAAATGCCAATAACGCACCAATGATGATACTGAAAATTAGAATGCGGCTGTTGCCGGGTGATGTTGCCACACTCACCATACGTTCAATGCTACCGACAAAAGTGCCCGACAACAGATTACTTTGGTCGTGGATGGCAAGTAGCAATTCTGATGACATCAGCGCCAACACCAGCGCTAAAATGACTTCCTTACGCCAAAACACCACCACGATCGCGATAAGCGGTGGCAAAATCGAGTACCAGGTCATAAATCCTCATTTGCCTCTCAACACAGGCATGTTCAGCTTACTAAAAGTCAACTAGCTTAATCAGTTATTACCAACTTGCCAAGCTAAACTCAGTGCTACAGCGCAAGATAAGACACCCAAACACCCAGACGGCTTGCCATAAAAATTTCCAAAAACACTATCGTACCGTTCCGAATGAACCTATAATGGATACAAAAATAACAAGTTACTAGGTTGGCATGTCATTATTTGTAAAAATCAACGCGCTGTTGCCCAGTTTGTCAAACAGTGAAAGTAAACTCGCGCACTATACTCTCAACCACTCCGCAGAGATCCGTGCATTGTCATCGATTGAGTTAGCCAAAATGGCCAACGTCAGTCAATCAAGCGTAGTCAAGTTTGCCCAGAAACTCGGTTATCGCGGCTTTCCCGACTTTAAGCTCGGTGTGGTCGATGCTTTAAACCAGCAGAATCAGCAGGTATCCCCTGTTGATAATAAAATTACCAACAACGACACGCTCAATACCATTGCAGAAAAGCTTATCCAGCTCAAACATCAAGCCCTACTTGATACAGTCCAGCTCAATGATACACAAAAAACCGATGCCGTGATCGGCCGTTTAAAAGCGGCAAAGCGCGTGCTCTTTGTTGCTGAAGGCAGCTCCGCCTTAGTCGCCAAAGATGCGGTATTTAAACTCCAAAAGCTTGGTGTCAATGCCCAGTGTGAGCCGGATTTAATCAGTACAGTGAATAGCTTAAGTGGCCTTGCTAAAGATGATGTATTGTTTATTATTAGCGATACTGGTGAGCGTAAAAATCTGCAAAAGCTTGCCAGGCAAGCCAAACAACAAGACTGCCAAGTGATCTTACTAACCCGCTACAATATCGGCGCGCTCAGTGACCATGCCGACATCACCTTACACACCATCAGTGGTCAAGATCCTATTGAGCACAGTGCGATAATCACACGTGCATCACAAAGCTTTGTGTTAGATGTGCTATTTATCGCATTGTCACAGTCTAATTTACATTGGCAAAAGCGCGTCCAAAAAGCCAATGAGAATATCCGTCAATTCTTAGATTGAACAGCCTCTACCGTTGCTTTATGCACCTCGCGTGCATAAAGCAAATAAGGTTGCCGTTTGAGCTTAAACCGCGCCAGATCTGCTTGCCAACTCGCGACCACACTCTCCAAACTCTCACCTTTATTGAGCGCAAGCCGCACCTTGTCAGTACCTGCTAGTTTGTCAAAAAAGCGCTCGCTGGTGATAAGCTCAGTCTTCGCATCACGAAATAACTTTGCCGTCTGCCACAATAAGGACAGATCCAAGCCTTGGCTGGTTAGCGTCCGCAGATCTAAACCATATAAATGCTGACCTTCGAGTTTCGGCTTAGCCGCACCAAAGTTAGGTTTAGGGGTAAAACTAAAATTGCCGAGTTTTACCTTGTCGTGGCCGATAACTTGAAATGGCCAATCACTACCTCTGCCTATTGAGACTTGGGTAGGTTCAAACAAACACAGCGATGGATACCAAGCAATCGCCTGTGCATTCGGTAAATTCGGACTAGGTGAAACTGGCAACGCGTAGCTCATACTGGCATCATAATCTGCAACAGGAATAACCTTAAGCTGCAACTTCTCGCTGCCGGCAAACCAATTTTCGCCCTTAATCATCTGCGCCAATTCACCAACCGTCATGCCGTGTAGCAGAGGAATAGGATGCATGCCAACAAAAGAGCGAAAAGGCGCCTCTAGCACTGGGCCATCGACATAGGCGATATTGGGGTTTGGTCGGTCTAATACAATAAACTCAAGACCCTGCTCGGCTGCACTTTCCATCATATAGTGCATGGACGAGATATAAGTGTAAAAACGCGCGCCAACATCCTGAATGTCAAACACCAATACATCGAGATCTTGCAGCCAATGCGGTGCTGGCTTTTTGCTCGCGCCGTAAATCGACACTATCGGTAAACCCGATTTCAGATCAATACCATCAGCTATGCTAGCCCCGGCGTCAGCGTCACCACGAAAACCATGCTCAGGTGCAAAAATACGTTTTACCTCAATACCTTTAGCTTGCAACACATCAACCAGATGGGCATCTTTAACTAAAGATGTGTGATTCACTATCAGGCCCACTTTTTTACCTTGTAATAATGGTAAATAAGCGCCCAATTGCTCTGCAGCAACTGTCAATGCGTAACTTGGGAGAGTAAAGAGTAAACAACTAATAATCAGTAAATAGCGCATACTGGACAACAACCACGTTCAACTTGGGAGTGTAGTTTAGCGTGATCAGTCGAAGAAGCGCGATGGTTTTTGCGTTTTTGTCTAATCGAGCTGTGAGCCTAGCGGCAACGCGGAGGAAAGTTGATTTTACGCAGGCCAAAAACAAAAAAACCAACTTTCGTTGGCTTTTGCTTCAAGTGAAGATGGCGGACGCGAGAGGATTCGAACCTCTGACCGCCTGGTTCGTAGCCAGGTACTCTATCCAGCTGAGCTACGCGTCCGCATCGGTGTTCTTCATCTTTAACCACTTGAAGTAAGTGGCGGACGCGAGAGGATTCGAACCTCTGACCGCCTGGTTCGTAGCCAGGTACTCTATCCAGCTGAGCTACGCGTCCGCATATTGTTTTCGGAGCCTAAATACATCCTGTAGCATGGTTCCGGCTCGTCGTCCTGACTCGCTTTCATCGAACTGCAAAGCTTCGCTTTGGTTTCTCTGAAACCAGCTGAGCTACGCGTCCGCATTAGGTTGCTCTTCATTTTTAACCACTTGAAGAAAAGTGGCGGACGCGAGAGGATTCGAACCTCTGACCGCCTGGTTCGTAGCCAGGTACTCTATCCAGCTGAGCTACGCGTCCGTATATTGTTTTCGGAGCCTAAATACATCCTGTAGCATGGTTCCGGCTCGTCGTCCTGACTCGCTTTCATCGAACTGCAAAGCTGCGCTTTGGTTTCTCTGAAACCAGCTGAGCTACGCGTCCGTATTGGTGTTCTTCATCTTTATCCACTTGAAGAAAAGTGGCGGACGCGAGAGGATTCGAACCTCTGACCGCCTGGTTCGTAGCCAGGTACTCTATCCAGCTGAGCTACGCGTCCGGAGTACAAGAATGGCGGAGAAGGGGGGATTCGAACCCCCGATAGGGCTACAAACCCTATACTCCCTTAGCAGGGGAGCGCCTTCAGCCTCTCGGCCACCTCTCCGTCTTGTGGGGCGTATAATAATGGGTTGAGAAAATAAGTCAAACACTTTTCTTGTAAAAACAGTCTATATGGTGATAGATTGCACAGCTCGGCCTAAAAAAGTGAATCTTCTTGGCTATAAACTCGGCTTAGGGCTAAGTTTTTCTGAATTATCTGTGAACTGTCCTGCGTCAGATTTACGCGGAGTGGAAAACTGCTCCATGTTATCGAGATATCCTAAAGCATGAAACTGACTCATGCATGCGCGATAGTAAGTAAGTCGTTCGGCATCAACATCCTGAGATTTTTTTTGTTTTTCTGACATGGCTGAAGGTCGTGTTGCTCCTGAAAGATATCCAGAGAGTATAAATAATCAACAACAGCTTTGCTATTTAACAACTTGAAGCTTGCCCATCGGTTAAGATTTACTTTCGCAGCAACTTAAAAACAATTATTTTAAATCAATAACATAACTATATAATTACTCTTAATGTAAGATAAATCGCACATAAAATTACGATAAAATTACCCCTCCAATTATACATAACAATATGAGTTATCGCTTAAAAGCATTTATCCCCCTCAATTTAGCACTTGCAAAAGCCCTCCCCAATTCACTGCACACAGAAAAAGGAACAAATCACATTTACAAAAAAGACAAGCAAAGATAACATCACCTCATTATTCACAGGTTGGATAATGTGTTTTAGAATAAGGATATTAACTATGAAAATCAGTAATATAAGTCACTTTTTTATAGGCTTTTCAGTACTTAGCGCTGTATATTTATCACCCGCAACAGCAGCCGATCAAAAAGTTTATGAAGGGGAGCTGTGCTATGGCTGTGATGCAAGCAATGCAGCAATATTTGCGAAAAAGTATGCACCTAAACTCACTTGCTATGATGGCGGTGGGCAGTTTGACCAGAATGATGGGCAACAGTGTTACTCCACAGCTCAAGCGGTGGTGATTTTTAATGGTACAACGAAGCAAAAATGGTTGTTTAACGTCTCCCACTCCATACAAGGGCAAGCAGCGTCAATTGCTTCTGACAGTATAAGCGTTAGCCCTTTACCATTACCACAGGACTTAAACACCCTCACTGGTGATATCATTGACTATTATGATGCTTGGGATAGAGCAACTAAAGCGGTCTCTGACTATTATAGTTCACCTACCGTGCAGGCAACATTGAATCATAGTCAAACTCATGTAGAAATGGCTTCCGGAAACTTTTGCGAAAACGAAGCGGTGACTCACGCACTGAATGCAGCTTTTGATCCTAGAATCCGTACCGCAATTCAAGAACAAACTGAAAGTCAGCTGATTAAAGAGTTCGGTAGTCTTAATAACGCTTATACCGCAAGAAGATTAACTTCACTCAAATTTACGGTTGGAATAACAAGTATTGATGAAAATGGAACTGTTGAGTATCTACCCGATACCAGAACGGTCAACATGGATTTTTATGACCCTGCCAATGGGCACCATCGTGTTGTCTATAACGTCGATTTAAGCCAAGGTATTGATATACGATTAAACGAGGATATGACTAAGTTTGCAGGGATAAAACTAGGTAATATGAAACGTGCCACAGCACCAATCGAAGGCGTCCCTGCTTGCCTTATCGAAAAAATGAACTCGTATTATCCAGCGACAGTGACTGGTAGCAATTCTTCTGGGATGACAATTAGTTTACCCGCCGATTACAACCGTTCACCAGGGGTTAGCTTAGGTGGTGGTAGATGTAAATGGACATTTTACAACCGAGCTGGTGAAGCTATGTTTTCTTACATGGGTAGTTGCCCTTAGCCAAATCAACGATCAGGCTTTAGTAAAAGCATAATTTGGACGTTAGACAAATTGATTGTGGCGCTTTTACCCTTTAAGTTTTCGCAAAACCAACTTTGTGACAAATAAAAAGGCGCCGAGGCGCCTTTTAAATCTCAATGTTTAACTTAATCCACTTGCGGACGCATATGTGGGAATAAGATAACATCTTTAATGCTTTGCGAATCAGTAAACAGCATCACCAGACGGTCAATACCGATACCTTCACCCGCTGTTGGTGGTAAACCGTACTCTAATGCATTGATATAATCCGCATCATAGTGCATCGCTTCATCATCACCCGCGTCTTTTTCTTCCACTTGGCGCATAAAACGTGCTGCTTGATCAGCGGCATCGTTTAACTCAGAGAAACCATTCGCTAATTCACGGCCACCAACGAAGAACTCAAAACGGTCAGTGATAAATTCATTTTCGTCATTACGGCGCGCCAGTGGCGATACTTCCCACGGGTACTCAGTGATAAACGTCGGTTGAATTAACATGTGCTCAGCGGTTTCTTCAAAGATTTCACATAAGAACTTGCCTGGGCCCCATACGCAGTTGGCTGGGATCTTAACGTGAATTTTCTTCGCGTAAGCTTTTAGCTCTTCAAAATGGTTGGCTGGATCTTTGAAGATCGCCGGATCAACATCTGGGTTGTACTGAATACAAGCATCAGACATTGAAAGACGCGTAAACGCTTTACCAAAATCGTATTCGATGGTCTCTAACACTTCCCCATCCGCATTACGCTTGGTATTGATGATAGTCGTGGTACCTAACACGTCTTGCGCTACAGTACGCAGCATGTCTTCGGTTAAGTCCATCATGTCATTGTAATCAGCATACGCTTGGTAGAATTCAATCATTGTGAATTCTGGGTTGTGACGGGTTGATAAACCTTCGTTACGGAAGTTACGGTTAATTTCGAACACTCGCTCAAAACCACCCACCACTAAACGCTTTAAGTAAAGCTCAGGGGCGATACGTAGGTACATATCAATGTCCAACGCATTGTGGTGAGTGACGAATGGACGCGCTGATGCACCACCTGGGATCACCTGTAGCATTGGTGTTTCTACTTCCATGAAATCACGGTCAGTTAAGAAACGACGAATACCGTCGATGATTTTTGAACGGATACGGAAGGTTTCACGGGTATCCATGTTAGTGATCAAATCAACATAACGTTGACGGTATTTCATTTCTTGGTCAGTTAAACCATGGAATTTTTCTGGTAGAGGACGCAGTGATTTAGTCACTAGTTCGAACTCAACCATATCAACGTACAAGTCGCCTTTGCCTGATTTTTGTAGCGGGCCTTTCACACCAATGATGTCGCCGATATCCAGCACACCATATTGGTCTTTTAACGTCACTTGCGCTTCTTTTGAGGCGTAAGCTTGGATACGGCCTTTCATATCTTGTAATACATAGAATGGACCGCGCTTGGCTAAAATACGACCTGCAACCGCAACTTGGTGATTAAGGGCTTCTAACTCTTCCTTCGTCTTATCACCAAACTTAGCTTGTAGATCACCTGTGTAGTCTTCACGGCGGAAAGTATTCGGGTGGCCATTGGCCGGACACTTTTCGCGAATAGCGTCCAATTTGGCGCGGCGCTCGGCGATAAGTTTATTTTCGTCTTGAATATGATCTGTCATTTTCTAGCTCTTGTTTAGCTTGTGGATTACAGGCCAGATTTCAGGCTGGCTTCGATAAATTTGTCTAGGTCGCCGTCTAGTACGGCTTGGGTATTGCGGTTTTCAACCCCTGTACGCAAGTCTTTGATACGTGAGTCATCAAGCACGTATGAACGAATTTGACTGCCCCAACCGATATCCGATTTGGCGTCTTCTTGCGCTTGCTTTTCAGCATTTTGTTTTTGAATTTCCAGCTCATAAAGCTTTGCTTTCAGCTGCTTCATCGCTTGATCTTTGTTTTTGTGCTGTGAACGGTCGTTCTGGCACTGCACTACCGTATTGGTTGGCAAGTGCGTAATACGCACCGCAGATTCCGTCCGGTTAACGTGCTGACCACCTGCACCAGAGGCGCGGTATACGTCAATACGTAAATCAGCAGGATTAATATCGATTTCGATATTATCGTCGATTTCAGGGTAAATAAAGATTGACGCAAACGAAGTATGGCGACGACCGCCCGAATCAAATGGGCTCTTACGCACTAAGCGGTGTACGCCAGTTTCTGTGCGTAACCAGCCATAAGCATATTCACCACTCACTCGCACGGTTGCACCTTTAATGCCTGCGACGTCACCATCGGTTGCTTCGATGATCTCAGTTTTAAAGCCTTTTGCTTCTGCCCAACGTAAGTACATACGTAGCAGCATGTTGCACCAGTCTTGCGCTTCGGTGCCGCCAGAACCCGCTTGTAAGTCGATATAAGCTTCTGCACTGTCGTGGTCACCCGAGAACATCCGACGGAACTCTAACAGCTCTAACTGTTCAAGTAATACATTGGCTTCGGCTTGAGCTTCGTTAAAGGTGTCTTCATCTTCGGCTTCAACCGCCAACTCGACTAAGCCTTCCACATCGTCGGCGCCGGCAACCAATTTGTCGATAGTTTCAACCACCAGTTCTAGGCTTGATTTTTCACGGCCCAAGGCTTGTGCGCGCTCTGGTTCATTCCAAACTGCTGGGTCTTCCAGCTCTGCATTCACTTCTTCTAGGCGCTCTTGCTTTAGCGCATAGTCAAAGATACCCCCGTAGCAGCTCGGTACGTTCGCGAATGTCCTTGATTTGGTTAATCACAGGATTCACTTCAAACATCTACATCACTCCAAATGCTTTTATAGCGCCTCGTTTGGGCGCAAAATCGGATATTTATAAAACGGGATATGCTAGCAAATTTCCGCCTGTTTGCAGAGCACAAATTCACGCTTTTTGGGCTTTTTTTATGCATTATTGCGCTTGGATTTCCCGTACCAATAATTGCAAACTGGTTTTGCCACGAAATTCATTACTGTCTAACTGGTATACAACCCGAGCATAGCGCGCGGCGCTGTTTGGCCAAGCGCGCAAATCAACGTTAAAAGCAATGGCATCCACCAGTTTACCTGCTGGGTGTTTTAACACTAATTTCAAATGCTTATCGCCAACAATGCGCTGCTGCACTAGCTCAAATACGTCATCAAATAGTGGCTCTGGGAATTTCTGCCCCCACGGGCCTGCTTGTTGCAGTAAAAAAGCAAAGTCTAAGCTGAAACACTCTGTTGGTAAGCTACCGTCCGTTAACACCACACTTTGTTTATCTTCTTCACTGAGGTTGCGACTAACTTCAGCGACAAATACTTGTTTGAAGTGCGCGAAATGCTCAGCTCGAATAGTAAGACCCGCCGCCATCGCATGGCCGCCAAATTTCACAATAAGTCCAGGATGTTGACTATTGAGCAGCTCAAGGGTATCGCGCATATGTAAACCATCGATAGAACGGCATGAGCCTTTGATCTCCCCCTCGTCACCATCAGCAAAAATAATGGTTGGGCGATGATACAGCTCTTTTAAGCGTCCCGCTAAAATGCCAATCACACCTTGGTGCCAATCATCTTGGTATAAACACACAGCATCAGGGACAGCCGAACCTGAGTTAAGCACTTTTTCCAGTGCTGCAAGGGCTTCTTGCTGCATCCCCTGCTCTATTTCACGTCGTTCATGGTTAAGACTATCTAACTCAGCGGCAATGCGGCGCGCTTGATAATCGTCAACTGACAATAAACAGGCTATGCCTAAACTCATATCATCTAGACGGCCCGCCGCGTTCAAACGAGGTGCTAAGGCAAAGGCAAAATCGCTGGCAGACAAAGTAGCAGCGTTGCGATTAGCCACTTCTATTAATGCTTTGATCCCAGGGCGCGTTTGACCACTGCGAATACGCGCAAGCCCTTGGTACACTAAGGTACGATTGTTGGCATCCAATGCAACAACATCAGCAACGGTACCGAGCGCCACTAAATCCAACAACTCTGCTAAATTTGGTCCACCTTGGGCTGGGAAGTAGCCGATTTGGCGTAAGTGATTGCGTAGCGCGACTAAAAGATAAAACGCCACCCCTACACCCGCTATGGATTTAGACGGAAACTGACAGTCGCGTTGGTTAGGGTTCACTATCGCATCAGCATCAGGTAATTCAACCCCCTGTAAATGGTGGTCGGTAACCAATACACGAATGCCTGCCGCTTTGACTTTAGCAATCCCCGCAATACACGAAATACCATTATCAACTGTGATCACCAACTCAGGTTGCAACGCAATAATGTGCTCAGCTAAAGCCGGACTTAAGCCATAGCCCAAGCTAAATCTATCTGGCACTAAGTAATCCACTTGCGCAAAACCAAATGCAGGTAAACCACTCATGAGCAGTGCCGTACTAGTCGCGCCGTCGGCATCAAAGTCCCCTACCACCAGCACTCGTGCTTGCGCTTGTAGAGCCTCGCTCAACAAGGCACAAGCTTTATCGATATCTTTGAATAAGCGAAAATCTAATAAGCCTTTGGCAGAGTTATCTAGCTCTTCCACTGACGCGACACCACGCGTAGCATAGAGCTGGCGGATCACCGGATGTAGTGAGGTGGGCAAATGGTCATCAGCGACCCTAGGGCGGGCTTGGATTAGTTTATTCATAGTGTTTTATTCCGGCACACAGCTATCTCAGCAGGATACTGAAGATATTAAAAAAGGCCCCTCAGGGCCTCTTTCATTCTACTCTTATCGCACAGTTTACGATTTTTTGCTGTGTTCTTCGAGTATCTGCGCCAAACTTGCTGCAGGTTGATAACCTGGGATCATAGTACCATCTTCAAGAATAATGGCTGGCGTGCCTGAAATACCAAAGCTTTGGCCTAATTGATAATGCTCTGCAACTGGCGCTTGGCAGTTTTCAACTTTTGCTACCGCATTACCTGCTTTTGCTTCAGTCAAGGCTTTAGCGGCGTCTTTTGCACACCATACATTACGTAAATCTTCGTAACCATCACCGCGTAATCCGCCACGTGGGAATGCTAAATAACGCACTGTGATACCTGCGTCTAAATAGTCTTGTAATTCGCGGTGTAGTTTACGGCAGTAACCACAAGTGATATCTGTAAAGATAGTGATCTGATGTTTTTCGTTGGCCGCTTTGTAAACAATCATAGAATCGGTAAATTCGGCTACGCCGTCTTTACGTACATCACTTAACGCATCTTCAGTGAGGTTTACGCGCTTATCAATGTCCAGCAATGTGCCTTGCATTAAATACTGACCATCTGGGCTGCCATAAAGCACGCCTTTATCGGTAATAAGCGTTAATAATCCTGCAATTGGACTTGGGCGTATGTCTTTTACCACCACACCCAACTCAGCAAATTTTGCCACTACTGGTGAAGGTGCAACTACAGGTACAGCACTGACTGCTTCCTGCTCAGCAACAACACTTAGACTGCATAACATAGCCGCCGCTAAAACTAATCTTTTCATTTCTCTATCTCTTAAAAATCCGTTATGTGTTAATAAGACCGGATAAAGCCAATTAAATTCCATTAAGCACGTGGATGATGTGTTTGATGTAAGGTTTTTAATCTTTCACTCGCCACATGCGTGTAAATCTGCGTGGTTGACAAGTCGCTATGACCCAACATCATCTGCACGACGCGCAGATCAGCACCATGATTTAACAAATGTGTAGCAAAAGCATGGCGTAAAGTGTGTGGTGATAACGGCGACACAACTCCAGCCAAAATAGCATAGTGTTTGATTCGATGCCAAAAAGTTTGTCGTGTCATGCCGATACCGCGTTTGGATGGAAACAAAAAGTCGGTGGCGTGTTTAACCATCTGCGGCCTGCCATGTTGAATAAAACGCAACACCCAATCTTGCGCTTCCTCTCCCATCGGCACCATGCGTTCCTTGCCACCTTTACCGCGCACCAGCACTACCCCTTGGCGTAAATTGACTTGCTCCATACGTAAGCTAACTAGCTCACTCACTCGCAGCCCTGCCGCATACAACAACTCAAGCATAGCTTTATCTCTAAGCCCCATCGCATCGTCACAATCTGGGGCATTAAGTAAGGCTTCAACCTCAGCTTCAGTCAGAGTTTTGGGTAATGATTGTGCAAGTTTAGGCTGCTCAATATGAACAAGTGGCGATGCAGGCAACCCGTAATCACGTTGCAAAAATTGGTAAAATCGTTTCATCGCACTGAGTGCACGGGCGGTACTGCGAGATTTTAATCCTGCATCGATACGCGCAGCTAAATAGCTTTCTACTGTTTCATGGGTGACATCCCAAAACAGCCCTTCGCCTAAAAACGCCTGAAATTTTAATAAATCACTGCGATAAGACGCTAAGGTGTTTTCGCTCAAACCTTGCTCGAGATATAAATTGTCAAGAAATGCTTCTAGCAAGGTTTCGTTGTCCGGTTGTGCGTTGACACTGGCGGGCCGCGTCATGACTGAGTCATTCTCAGGTCTCATGTTTCAAATTTTGCCTTCATCAGGTAGACTCTGCCCCCAATCATATCAGTCTCAGCGAAAGTGATAAACATCATGAGAATTGGCTTATTTTACGGCTCAACCACCTGTTATACCGAAATGGCAGCCGAAAAGATCCGCGATATTATCGGTGATGAACTCATTACCCTACACAATATTAAAGACCAACCATTACAGTTAGCAGCAGATTTTGACCTGTTGATCTTCGGGATCTCGACTTGGGACTTTGGTGAACTACAAGAAGACTGGGAGTCCCACTGGGACGATATTGATAGCGTCAATCTGTCCGGTAAAACCATCGCGCTATTTGGCATGGGTGATCAGCAAGGTTATGGCCAATGGTTTCAAGACGCATTAGGCATGCTACACGCAAAAATAGCCCCGCAAGGTGTGACATTTATCGGAAAATGGCCCAACACCAGCGACTATGAATTCGAAGCGTCAAAAGCGCTATGTGATGATGGCGCAAACTTTGTTGGTTTAGCGCTAGATGAGGATAGCCAATATGATAAAAGTGATGAGCGCATCACCACTTGGATAACCCAAATCCTGACTGAATATAGCGAGCTATAAGCGATAAGAGCATGCCGTGAGCTTGAACAGAAAAGTGAATAAAACACAGCGTGCAAATCTCGCTGTGTTTTATCTTCTTGCTTCTTCACTCGTCTATAGCGCTTCCCTCACCCGTAAATAGCGCGCAAATCTTGGTTTACCGTATTTGGTCACGCCTTGAAAGCGATAAGTGACTGTGCTGCCAAGCGCAGGGGGTGACAAGCGCTCTGCATCACTTAGGCCAGAACCGAGCTTAAATTCAACCCCATTGGCATCTCGGACTATCAAGGCCCCTACTTGCCCTTGATATTTGCCTTTCCCTGCTTGGTAGCCAATCACCACAGCTTCCGCATCTAAGTAGGGTTTATATTTCATCAGCGCATCACTGCGACCATCACGATGTAAGGCCGCTTTATGATGTAGCATTAATCCTTCGCCACCGCGTGCGATAACTTGTTGTAACCAAAGCTCAAGTTCAGCTTTATCCGTCACTTGCCGCTGCAGGATAGCACTAACATGGCTTATGTTCAGGTCGCTTAGTAAACGACTAAAGTACAAGTAACGCTCACTAAAACTACCCGCTTTAGATGGGGCATCAAACACCAAAAACTGCACCTTGTGCCATTTTTGCTCGTTGATTTGTGATGTGCGCACCAAAGCACTGAGCTCATTGAACTCACCATAGCCGGACCACAACTCACCGTCGAGTGCTTCGCCAGGCCAATGTTGCGTGAACCAAGCAGGCGCTTTGATCAGCTGCCCACCTCGTGTCCATAACTGTTTCCCATCCCAGTAAGCGCGCACGCCATCAAACTTTTCCGAGACCAAATAATTGTCTACCGACTGCTCAGCATAGACTTGAGCCAGTTGCATAGGTGGGGAAAATGATGGATTGGCGGCTACTAAAAATGAAGATGAATATAACCAAGTGCCACATAGGCACGACAACATAACGAGTTTACGCATTGCATCAATCCTTGAATGCTGATGAGAATTAAGCTCGCCGAAGCAAACTCATTCTTAGTCTAGCTGATCAAGGTTATTTTGCGAGTGCTAATAAAGTCTTTACTGCATCTTCAAGGTGGACTGCGCGATACCAAGCACCGTTAAAGTTCTGGTCTTTAGAATGCGCGTTTGGAATGACTATTGTACGTAGCTCTGCGGCCAAGGCTGATTGCAGCCCAGTGCCCGAGTCTTCAATTGCCACCGCTTGCTCTGCGCTCAGCTGCATTCGCGCTAGTGCTTGTAAGTAAGGCGCTGGATGAGGTTTTGGTGCA
Organism: Pseudoalteromonas fenneropenaei; assembly: GCF_042643375.1. Taxonomy (NCBI): domain Bacteria; kingdom Pseudomonadati; phylum Pseudomonadota; class Gammaproteobacteria; order Alteromonadales; family Pseudoalteromonadaceae; genus Pseudoalteromonas; species Pseudoalteromonas fenneropenaei. The sequence goes on from NZ_JBHRSD010000001.1 coordinate 233,523, forward strand.
GTGACATCTTCTTTGCACACTATGGTCTCAAAATAATCAAGCAAGCCATAATGTTGCAGTACTGGCATGGCCTCAGCTTTACTGCTGCCGGTGACCAAAGCAAGCCTCACTTGTCCTTGCAACTGCGCCAACACAGTTTTCGCACCCGGCATTAAATTCGGCACCATAGTCTTGGCGGTTTCAATAAAGTAACGATTTTTTTCGTCGGTCAGCGCCTCGGCACTGCGGGGCAGTTGATGGCGTTTGGCTAAAATAGCGGCGGACTCAAGTGTGGGCACACCTGAAAATTCATCACAAAATGTCGCTTCTGAATAGCCAATGCCATAAGGAGCAAGCACCTTACACCAGCTGTGGTAATGTAAGGCTTCGGAGTCCACCAAAGTGCCGTCAAAATCAAATAATACTGCCTTTAGTGTCATCCCTTTGCTCCTTCAATCATTACGCGTTTAGACCCGCTGGTGGCTCGGCACTCGCCAACTCGCCCGTTTCGACTTCAACCAGCTCATAGCCGCGCGGTTGACGTACCACTTTCAATATTGGCTTGCTAAAAGCGCTTTTTAAACGGTCTGTGTCAGCTAGTAGTTCTTCAACAGTTTCACCAACTGGTGCTGCGCCTGTTTCTGACCAGTTCGTCACTTTACCGTTGAGGTTGTATTCCACTTCATGAATTTGATACAAAGTTGGCTCAGTGCCCGTACCTTCACATAAAATTACTCGGTAGTTCCAAAATCCCGCCATGTTATATTCCTCGCTCTTCGCGCTTTGTTAGATATAGGTCCGCACTCTAGCAGTTTTTCAGCATATTTTCATTACTCTACTGAGTCACTAGAGATATTTGCAAGTTCAATGAATAACCCAAATATCGCTATAATTACCATGAAAAAACCCGCCAAAATAGCGGGTTTTAAGAGTTTCTAGCTTAAGTTGAATTCAGTGAACTTAGAAAAACTTCACTTTAAACTCAGCACCGATATAACGCTCTTCGTTCACCATGCCAGTTAAGTTGTTAAAGTCTACACCGCCAATGACGTTTTGCTCATCGAACAAGTTACGCACAAAGGCTGATACTTCATATTCGTTGTCGCCAGAAGCCCAGTTGTAGCCTGCGCGTACACCACCTTCAAACAACGCATCACCTTTAAACTCGACTGACTTGTAAAGGAAGAAGTCAATCTCGCTACGGTATGACCAATCGGTGTAAACGAAGAAATCACCACCTTCCATTTCTTTGGTATAACGTAGAGTGAAGTTTGCGATCCACTCTGGTGCGTGCGGTAGGCTATTGCCATCAAGCTTCGCAAGGCCGTTAGCATTTAATGGATCAAGCACTGTACACTGAGCACAGATAGCAACAGCTAGATCGTTATCTTTCAATTCAGTTTTATTGTAACTTAAGTTGAAAGTAGCATTTAACTCTTCGGTTAATACCCATTCAGTATCAAGTTCAAAACCATAACCTGTCGTTTTGTCAGCATTGATCAAACGGTTAAAGTTAGCATCGCCACCTACAGCAGTAAGCTGTTGGTCATCCATTTGGAAGTAGAATACCGTCGCATTAACACGACCTTGACCGTCTAATACGTCCGCCTTGATACCCGTTTCAATTGAGTTAACAGTTTCAGATTCTGCAACCGTAACCACGTCACCGAATAAGATACGGCCTTGGATGCTTGGCGCGCGGAAGCCATTGGCAACACGACCAAACCAGTTTACGTCATCGTTCACTTTATATGCTAAGCTCACATCCCAGCTTACGTGGCTGTCAGATGGGTTAGCCGCGCCTGACATTTCGTCTGGTGAACCATTCCAAGGCGTTGGGTTTTTGGTACGTTTAGCGGTGAAATCTTTCTCATCGTCAGAGTAACGAATACCTGTGGTCAGTTTTAAGTCATCAGACAAAGTAAAGTCGAATGAACCAAACACTGCCCAAGCTGAGGTCTCTTGTTCTTGCTTCGCATAACCATTCATCACACCACCGGCTAGAGTGTCGAATGAATAGCTTTCGATGGTTAAGTCTTCTTCAAATAAGAACACACCCACTTGGTAGTTAAAATCACCCGTGAAGTTACTGCTTAAGCGTAATTCTTGAGTCAATTGCTCGTGATCAGGAATACCGTCCGCGCTTTCTGCAGAAAACGGAATTAAACCTGGGCCCGACATATTGTCGCCTAGGAACACCGCGCCATAACCACCGTCAACGTCAGCACGTGAGTAGATTTCGGCACTTTCCCAACCTGTGATTGAAGTCAGCGTGTGCTCGTTTAAGTCCCACTCAAGCTTTAAGCTTGCGCCTTGTGACTCAACTTGCTGCGTGGCATTACGTGCAGCATCGTGATAAGCGATATCTGTGTCGTAACCCGCAACAATGTTATTGCTGCCTTTTTCAATTAAGTTAGCACGAAACACAATTGGCTTACCGTCTAGGTCACGCACGTGATAATTCAATAGACCGGTAAAGTCATTGCCTTCATAGAGGAATTGCACGCGTGCCGCTTTTTCGTCATAGCCGCCTAACGCATCTTTTTGTTCAAAACCAGGCGCTACGATATCAACATAATCATCTTTGTTTTGCCAAAGTACAGAGACACGGGTAGATAACTTATCAGTTAAACCACCGCCTACTGCACCTTCAAAATCAACTGCACCACGGCTACCGTACGATACCGCACCATAGCCATCAAATTCTTGTCTTGGCTTCACTGAGTCGAACTTAACCAAACCTGCTGGCGTATTACGACCGAATAATGTGCCTTGTGGGCCACGTAATACTTCAACACGTGCCACATCAAACACAGGGAAACCTTTCAGGATTGGGTTTTCCTGAACAACTTCATCTACTACCAAAGAAACCGGTTGAGACGCGTTAAGGTCGAAATCCGTGTTACCTAAACCACGAACATAGAAGCGTGGGAAAGTACGACCAAACGAAGATTCGATTGAAAGGCTAGGAATTTTCGCATTCATAAAGCGAATATCCATACCCGCTGAGCTATATGCATCGAGGTTATCACCTTGCAATGCAGAAACTGAAACTGGTACCTCTTGTGCATTTTCTACACGTTTACGAGCAGTGATCTGGATCACTTCCAGTTGATTATTTTTGGCTTGTTCGCCTTCAGCAGCGAGCGCATTGAATGAAGTACCTGCTACAGCAGAGAACAACGTTGCATTGATTAAAGTTGCTAACGTAGATCTTTTCATTGCTTTCATGTTCGGATTTGACCTTTTTGAAGCACTCTTTTGTTCAACGGTTGTATGGGCGCCGTAAAACGTTGGCGTGATACGTTCAATTTTTCGCGTATAACAATAAACGCGGACCTTAAAATCGAGAGTGCTAAGCGAATAAAAAGGCTGAACGTGACGGGAGGGAATTATAGCAGTTCACAGCAATTTTGCTGCAATAAGAAACATAAATTTTGGAGTTTTTTTAAAATTTTATCGACATGCTTTGAGTTTTTTGCAACTTTTAACCGCAAGTTTCGCCACAAACCGGACATTTGTCCTTACTCATTTTGCGCGTTTTATTGCAGTAATTGCGTTACTTTCCCGATTAAAGTTACAAATGTAAAAACCACTTCCGAATCCAAAATGACAACAAAGTAACGCTTTACAAAAAACACCTCGACCAATTCCCCAGTAATTTAAGTTGCTATTTGAGTCTGAGGCAGCTCATCTATTCGAGACTATTTTAATGATAAAAATTTTAGATGATGAATTGTATCTTGGCTTAAAACACGAAAACCGAAAGGGGTTGAAGTAGAACCTTGTAGCGCGACTATAAAGGCAATCCGCAAACTATGCAGCACAGGCATGCGTACAATCAGCCGTAATGTGGTGAGGGAGGCAACTGCGATGCAAATAACCTTAGCTGGTGTGTTTGTGGCAATTAACCTCGTTTAAAAACGGTACGAAAACGCTGTGGTAGCACAAAGATTGGACTAAACACTATGGCAAGTAGCAGTGTCATTACACCACCAAACACCACCAATGCGACTAGCCACCAAGATGTCGTTGCTTCAATTTCTGTAATTGACTGCGGCGATGAAGCTGCTAATACCCAATTCCAGTTATCTAAACGGCGAATGTAGGCGGTGTGAGTTTCGATTTGATGTGATGAGGATGGTTGCCAATGGTAAGTCACCACGGCCTCTCCCATCGCGTAGGCACTTTTCACTAAGTTGCGAAATGAGTCAGCCACGACCGGGTTGGCATGAGAGGTCAGTATCCTGCCATTCAACTCAGGATGCTGCGGATAAAGGATCATTTTCCCTTGGGTATCGTAGACAAACAACTCCCCTTGGGGCAGATGGGTTTGTGCGATTAAATCGAGCACCTTACGTTGCCGTTCAAATTCCGACAGAGACAGGTCGCCCACAATAAACTCTACCGTTTGCACTAAAGTTTTAGTCTTATCGTCTAGGGTTGGTATTGTTGCAGCCTGAGACACAGCTGTGACAGCCAATAAAGTGAGCAACAAACTCGCGATAATCCCCAATCCTTTGCTACGATAAGTCACACTCAGATACCCAATCAATAAAACCTATTGTTTAGTGTAACTGTATTTGAAACTAATCAAAGTAGCAGACTTAAAACCAAGTGAAAGAGTCGATTAACAGATTGATTGATAAAGCTTTTCAAATATATAAAAATGTAAACAGCGCCTTTAATAAATGCAAAAAACGCGTTTTGCGCTTATGCGACTTCATTATTAAGCTGCAAAAGCCAGGTTAGTTGCAGACTTGGCTCGGCACTTTTAAGGTAAGTAATACTGCTTGGCGAGTTGTTTCATGATATTCAATAATCGCCGCTGCAGCCGGTTGAAAAATCGGCAACTCGCCTGGGCAAAGTTGATCGACCAGATAACTGACAATTGGCATATGTGAAACCAGCAACCAAGATTGACATTGCGGCTGCATAGAAATCAACGTTTCAAGGTAGTCAATCGCCACGCTGGCATTGCCACTGGGAATAATGTCTTTACAAGTTTCTTGGTAACGAACTGGATTACATGCCAACACTTCAGCAGCCGTTTGCTGAGCGCGTGTATAAGGACTAATCAAGGCCGCATCAGGTTGAAATGGCTGTTTGCTGAGCCACACTCCCATCGCTCTAGCCTCCGCTTTTCCTGTGTTGGTCAGCGTTCTTAACTCATCCTGTTGGCAGAGCGGCTCCGCCTCACCGTGGCGCATAATGATTATGGTTTTCATAGCTCTCCAGCAAAAATGCAGGTTTATGGACCTTTTCAGTAGCTTAACCACCAATTTGTTCGCTATATTAAAACAAACCAAAATTACACGGAAGAGATTTAGCAACTTCCTATCGTTTATGCTTTATTTAGCTTGCGTTTGATTGAATTGGAGCACCATTGAAAGTCAGTACTAATGATAGTCGGCGATATCGCCAACTCACACTCGACAATGGTCTAAGAGTGTTACTTGCCCAAGACGAAAGCTCGCAGCTAAGCGCCGCTGCGCTGACTGTAAATGTTGGGCACTTTGATGATCCGAATCACCGTGAAGGCATGGCGCACTTCCTCGAGCATATGTTATTTCTTGGCACTGAAGCACAGCCGGAGTCAGGTGCATTCTCCCGTTTTGTTAGTCAACATGGGGGGCATAGTAATGCTTGGACTGGCAGTGAACACAGCAGCTATTTTTTTGATATTCAAGCCAGCGCCTTATTCGATGGTTTAGCGCAATTCAGTCAGTTATTTACCACGCCATTGCTGAGCCAAAAAGACACTAAAAAAGAGCGTAAAGCGATAGACGCGGAATTTAAGATGAAAATCAAAGATGATAGCCGCCGCATCTATCAAGTTCACAAAGAAACCATTAACCCGCTACACCCCTTTGCTAAGTTTTCGGTTGGCAATCAGGACACGCTGAGCGACAAAGAAGGCAATATCGCGACAGAAATTCGAGCCTTTTTTGAGCAGCACTACCAAGCGCAATGGATGACACTCGTCGTGTGTGGGCCTCAATCTCTCGACGAACTAGCGCACTGTGTCACTACACATTTTTCCGCGATACGAGGTTCAAAACAACGTAAAGCCGCGATTGCGGTGCCGCTATATCGACCTGAGGATTTGCGTCAGCTGATCCATATCGAGCCGCGTAAACCGATGCAAAAGCTGATTGTCAGCTTTGCGCTACCAAATAAACGCGACAACTATAAACGTAAACTGACCAATTTCCTTGCCCATCTAATTGGCTATGAAGGCGAAGGCTCGCTTTATTCGATTCTTAAAAGCCAAGGCTGGATCAACGCGTTATCAGCGGGTGGTGGTGTCAGTGGCAGTAATTTCAAAGATTTCAATATCAGCATCGCCCTCACAGACGAAGGGATTGATTACTACGAAGATATCGTTGAAATGGTGTTTGAGTACTTAGCGCTTATCCGTCTTCATCCGGATCAATTACCGCGCCTTTATCGCGACAAGCAAAAGCTGTTAGACATTGCCTTTGACAATCAAGAGCCGCCACGATTACTAGATTGGGTATGTGGATTGAGCAACAACATGCATCATTTTAGTCCAGCAGATTACATCTATGGTGATTATGTTATGGCGGGTTTTGAAACGGATGAATTTGCTGAACTACTTAGCTACTTTAATGCTAACAATATGCGCTTAACGCTCATTCACCCCAACGTCGCGGTCAGCCAACAAGCGAAATGGTATCAAACCCCTTATCAAGTTGAAAAACTCGAACAAGATTGGCTTGATACATTAAATGCCATCACCACCCCGCTTGACCATATGCGACTGCCGTCAACCAATCCATATTTAAATGACGATAACCCCTTGCTTAGCGTTGAGTCGCGAAACAAAAACCCACATTTATTGCACGACCAACCTGGCTTTCAGTTTTGGTTTAAGCAAGACAGCAAGTTTCGCGTTGCCAAAGGGCACTTTTATCTTGAGATAGACTCGGTCGAAGCGATTAAAAGCCATCAACATATCGCGATGACACGGTTATTCGCAGATCTGTTTATGGACAGTGTCGCAGAGCAATTTTACCCTGCTGAACTCGCTGGCTTAAACTATCATCTAACTTCTCATCAAGGGGGTCTGACGCTCCATACTTCTGGCTTGTCGGCAAGTCAGATGCAACTGATAGAGTCTTTGGTGCAAGCAATGCTAAGCATGCCAATCTGTCCAAAACGTTTTGCTGAGTATAAAAAGCAGTTAGTACGGCATTGGAAAGCCCACAATCAAAATAAGCCAGTAGGTGAATTATTTAGTTTGCTGGGCGCGCGTTTAATGCCATGGAACCCAACCCCAAACACCTTAGCAGACGCTCTAAAATCAACAACTTACAACGAGTTCGTACGTTTTCGTGAAGCGTTTTTTAAACGTGTCCATATCAAAGCTTTTTTGCACGGCAATTGGCAACAACAGCATGGTGTGGCGTTAAAAGAAAAACTTCAATACGACTTTGCTAACGCGCAGATCCTCGAAGATCTTTCACGTCCTTTAGAAGTACCTTTGCAATCAGAGCAGCAGATTGTCGAACATGGCGCCAGTGATGATGCCTTTGTTCGTTATTATCAGGCGCAGCATGAAGCGCCTGATGAAAAAATCCGTTTTATGTGCTTAAACCAGCTGCTAAGCCAAGATTACTTTGAAACTCTGCGCACCGAAAAACAACTTGGCTATTTGGTTGGCTCGGGTTATGCGCCATTCAACACCCGCGCAGGTGTCGCATTTTACATTCAGTCGCCGCGTTTTTCGGCTAATCAACTGCTTGCCGAACATGATGCATTTGTCGACGAGTTTATGGCTAAGCTCAGCCATTGCAGCACAGGTCAATGGCTGCATCACAAACAAGCTTTGCATACCCTAGTGGCTGAAAAAGATAAAAATCTCCGCTTACGCTCGCAGCGGCTATGGCTTGCTATTAGTCACGGCCATGACTTCACGATGCAAAAGCAACTAGTGAAAGCCCTAGAGCGCTTATCACTTAGTGATATGTTGCAATTTGCTCAACGACTTTTTAGCGAACAGCAGCCTGTGATAACATTTTTATGTCAACACGCCCCTAAATAAGGTCCAATTATTGCGTTTAAGCTTTGACTCGCCCCCTGCATTGATTTAGATTAGGGGGGCAATGTCTGAGTTTGCGTATATGTTAATAAAAATAACAACAACTATCATCATAATTGCGCTGTTCAGCTTATTGAGCAGTACTGCAGCGCATGCTTTTAGCCACGTCTCGAATGACGTGCCAATTTGGCTATTAGTGATTCTTGGCCTGCTTTTGTGTGGTATCACATTTCTTTGCTGGCAACTGCGCAAACATAAACTCGCCTATCAAACTTTATTGCTTTCCGAACAACGCTTAAAAAGCACCGTAGCAGGCAGTGGCGATACCTTATGGGACTGGAATATTCGTACCGGTGCCGTGGTCCGTATCAACGATAAATTCAATCGTCATGAACGCAACGGCGGTTATCAAACCTCAACCGTAGCCAGTAACTTATTTATTCCCAATCAACAATCTATCCACCCGCAAGATTTACCTATGGTCGAGCGCTTATTAAAGCTGCATTTTGCGGAAAAAAGCGCATTTTTTGAGGCAAGTTATCGAGTACTCAATGATCTCAATGAATGGCACTGGGTTTTAGATAAAGGCAAAGTCATTGAAAAAGACGAAAATCTCAATCCACTGCGGATGACGGGTATAGTGCGTGATATCAGTCACCTAAAATCCACCGAAGAGCGGCTAAATTTATTCGCCAAATGTGTGGAGTCTATCAGTGATGCGATTGCCATTTATGACAGCCAGTTTCGCTTAGTTGACTTAAATCCTAGCTATTTGAAGCTATTTGGCGGAATTCGTGAACAATATCTGCATAAAGCCTTTGCATTACCCGGATACGACGCTAAGTTTCTCGAAGAAATCAAATTTGCGCTTAAAGAAACTGAACATTGGCAGGAAGAGCTCAAGCTACGCAATGCCACTAATACGCTGTTACCGATTGAAGTGACGATAGACGAAATCAAGAATAACCAAGGTCAAGTCAGTAACTATGTAGTGGTGTTTTCAGATTTAACCGAGCGCAAAAAAGCCGAGTCGCAGCTACATGACTTATCAAATCGAGACCGCACCACAGGTCTGCCAAACCGCAATTTGTTTTTTACTAACCTCAAGAAGCTTAGCCAGCAAGGCACTCACCATGCGCTATTGGTGTTTGATCTCGACAACTTCAAAAAAATTAATGATTCCTTGGGCCACCAATTAGGTGATAGTTTGCTGGCTAAACTAGCGATGCGATTGGTGAAAATCGTCCGCCAGCAAGACACTTTCTACCGCCTCGGTGGTGACGAGTTTGCTTTGGTGATGTCTGGTACTAATGACATTCATACCATTACCCGTACCGCCAAGCAGTTTCTCGCCGCCATCGCGACCCCTTTTAAACTCGCCAATCACGAACTGGTGATCACGTCCTCGGTCGGTATTGTGCTGTTTCCAGAAGACGGTAATACCCCAGAGTTACTGCTAAAAAATGCCGATACTGCCATGTATCATGCCAAGCAAAAGAGTAACCATTATTTGTTCTTTAACGACAGCATGAACGAACAGGCTGTAAAACGCCTGCAAATCGAAAATCTCATGCGCTTTGGGCTCAAAGAAGACCATTTTGTTGTTTATTATCAGCCAAAAATGGACATTATCAGCGGTGCTTTGGTGGGCATGGAAGCGTTGGTGCGTTTTATCACACCAAAGAAAGGTATTATTCCACCGAATGTGTTTATTCCTATTGCGGAAGAAACAGGGCAAATTATTGAAATTGGTGAAGTCGTACTCGACAAAGCATGCCAAGATGTGAAGAGTTGGATAGACGCGGGCTTATTTGAAGGGCGAGTTGCGGTGAATTTATCAGCAAAACAATTTAGTTTACCTGATCTCACTACCCGTATTGACGTGATCTTGCAAAAAAATCAACTTCCCTCGTACTTTTTGGAGTTAGAGATCACCGAAGGCACGGTAATGGACGACCCTCAAGAAGCCATCGCGATTATGCGCTCTCTTAGCGCTAGAGGTATCCATTTAGCTATGGATGATTTTGGCACCGGGTACTCATCTTTGGCCTACCTTAAGCAATTCCCTTTAAATACCTTAAAAGTAGATAAAGCCTTTATTGATGATATGCATAACGAGCGTGGTCGCAATATGGTGGATTCCATCGTCACCATCGCCCACAACTTAGATTTACACGTGGTGGCAGAAGGGGTTGAACGCGAAGAGCAGCTGGCGTTTTTAAAATCGCTGAATTGCCAAACAATACAAGGTTATTATTACTCTAAGCCGTTATCTTATGAAGAGTTTACAGTTTTTCTAAAACAGCAAAAACGTAAGCCAACACTGAAAGTCTTGCACAGTGATTTTGCTTAAGCAAACCAACGACGTTGTCCAAACCCAAGTGTACGCATCCAAGCACGGCGTAAATGGACGGAGTAAAGTACTACAGCAACAGGACCGGATAGCGCAGCAAAAGCCATCCAGCGTTTTCTTGGCATACCATCAATGGTGGTCAAAACAAACAACAGTATGGTACAAAGTAATGACAAACTAACAAACAAGATTAACCCCCCGGCAAGACTTCCCCATAAAAACTGGGCGCAAATGCTAGCATACGATCAAAAAACAGACAAACCACACTTTATTGTTGCATTATTTTGTATTATTTACTTTAATAGCACCCCAGCCTATTTTGCCTGCAAATGAGTGGTAATCCAGTGTTACCCTTATTGAAAATGCACAACATACAGCATTAATAGGTAGAAATATGTTCCAAAAGAAACCTTAAATTGAATTATATTCAACTGGTTAGCTTTGAAACATGGTAAAAAGGTAATAGAACAAGCATCACAGCTTGTGTTTCTGATAGTTTTTGCTGAGTTCTAATTATAGAATTCTCGCAAATACTGCTAGAATTACAATATTGTCGTAGTAATCAATAAGTGACTTAAAGGACACGGGCTATGGATCAGAAAAGCGTACATGAATATTTGCAGAGCAAGCCTGCAACCCTTATCACTAAGCCATTTGCACAAGAAACTGATGTCTACAAAGTGCAGCATAAAATGTTTGCCACCCTTTACGAAGGAAAAGAAGGGCAAACCAACGCAAACGGAGAACCGATTTGGTGGCTCAACGTTAAATGTGATCCAGACGAAGCATTAGAGCTGCGTGAACAATACCCCTCTATTGTGCCTGGTTATCACATGAATAAGCGTTTATGGAACACCATTTATCTGGACGGTTCAGTACCAGCGGACGAAATCAAAGCGATGATCGATAGGTCTTATCAGATCGTTGTTGAGAACTTACCTACTGCCCAAAAAGCAGAAATAGATAAGTTACTTGGTCAATAAAAGGCTTCTCCGGAAGCCTTTTTCTTTACCTTTAACCACACATCACAATTTTTTACGCCGAACTTGATATATATCGCATTTTAACCACGCGTCGTGATGCATAGCGGTGTAATTTGGCTTAGGCTAAATACATACCTAAATCATACGTAGAAATCCCATAATGCAACTAAAAAGACCCAAAATTGCGGTGCTAACCAGTGGTGGTGACGCGCCGGGCATGAATGCCGCCATTCGTGCTATCACGCTTGCGTGCCACAGTTCTGGCTATAGCTGTATTGGCTTCTTCCATGGCTACAATGGCTTAATTGATGATGAGTGGTGCGAACTAACCCCTAGGTTAGTGAACCCAACCCTGCAGCAAGGTGGCACCTTACTTAAAAGCGCACGTTGTAAGGCCATGCTGACCTCCGATGGCGTTAAGCAGGCAGCCAACACTCTTTATAAACACGACATAGACGCCTTAATTGTGGTAGGCGGAGATGGTTCTTTTCGAGGTATGTTGGAGCTAGAAAAAGAGTGGCGAGGTCAATTGATTGGCTTACCTGGCACTATCGACAATGACTTAGCCCATTGTGATGCCACCATCGGCTTTGCCACCGCAGTCCAAACCGCAGCCAGCGCGATAGACAAAATTCGCGATACCGCCAATGCCTTTGAGCGAGTCTTTATTGTTGAAGTTATGGGCCGTCACAGCGGTCATATTGCGTTTGCGGTTGGACTGGCAACGGGCGCTGAGGCGATTTTATCATTTGAGAATTGTCAGCCACCACAGCATGACGCCATCCTATCTGAATTAACCACGGCCATCACGCAACAACAGCAAGTTCGTCACGGCAGTTACCTAATAGTTTGTGCGGAAAATCTCTGGCCTGGTGGCGCTAGTGCGTTACAAAAAGCGCTAAAAGAGCGCGCTGCTATTGACAGTGCGGTGTGTATACTTGGTCATATTCAACGCGGTGGCAGCCCCGTTGTAAACGACCGCCTGCTAGCATCAAAGCTTGGTTTGGCTGCAGTCGAGGCCGTTGAACAGCAACAGCACATGGTGATGCTTGGCGAAATTGCGGGAAACGTCGTTGCAACCGCATTAAACGCGACAGTGCAAGACCACAAGCCCGTAGCCAGCTTTTGGCTGAAAGCCCATCGTAGTGCACTCAAAGGAGATCTCGCCTAAGCTACGCCGCATGCCAACTGGTCGAGAAGTACTTAACAACCTAGACTACGAATAAAACCAACGGCAATCTAAACCGAAATCCGCTTAACACGGTCATATATAAACACAGCAAAAAGGCGACCTAAGTCGCCTTTTTATGTCGCAATGAGGGTTTAGAACAAGTGGGCATTTAGCCACATATGGCACAGCACACTAGCCACATAACCCAAGGCAATAATGGGCGACCATTTTAGGTGACCGAAGAAAGTATAATAACCACGAGCTTGTCCCATTAATGCTACACCCGCAGCCGAGCCAATTGACAATAAACTACCACCTACCCCAGCGGTTAAGGTGATTAGTAACCATTGCCCTTGTGACATACTTGGGTCCATCGACAACACCGCAAACATCACCGGAATGTTGTCTATCACAGCCGATACAATACCTAAAAATATATTCGCAGAGGTGGCAGTCCAGCTACCGTATAAAGCTTCCGACATTAACGCCAAATAGCCCATAAAGCCCAAACCACCTACACACATTACAATGCCGTAGAAAAACAGCAAGGTATCCCATTCCGCGCGCGATACCTTAGCAAATACATCAAACGGCACCATGGAACCCATACGTTCTAACTTCTCTTCATCAGTCAGTTTGCCTGCTTTAATCTTAGCGTGTTCAATACTTTTGTGGTGAGTTACGCGTAGGTAATAACCGAAAAACTGCAAATAGCCGAGACCCATCATCATCCCCATCACTGGCGGTAAATGTAGGAAGGTATGGCCTGCTACCGCCGTACCGACGGTAAATAAGAACAGCATCAGAATACGGCGCGCACCGCGTTTTAAATCAAACTCCTCAACAACCGAATCAGGGCGCTGATTTTTGATATACAAGCTCATCGCAAACGCAGGCACCACGTAGTTCACTAACGAGGGAATAAATAACGCGAAGAACTCCATAAACTCGACTTTTCCGGCCTGCCAGACCATTAGGGTGGTAATATCGCCAAACGGGCTGAATGCACCGCCTGCGTTAGCCGCAATAACAATATTAATACAAGATAAATTGATAAAACGGCGGTCACCTTCCGCTACTTTCATCACCACCGCACACATCAACAAGGCGGTCGTCAAGTTATCGGCTATGGGTGAAATGAAAAACGCTAAAAAGCCCGTTATCCAAAATAAGGTGCGATAACTAAAACCTTTTTTTACCATCCAAACTCGTAGTGCGTCGAATATACCTCGCTCCTCCATGGCATTGATATAAGTCATCGCCACCAGTAGGAACAGCATCAACTCGGCAAATTCTAGCAGGTTATGGCGAAACGCATCTTGGGTTTGCTCACCTAGTCCATGCGTTGCGTTGTAATAACCAATTAATGCCCAAATAATACCTGCTGCCACTAACACCGGCTTAGATTTGCGCATATGCAATCGCTCTTCCGCCATCACCAGAACGTAAGCAAAACAGAATATAGCCAAGGAGATATAACCAATTGCGGAATGAGTTAAATCCGCAGCGCCTGACGATGCCCAAACCTCAGGTGTCACACTGAGTGCCAAGCCAGACAGCAGTATCTTTAAGGTGCGCAAATAACGCATGGAGAGTTCCTTATTATAGGTGCAAAGTTTGCTTCTTTTGGCATGTTGATCAAACCACTTTTCTCACGAAAAAATTCAACACACCCTAATAACTTAGCACAGCTTTTTTAATTGATTAAAGAGACTTAGATGAAGAAAATCAGATTTTTGAATTTTAAGCAAGAAAAAGGCGCTGAACGCGCCTTATTTCGTAGCTGTCAATTTTTCAACCAATATAATGAGCACAAAGCCAAATAACGCCAAGCCAATACAGATTAAAGTATTAGGGTTTTGCCCGGTTTGAGCAAGAAAGGTACTCGGCAGAATGTTTTCTTGCATTAACGGCTTGGTAACACCATGACTATTGACGTATGTACTAATGACTTCTTTCCACGGCCACAGCAAATTCAACGAGCCAATCAAAAAGCCTGATAGCAAAGCAAACGTCACCTGCTCATAAGCTTTTAATAACCAAGATAAAAATCGTGAGAATGCCATTAAACCAATTACACAGCCCAGCAGAAACAACGCCAAAAGTGCCACATCCAAACGGTTCACAGCAGCCAACACATGCCCGTACATGCCCATTAACAGCAAAATAAAGCTGCCTGAGATCCCGGGCAGTATCATTGCGCAAATTGCAATTGCTCCCGCCACAAAATAAAACCAAGTTTGTGGGTTTGCTTCAGTTGGTGCCAACGATGTTATCGCAAACGCAATCGCTGCACCTAATACGCAACTTAACACTACAGGTAAGCTCCAGCGCTTTACTTGTTTGGCGACATGCCAAAATGATGCGACTATCAATCCAAAAAAGAACGACCACACTAAGGTCTGATGATGCTCAAGCAAATAAGTGATGAGTTTTGCTAACGACGCCGCGCTAGTTAACAAGCCTGAAAATAAACACAGTAAAAAGAAGCCATCAATATATTGCCATGCAGGGCGTACACCTTGCTTCATCAAAATCGAGAGCGCAGTCATATTGACGTTTTGAATAGCCCCCAATAAGCGGGCATAAATCCCCGTGATAAAAGCTATGGTGCCACCAGAGACACCCGGTACGACATCCGCCGCCCCCATGCCTGCACCTTTTAAGAAAATAAACAACCAGTCACGCTTTTGTGATTGCCCCTTCGCCATGCTCAATACATCTCCATTCTGAGTAATGTGCCAATGGTATTATGAGTCACAGGCAAAGGTCACGGCTATTTGTCAGTTTCGGGGAAAATTATCCTAGGGTCGCTTTTGGGTCAGTATTCTTGTTATGATTGCCCCTCACTTCGCAGAGGATAGACATTAATGTGGTTTAGTAACCTGATCTGTTATCGTTTTAAACAAGACGTGGCTTATGAACAAAGTGACTTCGAACAAGCACTAAGCCAAGATATTTTCCGTCCATGTGCCAGCCAAGAACTGAGTTCATTTGGTTGGACTAACGCGCTTGGAAAACACGGTCAAACTTTGGCTCACTTCTCTCAAAACTGTATTTTGGTTTGTGCCAAACGGGAAGAAAAAGTCTTACCCGCTTCAGTCGTAAACGACTTATTGGCTGAAAAAATTGAACAAATTGAGCGCGAAGAACAACGTCCAGTTAAGAAAAAAGAAAAGGACGAACTAAAAGAGAACTTGCTCACTACCCTGTTGCCTCAGGCTTTTAAGAAATCGAGCCTGCAGTTTGCCTTTATCGATACTGAAAATGGTTGGGTCATAGTTAACAGCGGTAGTTTCAATAAAGCTGAAGAGTTACTGGCTTTACTACGTAAATCACTAGGTACTTTGCCTGTCGTTCCTGCTTTTGCAAACTACGATTTAACCGTACATTTAACCGACTGGTTAACTAAGTTCACACCGCCAGAAGGCTTTGCCTTAGGTTTGGATGCGGAGCTACAAGAGCCGGACGAAAGTGGCGCACAAGTCAAATTCAAACAATTCGATTTATCCAGTGACGAGATCCAACAACATCTTGCCAACGGTAAATTGGTGACTAAGCTTGCCATCGACTGGCGCGAGCGCGTTAAGTTTGTGCTGCAAAATGATGGCACATTGAAACGCCTCAATTACGCTGAAACTTTACGCGAGCAAAATGCCGACATACCAAAAGAAGATATGGCGGTGAAAATCGACGCTGACTTCATTTTGGTTAGCGAAGAGATCAAAGCGCTGCTCACCGACTTGCTCGCCGGACTCGGCGAACCGGAATAAACTATACCTACATAACTTGGCGTTACAGGTAGGCGCAAGTAAGCCCCCCATGAGCTTAGCTATGCCATGTGATTGGGTAAGCGAACGCAGCCAACACCGCTGCAACTTCAGTTACAAAAAAACGGGAGCTTAGACTCCCGTTCTATGTCCTTTAAATCCCAAGTGTTATAAAAACATGGTCTTAACGTCTTCAAGAATATCGTGGTAGCTGTCGTCTTCAAACATTTCTAAAGAACGTAGCACCCCTTTATCAACGTATACCTGCAGCGCCGCCGTTTTATCTGAAACTTGTAAAATACCTTCAATGATGGCGCCGACCCGAATAAAGTCCACATAACAAACGTGTTCTGGTTTGTAATTGGGGTTCGACCAACTTTCTGCCACTTCAACAAACTCATCGGTAAAATCCCATTCGCGCATAATTGCGCCACCAATTTTGCCCGCCAATTTTTGAATGGCGTGAGCAAGGAAACTGGGATTGGCAAAAACTTCAGGATGGCGCTCCGCTTCAGTTAAAATTGGTAACACACCAATGTTAAACACCAAAGATGCCAAAGTAATGGTGTCTTTATTCATTGAAGTATGTTTATTCACCCGCAAATAAAAATCCATCACCGTAATAGCCTGACACGCCACTTTCAGGGTTTTTTCCCAGGCTTTGTCCATATAAGTTTTAATAAGCTTATTGTGCGACACGAACAGCTGCTCCATCGCCATGGCCGTGGCGATGTTTTTAATTTGCCGCAAGCCAATTCGCGTCACGGCTTGGTTTAAGGTATTCACCTTCACAGTACGACCCATAAACGCACTGTTGGCTACTTTAATCATACGCGCCGCGAGAGCTGGGTCATGGGATATGACATCCGCCATTTGCATCAAGTTAACCTCAGGATCATCCGCTGCTTGACGAACCCTGACGGCAATCTCCGGCAGCGTAGGCAGTACGAGCGTATCGTTGTTAATACGGTCGATGAGTATGGTCAATAACGCATTTTCAGTTGACATAGGCAAAGATCCTTCGAATTTTATACACTGCTGTACCACAAGTCGTGATCAGTGAAGATTTGTTTTTATAGCTTTAGTATTGTCTAACATTCGGATAAAGTTAAGAAAAGTGAGAAAAATATTCTGCTTTTATTTTTATCCGAGAAAATTCAAAGTAAAGCATAAATAGAGGCGGAAAAAGCCACGAAAATACGCTAAGGTGTTGCCCACAATAACAAGTAAATCCAGCGTGGGAACACAATGAAACTTTCTAACCTAAGTCAGGCAGTATTACTTGCCAGCGTAGTTGGCCTAGCCGCCTGCAGCAAACCAGACACTAATAATACAACACAAACTACAGACTCAGCCGCGAGCAGCACCATGAACTATCAACTCATTGATACCGATGCAGCACGTTTAGATATTTACACTGAAGTTACCCTCACCTCAGACCTGTCTCATTTAAGCGATAAGCAAAAACAACTGATCGCCAAATTGATCGATGCCTCGAAATTAATGGACGAGTTATTCTGGAAACAAGCATTTGGCATGGACAAAGACACTTTCCTCAGCCGAATTAGCGACCCGAAAGTACGTCAGTTTGCTGATATTAACTATGGCCCATGGGATAGATTAAACGGCGACAAAGTGTTTTTATCTGGCTTTACTGACAAAGCACTAGGCGCCGAGTTTTACCCAGCCGATATGACTAAAGAAGAGCTAAACAGCGCTGAAGTCAAAGACAAAAATGGCTTATATTCGGTGATCCGCCGTGATAAAGCAGGCAAGCTTTATAGCATTCCTTACTCAGACGAATACCAACAACACATTGATGCCACTGCGACTTTACTCCGTGAAGCGAGTTTATTGGCTGAAGATCAAGAGTTTGCCAACTACCTCAACTTACGTGCCGACGCGTTGGTTAACAACAGCTACCAAGCCTCTGACTTCGCTTGGATGGACATGAAAAATAACCCAATTGATGTGGTGATTGGCCCGATTGAAACGTATGAAGATCAGCTGTTTGGATACCGCGCAGCGTTTGAATCGTACGTGTTAGTTAAAGATCAAGCTTGGAGTGCACGCCTTGCTAAATTCGCCGCTTTCTTACCTGAATTACAAAAAGACTTACCGGTTGCCGCTGAATACAAACAAGAAGTACCAGGCTCAGACGCTGACCTCAATGCGTATGATGTAATTTACTACGCAGGCCACTCTAATGCAGGTAGTAAAACTATCGCCATCAACTTACCGAATGATGAGCAAGTCCAGTTAGAAAAAGGCACACGCCGCCTACAGCTGAAAAACGCCATGCAGGCTAAGTTTGACAAAATCATGCTGCCAATTGCCGAACAATTAATTGTTCCTGAGCAACGTAAGCACATTACCTTTGAGGCGTTCTTTGCCAATACCATGTTCCATGAAGTGGCACACGGGCTAGGAATTAAAAACACCATCAATAACAAAGGTACGGTTCGTCAGTCGTTACAAGAGCACGCCAGTGCCCTTGAAGAAGGCAAAGCCGACATCCTTGGCTTGTACATGGTTGAGCAACTTCTGAAAAAAGGCGAGATCACTGAAGGCACGCTGGAAGATTACTACATTACCTTTATGGCTGGGATCTTCCGCTCGGTACGTTTTGGTGCATCAAGTGCGCATGGCAAAGCCAATATGATCCGTTTTAACTACTTCCAAGAACAAGGTGCGTTTGCCCGCAATGCACAAGGCCTATATGAAGTAAATATGAAAAAAATGGCTACGGCTATGGCAAACCTATCTAACCTGATTTTGACCATTCAAGGTGATGGCGACTACGAGCGTGTTTCTGCACTACTTGCAACCCATGGCGATATCAAAGCTGAACTGGCACAAGACTTGGAGAAATTAGCAAAAGCCAATATCCCAGTTGACGTTACCTTTAAACAAGGTAAAGCAGTGTTAGGACTTTAAACTCAGGCTTTAGCATAAAGCCACAACTTGTGGCTTATTAAACACAGCAGCCGAGTAAGCAGGTTTAATCAGCTTACTCGGTTTTTATTTACCAAGACATTTATAAGTGGCTTTTTAAACCGCCAGCATTGGACTATCAATCACATCAACAAAACCAAAGCAATCACACCAACAAAACCAAATTGCGGCAACCAACACTAAAGTGCGCTTTTATCGAAAGACGCTTTATAAACGGGCTCGGTTGGTGTGCGTAATACCCAGCGCAAAATAACAGTACCGATTTGCTCAAATATGTTAGGTTCCTTAGTGATGAGTGAAGTTCAGTTTTAGGTTTGCTCACAAGGATAGCTGAGATTTTAAAATTCGCAGTTGTTCAGCGTCATACGGTACTGCGGGGAATTGTCCCCACACCGGCTTTGGCCACGCTTTATCTTGTTTGAAGCGCGCAATATGATGAACATGAAGCTGCGGTACCATATTGCCAAGCGCCGCAACATTGAGCTTATCAGGGATGAAAACGTCACGCAGCATGTGGCTTAAGGTGCTTGACTCTTGCCACAACTGGAGTTGCTGATCATCACTTAAATCTATAATTTCTTTAACGTTATTCACGCGCGGCACGAGGATAAACCAAGGATACTGGCTGTCATTCATGAGCAATACGCGACACAACGGCCAATCCGCCAACACGATGCAATCTCTTTCTAATTCGGGCGCTAAGCTAAACATCACCAAACCTTTAAGTCAGTTATTTTCTATCTGTACTTTACCCTATCGCGTGTCCTTCGCCTACCTGAGAAAGCATCTCAAGGTTTCGTTGTTCCTGATGAGCTTTGCCTACACCAAATTACTGGTATATGTTGGTTTCACAAAACTGTGACTTTAAAAATTCAATAAAGACTCTCGATTTTTCAGGAACATAGCGACTCTCGGGATAGATAGCGTGTAAAGTCAAGCGACGTGCAGGCAATTCTGGCATGAGGACTTGGATCTGACCATTGCGGATCTCATCAAGCACTAAAAACTCTGGTAATAAGGCAACCCCTTGATTGGCCAAAACTAGACTTTTAATTACGGCTGGACTGTTTACTTGCGTTATGTTGGCTCGCAGACTTTTCAACCAGCTATAGGATAAGCCTTGATCATGCCATGGCTCTAAAGCGACATTGTTATCTATTAACCACTTATGCTGAGCAAGTTCAGCAAACGAGTGAGGTACGCCATGATGCTCTAAGTACAACTTACTGGCACAAAACAACATGGTAAAATGGCGGATAGGCGTTGCAACAAAATCTTGCACTCCAACACTGCCAACACGTAATGCTAAGTCAAAATTTTCAGCAATTAAATCCACTTTACGATTGCTAAGTTCAATCTCTAACTGAATATTTGGAAATAGGCTTATAAATTGAGGCAGTTTAGGTGCCAGTAATTGTTCCCCGAAAGTCACCGATGTGGTGATGCGTAGTAACCCAGAGTGCTGAGAGCGTTCTTCTTGCACCTGATCGATCAAACAAGAATATTCATCCAAAATATGGACTATAGTCTGATATAGCTTTCTACCCGCTCGCGTTAATGACACTTTACGTGTAGTACGAGTAAAAATTTTAGTTGCGAACTGAGACTCAACATTGTTGATATATTTACTGATCACGGCTTTAGATAGCCCTAATCTAAGCGCTGCCGCAGTAAATGAACCAGTCTCAGCAACAGCCATTACGGCTCTAAACCCATCAAGCGTGTCCACTAATTAACTCCATATTATAAACAGGCTGTAAACAATGTGTTTATGATGTGTGCGTTTATCATTTTGCCATTTTAGGCTTAAATACCCCCCGCCGTCACCAAATTGGGAGCTACTAGCTGTTTATTATGAGTAATCTTCAACTGTATTATCATCCAATGTCAGGTCATTGCCACAAGGTAATGTGTCTGGCGTCCATGCTTAAGTTAGATATAGCAATGGTATTGTTGGATCTAAAGTCCGGACAACAAAAATCCGCCGAATTCCTATCACTTAATGCGCTAGGTCAAGTTCCGGTGCTAGTCGACGAACAACTAGTACTAAGTGATTCACACGCTATCTTAGCCTATCTCGCACTACGCTATGATCCTGACCACACTTGGTATCCTCAAGCTCCAGAGCAACAAGCTAAGATCCAACGCTTTTTGGCTTTATCCGCTGGAGAAATTTGCCAAGGGCCAAATTTGTATCGAGGTATAAAAGCACTCGGTAAGAGTGGAGATTTAGAGCTCGCATACCACCGAACTACCGCCGTTTTTTCTTTTCTGGATCAAAACCTTAAAAATAATCAATGGCTCGTTGGTAACTTCCCAACCATCGCAGATGTAGCTATTTACAGCTATTTAGCATTAGCAGTAAAAGCAGGTTTTCCATTGGCCGACTTTACTAACACTGCAACTTGGTTAGAAAGATTCGAGCAATTACCCGGATTTATCAATACTGCTGATAAATAATCGCCATTTTTGACAAGTAAGTTATTGTGTAAAAAGGAAAGTGATATGGAAATCCCATCACTCAAAGGGGCTTGTGCTCCCCTCATACAGCCTCTGACATTATTATCCTCACGCACCTTGCTCAGTCTCGCGATTTTCGCCAGTCCGGCCTATGCTGCGTGCCCTGCAAACTACCCCGAAACAGGGGCGATTGAGCAACACATTGAGCACGATGATATTGCGAACAACAAGGCCAGCATCGCGCATATCCATCGCTTAGGGAAGCAGCTGTTTGTGGCTAAATTTAACCTCTGCGATGGTCAAGGCCGCCCCGCGACCACTGGCGGTGGGGTGAAGCGAGCTGCAGATCAACCCGCGTTTATCCGTACTTCATCACCCGAAACAAACTCCTGCGCGGGCTGCCATTCGCAACCTGCGATTGGGGGTTCTGGTGAGTTTGTAGTCAATGCATTCATTCTCGCGCAGCGCCTCGACCCTGTCACTGAATCAGTATCAAGCGATTTTAGTAATGAGCGTAACACTTTAGGTATGCATGGCTCAGGGGCTATCGAGATGTTAGCGAGGGAAATGACTTTTGAATTACGTGCGCAAGCGCAGGAGTTACCTGATGGCGTGCATACCCTACAATCCAAAGGTATTCGTTTCAAAATCCGTAAAGAACATGGGGCGGTCGTAGAAAGTGAAGGGATCAACACCGACTTAATGGTCAGGCCTTTCAATCAGTCAGGCAATATTGCGACGTTGCGACATTTCAGCGTTGATGCCATGAACCATCACCACGGGATGCAAGCGGAAGAACGATTCGACCTTAATCCCGGCAAAGGATTTGACAAAGACCACGACGAAGACGGTGTAGAGCGAGAACTATCGATAGGTGATATTACCGCGTTGACTGTCTATCAGGCCACATTACCTGTACCACAACAGGTGTTGCCACATTCACGCAAAAAACGCCAAGCCGTGCTGTTGGGTGCCAAAAAATTCAATGATATCGGCTGCAATAGCTGCCATGTTCCTGAATTAACATTAAATGTACCGGTGTTCTCTGAACCAAGTCCGCTCAATGCCGCCCACACCTTTAATGATACATCCCGCTCAATACGTTGGGATATGACCACAGAAGGCAAAGCACCTCGTTTATTAAAAAACCAAGATGGCACTGCAACCGTACGTGCATACACAGATCTAAAGCGTCACAACCTGTGTGATCCAAAAGGTACTCCAGATGCTATCCGATTCTTTTGCAACGAAAAACTAGATCAATCACGGCCAGCCCAAGATGGCAATCCTGGGGCCGAGTATTTTATTACCCGTAAATTATGGGATGTAGGAAGCTCAGCCCCCTACGGCCACCGTGGCGACATTACCACACTAACCGAAGCGATTCTGTATCACGGTGGTGAAGCACGTCAAAGCCGAGATGGCTTTACCTTGTTGCCGTTGTCTGAACAACAAGCCGTTATCCAATTTTTAAAATCACTCCAAGTTGTCGATGAATAACACCCTAAAGGAATTGCAATGTTAGAAAGTAAATTAGTTAGTTTGGTCAAACGTGACGACATTCCCTCAATGCGTACTATTGAAGTCAATGGTGTCGAACACTGGCTTGGCCATGTCAAAGACTTCACCAAACACCAAGATTTGCAGGCGTTTTTACCCAAAGACAATCGTATTTCAATGGCTTGGGTGCGGTTGGAAGCTGGTGAGCAACTGGATGAACATGTTCATCCAGTTGAGTCGATGATCTTGATTTGTGAAGGCGGTGCAAAAACACTTGGTGATGTTGAAACCGACATGGTAGCCGGTGATGCGCTCTTAGTTCCTCCTACTCGTCCACATGGTTTTATTGGTGCTGAGCCCTCTGGCTTTTGGGGATTATCTCTTCAATTCGATTCTCGGGGTCTCTATGAAGATATTGCAGATCCTTGGGCAACATTTCATGAAGACGAGAATTACCTAGTACAAAATGCCGATAATATCGTCGACAAACTCTTCCAAACAAATGACAAATTCAAAGATAGGTTTGATAAACATCGACTTTTTGCATTGGTCAAAAAAGGCCTATTGAAACAACCTCATGCTAAACAACGATTTTTAGACTGCTTTCAAGTGTGGTCGAATCATTTTCAGAAAATGGTCTTTTTCCGTTATTTAACAACAAACTCAAAGCTCCACTCTGACATTGCTTGGGAGCATTTGCTTGAAGAGTTTGGCCACAATAAATCTCTCGAATCAAGCCGAAAGCAGCACACGGAGATTTTTGATCCCATTCTAGAAGCTACTAGCAACTGGTTTAGCAGTGCCATGCAACGCATTTCTGATCAACAAAAACTGGTTCTAGTACACCTAGTGGTTGAAGCATCTGCAACGATTTTCTACAAGCATCTGGCGCCAGAGATGTCTTCAGATACCAGTAGTGAGCACTTTCACAGCCATGAGAGCGACGACCACCACCATGTCAAGATGGGTTATGACCACATTCGACGCCACACACCAACCTTGCAAGAAGCAGAGCAGCTTTTCCGCATCCAAGAACAAGGTTGGTCAATGTTAATGGCGGTTATGAGCCGTATCGCAGATCTAGTTGTCCATGGCAGCAATCAAGCGCCTAGTGTTGCCACCAATCAAGTCAGTAGCAAACCGGCGAAGGAATTAGTTGAGTAAGCCTATGAATCAAGCCTACCAATGGCCAGAAGCTGGGGAGCGACGCCTCCCCCGCTTTATTTACACAGACGAAGCCATTTTTGCGCGGGAAATGGAACGGATCTTTTTCGCCGATAGCTGGAATTATGTTGCTCTTAGTTGTGAATTGCCCAATCCTGGTGACTATATTCTAAGTTCCATCGGTAATGTCGGTGTTGTGGTCTCAAGAGACCGCAAAGGTGAGGTACGGGTTTTCGTGAATCGCTGCCCTCATCGTGGGGCCCGCCTCTGTGAACGTCGAAAAGGCAACAATAAATTATTTACTTGCCCTTACCACGAGTGGAGTTTCAATCTAGAAGGTCGCCTTGTTGGTGTTCCACTCAGCCGAGGTGTGGACGGGAAAGGGGGTATGTCAGAGCAATTTGACCCCAGCGCGCATCATTTACAACAACTCCATGTAGCACAGCGACATGGGGTCATTTTTGCGAGCTTTAGCAATACAATTGCGCCACTTACTGATTATTTTGGCCCGAAAATTCTAAAATACTTTGATCGCGTTTGTGATGGCCGCCCACTTAAAGTGATTGGAAAACATAAGCATGTTGTCTACGGTAATTGGAAACTGCAGATAGAAAATGTCAAAGACACTGTCCACGCAGCTATTTTACACGCTTTTTTCACCCTCTTTGGTATCTGGCGTTCCGACCAAAAGACGCAAATTGTGGTTGAAGCAAATGGGCGTCACAGTGTCTTAGCATCCACTGCCACCTTTACCAAACAAGAAGGCTCCTCTTCAACCACAGCAAACGGCGAATTTCAACTAGCAGATGAACGTTTGATAGCGCACAGCCCAGAATTCCAAGAAGCAACTGGGGCAGTGATGACACTATGGCCAAATCTGATTTTTTTGCAGCAACTCAATTGTTTGGTTATGCGCCATGTTGAGCCGGTGAATTCCAATTCCTGCATCAAAACCTGGACATTTTTTGCCTATGCCGATGAAGCGTCAGAATTAACGGAAAGACGTATTAAGCAGGCTAACTTACTAGGGGCCGCGGGGCTAGTTACCATTGACGACAATGAGATTCTGGCGTCTTGCCAACAGGGCATTGCTTATCCGCAAGATTTCCAATGCGTTTTAGAAGCTGGTGAAGGTAATGGCGACTGTGATTATATGGTATCAGAGTCTGCGATTCGCGGTTTTTACCAGTATTATCGGCAAGTAATGGAGTTATAAAGATGCAAGACTTGCTCGACTCATTGCGCCTAAACAAAGCGTTGCAGGATTTTTATTGCTCATATGCCGCCACTTTAGATGAACGCAGCCTCTCTCAATGGCCAAGTTACTTTACTGACCAAGGACTTTACTTGCTGACCAACCGCACCAACCACATCGAGCAACTGCCTGTCTATAACATCTATTGTGAAGGTAAAGGCATGCTAACCGACCGCGCTATTGGCATTGAAAAAGCAGTATGGTTCCGAGACAGGCAGCAGCGCCGCATGATCTCCAATATTCGCCTTTGTTCACAGCAAGGCCAGTTAATAGAGGCCAAGGCCAATTTCTTTGTGATGGAGTCGCGCCAAGGCCAGCCATCACACCTTTTGGTATGCGGTGAAAGCTATGATTCATTTATGTACCAACAAGACACTTTGTTGCTAACCCGAAGACTCTGCGTTATTGACGCAGAAATTTTACCTGACTCCATTATTTATCCGCTCTAAAGGAATACCCACATGGATAACCCAAGCCATCACGGCATGTCTGCACCTAGCCACCCGATGAAGCGCGTTGCAGTTATAGGTGCAGGCCTCTCTGGATTGGTCACAATCAAAGAGCTAGTTGATGAGAGCCACACTGTTGTCTGCTTTGAACAACATGACAATATTGGCGGCGCTTTTTATAACAAAGCGGATGAAGGTGGTATCTACAACGATATTCACCTGACAGTATCGAATTACTTTATGGCGTTTTCATCGTTTGCCGCTCGCGAAGACGTGCGAAAATATTGGACCGCCAGCGAGTATATTGAATATCTTGAAGATTTCACTCAACATTTTCGACTACGTAAGTTTATTCAATTTAATACTGAAGTACTGAGTATTGAACCTGTTGGCACTCAACAGTGGCGGGTCCGCACACAGCGTAATGGGGAGATCTGCGAGGATTGGTTTGACGCCATCGCGGTGTGCAGTGGCAAGTTTCGAAACCCAGCTTATCCTAACCTACCCAATATTGATCAATTTCAAGGAAAAATACATCACAGCTTCGATTTTAAAGAGCCAAGTTACTTTAAAAATAAGCACGTGGTTTGCTTGGGTTTAGGGGAATCAGGTTCAGATATCGCGCATCAAATAGCACAAGTCGCTGCGCAAACCCATTTAGTGGTAAACCGTCCAAAAAGTGTTATTGCTCGGGTGATTTTAGGTGATACCGGAGATTCGCGTACAACTCGCGCTGCACATTACTCCTTTTTAATAAATCATTCCAATTTTGAAGCAACGCTTAAAAAACGTATTATGAATAAAGGCCTGAAGCTCAACGAAAGTAAACACAAAAGGCCTCTCAGCGCATTCTGGATGTGGAAGTTTCTGGTAAAATATGGCTTGCATGGTGAATTTAGTAACAAAAACGACATTTGGATGCAAGATTTAGACAGCGGCAAAACTCAACTCCATCTGTTTTCGATTGAGCGTTTTGAAGCCAATGGTATTGTTTTGAAAGACGGCCAATTTATTCCGTGCACAGATGTTGTCATGGCTACTGGCTACAAAACCCAATTTGACTTCATTGCCCACCCAGCCGCACGCGAGGTCGCCGAGAATATTCGTTGCAATTACTTGCACATGATACATCCTGACCTACGTGACAGCATGGTCTGGATAGGTTTTGCGCGTCCAGATGTCGGTGGCGTACCGACCATTGCCGAACTACAAGCTCGTTATTATGCAAAACTCTTAGCGGGCAAATTGCCGCTTGAGCATAGCACAGTGCTACATGAGAAAATCCGTGACTATCAAGTCGAATGCCAACAGCAGTTTTGTTTAGAACCTGAACGTTCAGAAAATGTGCGTTATTATCGCTTCACTCATTATCTGGCTGAAAAGCTAGGGGTAGTACCGAGATGGTATGATCTATTCCCCAATCTACGCCTGATGTTTTATTTATATCATGGCAGTTTAGTTGCAGCTCAGTTTCGTTTACGAGGCCCAGGTAAGTTGCCAGCTCATGCCAAGAAAGTCATGCGAAAAGTCGGCTTGATGCAAGTACCAACCTGGCACAAAGTATTTTTCTTTACTTTAACCTCAACACTCTCATTATTAGCACCACCAATAAGAAAATTCATCAAGCTCTTTGGTGTCAGTGATAAAAATTGCAATTCATATAAAAAATACACCAGCGTCGCCGCGATCCTCAAACAACAATGGCCTTCCGGACAACACTTTGAACTCAACGACGACACTAAATTGGGAGCAATCTTTCCAAGCCAATTTGAATTAGAAGGATTTAAATATTTTCTTTCTTCTGAATATGACGTGCCAATAGAACTACTGCAAACCAGTCAGACAGTTGGCGCATTAAACAACTATTTGCAAAGCAGTAAAGGCGCGTTACAGGACATAACCACTTCCTAACCACATTCAACTACATTTCAAGTTCCCGCTTTTTTAGCTAGGAAATGCACGGAAAAGCGGGATAGCACTGCCAAGCCCGCTTTTAACAACTCATTCATCCTAATTTTTAATCACTTTAACCGATTTGATTGCAGCTAAAGATGCACCCAGCTAACATCCAGTCTGATCATATTGATATAATGGGTGACTTGTGCAAATAACTCTTTCTCACCGTGCAATCTTTGGCTTCGCCCTCAGTTTGCCGCTTCTGGTAAATGCTCAACCGCTTGAGCTTAAAAGAATTTTCGATAGTCCAAGCTTAGCTGGTAAAGCAGCCAAAGCCCTTAAGTTTTCACCAGATGGTACACGCGTAACTTACCTTCAAGGTAAAGCTGAAGATCAAAATCGCTTTGACCTGTGGGAGTATAACCTTAAGGACAACACCAACCGTTTATTGGTGGATTCTCAAGCTCTGTATGCGGGCAAAGAAGAGCTGTCAGATGAAGAAAAAGCCCGCCGTGAGCGCCAACGTATTTATGGCCGCGGCATTTTAGAATACAAGTGGTCAAATGATGGCAAAGCGCTGCTCTTCCCATTGAATGGCGACTTGTATTTTTATGAGCTGGCATCGGGCAAAAGCCGTAAGTTAACCAATACTGAGGCGTTCGAAACTGATGCTCGGTTCTCGCCAAAAGATCAGTATGTATCGTTTATTCGCGAGCAAAACCTCTATGCCATTGAGCTGAGTTCCGGCAAAGAGATGCAATTAAGCAAAGATGGCGGCGGCACCATTAAAAATGGCATGGCAGAATTCGTCGCTCAAGAAGAAATGGGGCGTATGACAGGCTATTGGTGGTCGGGCGATGAGCAGCAAATTGCTTTTACCCGCATCGATGAAAGTCCAGTTAAAGAAGCTATCCGTAATGAAATTTACGCCGAAGAAGTAAAGCTGTTTAACCAACGTTACCCTTTTACTGGCACCAACAATGTAAACATTGAGCTGGGTGTCGTGAAGCTTAATAATCAGCAAATCAGCTGGATTGATTTAGGCAAAGATAAAGACATCTATATTGCTCGTGGTCAGTGGCTAAATGACGACCAAACGTTTTCATACCAATGGCAAAATCGCTCACAGCAACAACTTGAATTACGCTTTTACAACACCGAAACGCAAACGCAGCAAGTGGCGATTACGGAAACCAGTAAAACTTGGATAAACCTCCATAACGACTTGTACTTCCTTAAAGATAAAAAACATTTTATTTGGGCGTCAGAGCGTGATGGCTTTAAACACCTTTACTTGTATCGCACTAATGGTGAGTTGATCCGTCAAATTACCCAAGGCGAATGGGTTGTTGATAGCATTAAAGGTGTCGATGAAAAGCAAGGTATCGTCTATTTTGCAGGGCGAGCTGATACACCGCTGGAAAACCACCTCTACAGCGTATCCTTGTTTAAACAAGGCGAGATCAAACGCATTACTGAACTTGGCAGTAACCACGACGTAGTGGTGGCGAAAGATAACCGCACCTTTATCGACAATGCGTCTGCGGTAAATCGCCCTAATGCGGTGGCGCTACGTAAGGTCAATGGCGAATTTGTGACATGGATGGAAGAGAACAAACTCGATGACTCTCATCCGCTCACCCCATACCTTAAAGACTTACCAGAGCCACAATACGGTACTTTGACCGCAGAAGATGGCCAGACACTCTATTACCGTTTATTCCAACCAGCACAATTACAACCAGGCAAAAAATATCCTGTGATAGTCAACGTTTACGGTGGTCCACACGCCCAACGTGTAACAAACAGCTGGCGCAGTAAAAACCTCTACTTCCAATACATGGTGCAACAAGGTTATTTGGTATTCCAATTAGACAACCGAGGTTCTTACAACCGTGGTAAGAAATTTGAGGACGCCATTTACAAGCATTTAGGGGTGGTAGAAGTCGCAGATCAAATTAAAGGCGTTGAGTATTTACGTAGCCTGCCGCACGTTGACCCTGAACGTATTGGTATTTACGGCCACAGCTACGGCGGTTATATGGCACTGATGACCATGTTCAAAGCAGGTGACTACTTTAAAGCCGGTGTTTCTGGTGCACCAGTAACCGATTGGGCGCTTTACGATACCCACTATACCGAGCGCTATCTTGGCCACCCTGCCGATAACGCCAAGGGCTATGAAGCCAGTGCGGTATTCCCTTACGTACAAAACCTGAAAGGGCCGCTCATGATTTACCATGGCATGGCGGATGACAACGTGCTGTTCACCCATGCGACTAAATTATTCAAAACCTTACAAGATGAAGTTAAACCGTTTGAAATGATGACCTACCCTGGCTCTAAGCATAGCCTTAACGGTAAGTCAGTGCAGACTCACCTTCATCAAACCATCACCGATTTCTTCAATCGCCATTTTGCGGTGAAGTCTAACTAACCCCTAGCGCCGACGTTTTTCGTCGGCGCTTTCCCCCACCTACAACTTTTTGCTAATTGCACAGCTTGCCAATTCATTCTTTTCTATACTAAAGCAAGTCATAAACCTTGCGATAAAACAATAAACACTCGCCAGAGTACTGATAAATTATTCGACATTCTGCACATCAGTATCTCGACAACGAGTTAACGAAAAGGATTCTCCATGCAATTGCTCCGTCAAATTTCCATTCAAGCTCGCCTTTTCCTACTCGTGTTGCTCGTCATCATCGGGCTTTGTGTACTGAGCCTCACCAGTTTATACCAACAGCACCAAGCGCTAGAGCAACAACAGTACGAAAAAACGCAACACTTAGTAGAGGCCGCGCACAGCTTGATAGCAAGTTTCTATCAGCAGTTTAAAGCAGGCCAACTCACTGAAGCAGACGCCAAACAACAAGCCTTACAGGCAGTTTCGCAACTGCGTTACGACCATGACAATTATTATTGGATAAACGACTACCAACCTGCAATGGTCATGCACCCGTTTAAACCTGAGCTCAATGGCAAGTCTCTCGCCAATAACCAAGACCCAGATGGTAAAAAGCTGTTCGTTGATATGGTGAAAGTTGTGCTCGCCGAAGGCGCAGGTTTCGTTCCCTACAAATGGCCAAAACCCGGTTTACAGCAGCCTGTAGATAAAATCTCCTACGTTAAAGGCTTTCAACCTTGGCAATGGATAGTTGGCTCAGGCGTGTATTTAGACAGTATCGATGCCTCATTCGCGAGTCTGCGCAATTTTATGCTGGTCGATATGGCAATTATCATTTTGGCCGTTGCCGCACTTAGCTTTGTGATTGGTACTAGCATAGTGCACCCCCTGCAACACGCGGTGGCAATGATGCGCGATATTTCTGCTGGTGAAGGAGATTTAACGCAGCGTTTAGATACTGCAGGCAAAGACGAATTGGCGGCATTATCGAGCCACTTTAATCTTTACACCGAAAAAATGTGTGCCAGCATTGCAGAGGTGGCCAACAGCGCACAACGGGTTGGCGCTTTAACTCAAGATGTAGATGCTGCCTGTACTGGCAACTTAGATTTTATTGAGCAACAGAACGACAACAGCCGCCAAGTTGCAACTGCAGTGGAACAAATGAGTATGCAGGTGCGAGAAATTGCCAGCAATGCCTTTGCTGCTGACGATGCCACTAGACAAGCTCTCGATAACAGCAGCAGCGGTAAACAAGTGATCGCCACCAGCATCCGCAGTATTGAACAATTATCTGACACCATTGAGGCGGTAAGCCAAGTGACAACAGAACTGGCGAGCCAAACCAAAACCATAGGCTCAGTGCTGGATGTGATCCGCGGCATTTCCGAGCAAACTAACCTGCTAGCACTTAACGCCGCAATTGAAGCTGCCCGAGCGGGTGAACAAGGCCGCGGTTTTGCTGTGGTTGCCGATGAAGTACGCACCCTTGCTAGTCGCACTGGACAAAGCACCGACGAAATCCAAAGCATGATAGAGAAACTGCAAAAAGGCGCACAGGCAGCCGTCGCAGCTGTGCAGCAAAGTCAAAGCTTATCGCACAAAACCGTGCAACAGGCCAGCGAGGCAAATAATTCGCTAAATGAAATCGAGCGTTTGATGGGTATTATTGCCGAGATGAACAACCACATCGCCCGCGCCACCCAAGAGCAAAGTACCGCAGCCGAAGAAGTGAATTTACGTATTAATGACTTGTCCGGCTCCACCAATCATTGCTTGGAAACCACCCAAACGCTGACAAAAACCAGTACCGCTCTGAAAGCCGCCAGCCAGCAGCTCAATAATGTGGTCAGAGGCTTTAAATTTTAACGAACAAGGGCCACCAAGGTGGCCCTAAACAAACTTATAAACAGTAAGTCGCAAATAAACTGCTGACGGTCGCCGCATAAGGCTTACCATGCTGCCAGTCGCCTCCTTCTACCCCACTGCCAGCGATATCCATATGTACATAAGGGATTGGCTGCGCGCTATCCGTGCCATGCTTATCCAAGCCGCCGACAATGGCTAAAAACGCCATTGGGAACTGATGCCCACGCGCGGTGACCGCTGACGGCGCGTTGTTGCTTGAAAGCACATCGTCCGCCAAAGTACGTGGACGAACAAAATCATAATCCTCTCGACGACTGCGAGAAATCTCAGCACCATCCGCCCACAAGTCGCCTTGCGCGGCCAGCTTTGCAGAAATCCCAGCTGCACGTGCCGGACCATTTTCTACGTATGCACTGTACGGCCCCATCGCACGAGCTGCATGCCCAGTCAGGGTTGCAACCGTAAAGAGTAGTGGATTGACTTCCTGTTTTGCTTGCTCTTTTAGTTCGCTCAACAAGTCGCCCATCGCCAAACGTCCTTCGGCATCTGTGTTACCAATACGTACCCGCACTCCTTCACGACTAGTGATGATTTCATCTGGCACAAAGCAGTCAGAACCAATTGAGTTACGCACCACCGCAAGATAGGCCACGACTTTAACCCCTTTGGGTTGGTACTGAGCTACCGCTTTCATAAATCCAGCGACTGAAGCAGCTCCGCCTTTATCGCGGCTCATGCCCGCCATAAAGCCGCCAACTTTCAGGTCTGCGCCACCTGTGTCGTACACTAAGCCTTTACCAACAAACATTAGAGTGCGCTCAACAGCCCCTTCAGGGACATATTCTAGTTTGATCACGCAGGGATGATGGCGCTCTACCGCATACGAAGCACGTGCTACAGTGCCAAGTAACGGATATTCACGGTCTAAGGTAGCGCGGTCGCTAATAACTTCAATCGCCACTGAGGTGTTAGCAAATAACTGCTGGCAATACTCCGCAAAGCGCGCTGGCGCCATACGCTCAGGTTCAGTACCACACAAATCGCGCGCGGCGTAATGACCACTGGCAAGGGCGTTAAGTTGTTTACAAAGTGCATCATCCGCCCCAACCAGTGCCACTTGAGTTACAGGCTCAATCGCCTCACCATGGAAGTCTCGGGCTTCCAGTGGCAGCCACAGTGCTTGGCATAAGCCCAGATACGCTACTTGCAAGGCATTGACGTAACGAGCATCTTGCGGCAAGCCACTGAGCATTAGCGCAGGTTTTATTGCACCCGCTGCTTTTGCTTCGGTAATTGCCAGTTTGGCAGCATCAAAAATTCTGCGGACATCGTCAAAATCGCGATGTAACGGACCTGTCGGCGCGATAATTAAACGTTTACCGGGCACTTGCTCAGCCATGAGCAAGGTCACTTTTGTGGTAATACGTGCATCAACACTTAAGTACGGCGCGACTATGCCGGCCAGTACCGAGTCGTCCAAAGCGCTAACATTGGCAGTGATCACAATCAAAGCATCAGCATCGGCTTGTAACCCATGCTGACAAGGTAATGCGAGAGGAAAAGACATTCTAGAGCCTTAATAAACGAGTCAATCAAGCGCTTGATTATACTTATCAAGCGAGAAATTGCACGACTGGCTCGGTACACTGCCGTATTGGCGTAGATGTATCGCAAAAAAATTGGGCAAGTCAGCTCAAACCCGACTTGCCCAACGTAACATTAAACAGAATAACTAAATCTAGCTTATGCCTGACTTGATGCCTGCTGCGCTGCTTTATGCTTCACTATCACAGACCAAGCTTCGAGCATCACCAACACGCTGACCACCAGCACGATAAGATCTAAACCCACTAGCAACCATTTACCTTGCTGATAATATTCCACCAATTTGATAAGGCCAGCAAAAAACGCCATAACCAACACAAAGATCATCGGCAGCAAAGTGTAAATCGCCGGACGACCCAGTTTTATCAAATACACTGAAATGACTAACAGCGTTAAGCTAGCAAGGAGTTGATTGGTTGAACCAAATAAAGGCCAAATGATCATGCCACCACTGCCTGAGGCACCACCAGCACCAAAGGCCAACAGTAAACAGCACGCAACAGCAACTAAAGTGGCGATAATACCGTTATTAAGCGCTGGAATTTTATAAATTTCGCCCCACTCTTGGATAATGTAACGCTGTAAGCGCACGCCAGAATCCATAGTTGTACCAGCAAACAGCACCACCATCACCGCAAGCAAAGTAGAAGAGATTTCTGGCGGGATCCCCCAACCAGCATGAATAAGATTAGAGCCACCTGTAATAAATGCGCCGACGCTACCTGCGCCTAAATGGCTGTAAATTTCGTGCCACTCTTCTGGACTCACCGCTAACATCACACCACTGACCGCCACTAACGTGATCAAAGCCAAAGAGCCTTCACCAACCGCACCAAGATAACCGACAAACCGACCATCGGTTTCTTTATCAAGTTGTTTTGAACTGGTGCCTGAAGAAACAATACCGTGGAACCCCGACACCGCACCACAGGCAATCGTCACGAATAACAAGGGGATAATACTTGGTGTATCCACCACAGTCTGGGTATTAAATGCCGGCGCCGTAATGTCTGGCATAACCACAAACACCGCACCGTATAGCAGCACTAAACCCACCAACAATTGCATACCGTTAATAAAGTCACGCGGTTGTAATAACATCCATACTGGTAATAACGAAGCTACTGCAGCATAAATAAATAGGATCACAATCCAATTGGCTTTGTCACTGAGGCCAAACATTTCCGTCGGTAAAGTAATTGGCAGATCCGCACCCATATAGATGGTCCAGTAGAGCACCGCAACACCAATAATAATCAGCGGCGTCATTGGCACTTTACGCTTCAATAAAAAGCCAATCACTAAAGCTACTGCGATGGCAGACCAAGCAGGAAACACCGCACTTGGGTTACTCACAAATGAATTGGCGATGACCACGCCAAACACCGCGTTCACCATCAAGAGTACTAAAAATACCACCACCATAAAGAGCGCACGGGTGCGTTTGCCAATGACGGTCTCTGACAGTGCGCCCATCGACTTGCCTTTATGACGAGCACTTGCCCACAAAGCCCCCATATCATGCACACCGGCAAAGAAAATCGTACCAAACACCACCCAAAGAACCGCAGGCACCCAGCCCCAGTAGACCGCAATAGCAGGCCCGACAATTGGCGCAGCACCAGCAACAGAAGTAAAATGATGGCCCCATAACACGACTTTGTTGGTTGGCACATAGTCTGTACCATCATTGAGCTCATGGGCCGGTGTGACGAAGTTATCGTCCATTTTAAAGATTTTTTCGGCTATAAATTTGGAGTATACAAACCATCCAAACAGCATACCGAGTATGCCGAGCAGCACGATCATGATCGATTGCATACAGTTTCCTCACATTATTGTTTTGTTGTCTACCCCACGCTAGCACAATGCGGGCAAAAAACACTCACCATTTAGTCGAACCTTAAACCAAACATACAAGTAAACCGAGTACAAATTCGCGTACGCTGGTTGCGAATTAAACACTCCGCATCCACCCATTCGCCTCTAACGTCTGTGCCTTGAAAATATCAGCACTTAACCTACCACATCAAACAACCCCAGTTGCCCACCAGCTTGTTGCTGGGCGTCACTGGTGTCGTTCAGCCCGACTTGGATACCTAACAACCGCACGGGTTGATTCGGTCGTCTTGCCAGCAATTGCACCAACAACTCCTGCAGCAAGTCCGCATGTAATTGATGGTGTTGGCATTCTTTACTGACGAGCTGAAAATCGTGATACTTCACTTTAACCCCAAGCTTAGTGATAAACCGACTGCTTAAATAAGGGGTCAAACGTTTTTCTAGCTCGGGCAATAGTTTCTCAAGCAGTACTTGTTGTAACACTGAGGTATCACGAATATCAGTTTCAAAGGTAGTTTCTACTCCCACCGACTTTCTCACCCTTGAGGTTTCTACCCCTCGTTCATCAATACCTTGGCAACGGCGCCACAATGAGCGACCAAACTTACCAAAATGACGGCACAAAAACGCTTCGTCTAGCGGTTTAACATCTCGGCCATATTCAAGCCCCAATGCCAGTAACTTTTCATGGGTGACTTTTCCGACCCCAGGAATTTTGCGCAGCGGCAAATTGTCAATAAATGCCGCAACTTGCTCTGGGGCAATGACAAACTGACCATTAGGTTTATTTTCATCGCTAGCGATTTTGGCTAAAAACTTAATTGGTGCGATACCTGCACTGGCTGTAAGACCCGTGACGGAAAAAATATCAGCGCGGATCTGCGCCGCTATTAACGTTGCACTGCCTTTACACTGGCTACAGTCCGTCACATCAAGATACGCCTCATCTAAGGAAAGCGGCTCTACCAAGGGCGTGTAGCGGGCAAAAATTGCTCGGATCTGCTGTGACACTTGCTGATACACTTGCATACGGCCGGGCACAATCACTAATTCTGGGCACAGTTTTTTCGCCTGAAAATTAGACATGGCAGAACGCACACCATATTGGCGCGCTATGTAGTTGGCGGTCGATAACACCCCGCGTTGGCTACGTCCACCTATAGCCATAGGCACATTAGCCAGCGCTGGGTTGTCACGCATTTCAACGGCTGCATAAAAGCAGTCCATATCAATGTGAATAAATTTACGCTGCGACATACATAAACACTGTTCATTTATACAGTTATTATGCGCGTTATTTTCAATTCAGCAAGTCAAATTTGTTGATGAGCGGTTTTGGCTGCATCTTTAATAAAAACAGCCTAAACTTGGCAAACCTGATGAGTCATTTCTTAAAATTCATGGAGCCTGTATGGAATATCGGCGTTTAGGCAGCAGTGGTTTACAAGTTTCGCAGATCTGTTTAGGCAGTATGACGTGGGGTTTGCAGAATAACCAACACGACGCAGACGAACAAATTAACTTCGCGCTGGCTAAAGGGGTCAATTTTATTGACACCGCTGAAATGTATGCCGTACCGCCGTCACCAGATACTTACGGTAAAACTGAGCAGATCATAGGTAGTTGGCTATCACGGCACAAAGAAAAACGCGCCGACGTGATTATCGCAACCAAAATCGCTGGCGGCGGGTTACCTTGGATCCGCGGTGGTGCGCCTATAACTGGCCAAGCGGTCAGTGCTGCGATTGATGCCTCACTACAGCGCTTACAAAGTGACTATATCGACCTGTACCAGTTGCACTGGCCCAATCGCGTGTCGCCACATTTTGGCAAACATTGGCCCAACCTGACGACGCCGAGTAAAGAAGATGGCAGCGCCGAGGTCGATGGTATGCTCGATATTTTGCAGGCCATTGGCGACGCGGTAAAAGCTGGGAAAATCCGCCATTTCGGTTTGTCTGACGACACCCCGTGGGGGATCCAAACCTACTTACGCCTCGCAGAGCTGCATAATCTGCCCAAAGTGGTGTCTATCCAAAATGAATTTAGTTTGCTCCATAGCAAAGACTGGCCGTATCTCATTGAGCAATGTATTCATGAAGACATCGCTTATTTACCTTGGTCACCTTTAGCGGGTGGCGCGTTAAGCGGCAAATATTTAGGCGGAGCGCGCCCCGAAGGCACTCGCTGGAGCTTAGTCCAACGTCAAGGTTTGTTCCGTGATACGCCGTTATCAAACGAAGCGATTAAAGCCTACGCGGACATTGCCGCACGCCATCAACTTACTCCTGCCCAATTGGCGTTAGCTTGGTGCAATCAAATTGATGGTGTCACCTCAACCATCATAGGTGCAACCAGCATGGCGCAGTTGAAGGAAAACTTCACTGCTTTTAGCTTGCCATTAAGCGCTGAGCTTAAGGCGGAAATCGACGCTGTATTAAAACGCTACCCAGCGCCGTTTTAATGCGATTTCGTTTTTGCTATTTATAGCGCAGTAAGCAAACACTGCGCTATATTCCCTTACGCTAAATAGATGCCATTGACATACTAAAAGGCCGCGCGGCCAACCAAGCACAATACGAAGAAACCGCTCTACACCATGAAAAACCTAAATTTAACACCGCCAGTTCCACTTGACGGCGAACGTACCGTGCGCCACACCGCACGCGCAATTGTGATTGAAAACGCTAAAATATTAATGGTTTACACCGGTCGGTACGACGATTACAGCATTCCCGGTGGTGGCGTAAACCCGAACGAAACAGTTACCGCAGCGCTCAAACGTGAATTACACGAAGAAACCGGGGCGCATTCCATTGCTATCTTGAAGCCTTGGGGTCAGTATCGCGAATATCGCCGCCATAGCAAACAACCTGAGCAAGTAATGGAAGTGATCTCCCATTACTACTTTTGTGCCTTAACTGCACCACTTGGCGCAGCCAAGTTGGAAGATTATGAGATACGCAGCGGGGTTAAAGCCGTTTGGCTAAGTTTAGATGCAGCATTGCAACACAACCTCAATACGCAAAAAGGGGCTTTAGCAGGCCAAGCCCTACAGCGAGAAATTGATATTTTGCAGCAGCTGATTGCGCTCTATCCAAACCATTTGAGCTAACTATGCTGCGGCTTCAAGTAATTAGGGGATAAATTAAAAACCCTTGCTTTGAACCAAATTGCTCTTTTAGGGTCAATAGCCCTAAATGAATAACAATAACGCTCTGCCCCATAGCAAAGAGCTGCTTTTCCTAGGATGGTTATGACAGTTTGGCTGCGCACTTTGCTGCTTTCCATATTCTTTCATCTCATGCTGTTCTGGCTACTGAGTCGCGCAATAGTTACGCCTGAGCTAACCCAACAAACTCCGGCGCTAAAAACCTATTTAGTGATGGAACCACCATCACAACTGCCTGAACCAGCGTTGCCTAGCCCACCAAAAGAGGCTGCTGTAGCACCAACACCACAAGGACCTACTCCAAAAGAACTGCTACCAAAGGCGGCAGATGATGCTGTCATTGGCGCAGAGCAACCCGCTGAGCCAACTACATCTTCCCCCCCAGTGCAGCAACAAGCCCCTGTGAGTGCCAGCGTTGTTGCGGGTCCCGAGCCAATCACAACCTCCGCAGCCAATCCTGCAGGTAAAGTCTTAAATATTTCCCCGCAGCAGATCCTTGATAATTTAAGAACTCAACAGCTTGATAGCTTCTTAGCAGAGAAAACGGCACCCGCTGGTAAAGCGCAACCTGCGCGCCTTCGCGTCCCGACAGAGCATGCCCAAACCATCACAGATAAACGCGTGGTGGTATCAAAAAATGCCCTTTGGACAGAATATCAAGACGGCGATAGCTGCTATAAAGAAATGAACGCCGACCCCAATGTGCCCGGCTCACGTCCTTGGATAGCGCCAGTGAACTGTAATAACAGCACGATTAAAGCGAGCTATGATGAAATCATGAAGAAATGGCTACCAGCCGCCAAAGGAACCCGCTAAGCCTTTGATTGACAATCATTGCTGGACTCCTTAGGCTAAAATAAATACCGCCCAAATTAAGCGTGCCAATGAACATACTTGTCCTTGCCAATCGTGATCTTGCCAGTAATTACGCTTTAAACTTACTCTTACCGGCTCTTGCTACCGAGCATCAACTGACACTATGGCTATCCGCGCAAGTTGGCGGTAACAGCGCAAATCAAAGCAACAACCGCCCAGAAGCACTCAATACCCTGAAATTTTTTGAGCAAAGCTTGTTTAACGACTTAGTTGAACCACTGCTGCCCGAATCAAGCGTAATTGGGAAGTTTTGTGGGTTTGCGGGGTTTAATCACTACTTAAAAACACCGCACCAAATCGTCAATAACCTCAATACCGTACCGGCACTGGCAGAACTCAAAGCACTCGCGCCCGATGTCATTCTATCCATTCGTTATGGCTGTATTTTACGCAGTGAAGCAATCCAAACTGCACGTCTCGGCGTGCTCAATTTTCATTCCGGCATTTTGCCTGATTACCGCGGCGTAATGGCTACCTTTTGGAGCATGTTAAACGGTGCTAAGCAGATTGGCGCCACACTACACACCATTGACGATGCCAGCATAGATACTGGTGATATCATCGCGATTGTTAAACAACCTGTCATTGCTGATCAGTGCTATTTGGCGCATGTGTTGTCTTTGTATCAAGATGGCGTCATCGCAATGCAAAATGCCGTTGCAACCTTAGCCGCTGGTCAGCCATTGAATAAGCTTCCCCAGCCTGCTGGGGGCAATTATTTTAGCTTTCCCACCTCGGCCGATTTAGCTCGCTTTAGCGCCCAGCAGCAAACCTTAGTCGACCCCCAATTCTGGCTGAGTTTTATCCAACAGTATTATTTACCTGCGCCACTTAACTTATAAAAGTGGCTTAAAATGCAACCAAGCGTTGACAACTAGCTAGGTTATTCACCACACTGCAATAGTCGGTTCCTAAAATCTAAGCGCCTTATTGCGCATAAAAAGATACGCATGAAAACGCTGTTATACTGTTTTTTAATATTGAAGCTTGGCATTTGTCAGGCGGCTTTACTGCGTTTTGTGGCAGAAGATCTTCCCCCCTACCATTTTTACAACGCTAAAGGTCAGCTTGATGGCGCCTTGGTTGAAGTACTGCGCGCCACCCTCAATGAAGCAGGGCTCACTGCTGATATCGAGCTTATGCCAATGGCCAGAGCCCGCTATGAGCTTGACCACAAACACAATACCTTGATGTTCTCGTTACTCAAAACCGCAGAGCGTGAACATCAGTATCAATTTCTTGGCGCCACCTATCACGCTACGGCCTTTTTGTTTGGTTTAAAACAACGTCCGTTTTCGCTACACACACTGGATGATGCAAAAAAGTATCACGTTAGCACTATTCGCGGTTATCACAGCGATGCTTATCTTAAAGCGCAAGGTTTTAGTGAGGACGATAACTTAGTGTTATTAAGTGAATACCACAGTATGTGGCAAATGCTGTATTTGGGGCGAACCGATCTTGTGCTGACCAATGCCCTAACCGTGGAGCAAGAGCTGTTAAACTCAGGGCTTGAGCCAAGTTTTATCGACCGCAAGCTAGCCATTACAGACTTTCCATCTGAGCTGCATATCGCCGCCAACTTAAATTTGTCGTCAAAGGTAGCGCAGAGGATTAGTAGCGCATTGCAACGGGTAAAAGACAGCGGCCGCTATGAGCAAATCCTCACCCGTTGGCAATTGCAATAGCAGTGATTTAATCCGATAAGTAATATTCTACGCTAGTAACGACCCGCACCACTTTGATTTCAGGGGTATTACTGTCGCGTTCGCGAATACTAAACTGACCTTGGTTGGCTTGCTTGATTTTACCCAGTTTAGAATCGGAATCTTTGGCAAATTTGTCTGCCACGGCTCGGGCTTCTCGGGTTGCGGCCTGCACCATATCTGGCTTAATGTCATTCAACTGAGTAAACAGATACTCAATGCGATTGTCGTAATCGCTTTGGGTAATGGCAATTCCCTGTTTGGCTAAATCACCCAGCGCGCGCAGGGCATTTTTGACCTTGTGGGGCTGTTTGCTGTAGACCGTCATGCCTGATTTAGCCACGTAACGAAAACCACCGTCCTGCTGGCTGTATTCCTGCGCTAACTTATCAGTAATCGAAGGTGCGACGAACGACACTTCGGTATCCGCAAAGCCATTTAAGGTTAAAAACGCTTTGATGGCCTGATTTTTTTGCTCTACCCGCGCTACCAAGGCCGCTAAATCATTATCGGCGTCACGATACACCAACGGCCACAGTACCGTATCGGCCGGGAACTCTTGCTCGGCAAGGCCTTTGACCACCACAGTGCGCTCCATAGCTTTAAATGTCAGTGCGGTGTCTTTAACCACAAAGGCCGCTACAACCACAGCAACACTGAGTAAGGCTGAGGCGCCCCACCAAGTTAAACGATCATTACTATTCATTTTCTCCACCTTGGAAGTGATACCCTTGCTACGTGAAGTTACAGCGGTATTGGCTGCGCCCTCAAGTATTGTGGGTATAGATCAAATTCTTGTGCTGTTACGCTCGAAATATTCGAACAAACTGATAGAGTTAGGGTCATCCCCAGAATCTTAGGCGGATAGGCAAACCAGATCAGTATCAGCTTGATGTTTGCAAGCTTAACGCAGTAAAACTGATTTGGATATGAACAGCGAAAAGGAGCCGTCATGTCAGTTAAACGAATCAGCCAGTTTTTTAATCCGCGCAGCGTCGCTGTGATTGGTGCCTCGAATCAGGCTGGTCGCGCAGGTTACGTCGTCATGCGCAACTTACTCCAAGGCGGATTTAGCGGCCCCATTATGCCGGTTTCTCCTAAGCATCAAGCCGTACATGGCGTGCTGGCCTATCCATCCATTGCAGCGTTGCCACAGATCCCCGATCTCGCGGTGATCTGTACCAACAAAAACACCTTAACAACAATCGTGACTGAGTTAGGTGAGCTCGGCTGCCGTCACGCGGTGATCATCGCCTCTGGCCTTTCTCAGGAGCAGCGCCAGCAACTGCGCGATACCGCCAAAACCGCTAATGTGGTGTTACTTGGGCCAAATTGCTTGGGTTTGCTTATTCCGCATTTGGGGCTCAATGCCAGCTTTTCCCATACGGTAGCAAAACCGGGCAAACTTGCCTTTGTCTCGCAGTCGGCGGCGGTATGTTCGACCATTTTAGATTGGGCCGAGCAGAAAAATATCGGCTTTTCGTATTTTGTCTCGGTTGGGGATTGTATTGATATCGACTTTGCTGAGCTGCTGGATTTCCTCGGGCGGGATGCTAAAACTCAAGCCATTTTGCTGTACATCGACAATATTAACCAAGTCCGCCAGTTTATTTCCGCAGCTAGAGCCGCGGCCTTCTGCAAACCTGTCATAGCAATAAAAACTGGCCGCACTCTTGCGGGGGCGATTGCTGCGCACCACCATACCGGTGGTCGCGCCATTGATGATGCGGTGTATGACGCCATTTTCCAACGCGCCGGTATGCTGCGGGTAAACGATTTACGTGAGCTCTTCGCCGCCACGCAAACTTTGGCGCTTCATCCCAAGCTGTTGCAAGTCGAACCGCTGACGATTCTCACCAATGGTGGCGGGCCTGGAGTAATGGCGGTAGATACCTTGCAGCAAAATTCCGGCAAACTGACTCAGTTTTCTGACTCAACCTTAGCGGCACTACGCACAGCAATACCTCAGTCTGAAACGGTATTTAACCCTGTTGATATTTATGGTGACTCGTCGCCACTACGCTATCAGCAAGCACTAGAGGTACTGCTAAAAGCGCCAGAAGTACAAAATTTACTGATCATTCATACCCCTTCGGCGCTCGCCCCCAGCGAAGCTTATGCCAAAATCATCGCCGACACCTTAGATACCATACCCAAAATGGCGCGCCCGTATGTAATGACTAACTTTATGGGTGAAGAAGCCGCCTACGCAGCGCGGCGCTTGTGCGCAGAGCGTGGTATCCCGACTTATCGCACACCAGAGGGCGCAGTCGGCGCATTTATGCACCTTATCACTTATCGACGCAACCAAAAGCACCTGACACAAACCCCAGAGTCGA
Source organism: Pseudoalteromonas fenneropenaei (assembly GCF_042643375.1). NCBI lineage: Bacteria > Pseudomonadati > Pseudomonadota > Gammaproteobacteria > Alteromonadales > Pseudoalteromonadaceae > Pseudoalteromonas > Pseudoalteromonas fenneropenaei. Next base: position 277,339 of record NZ_JBHRSD010000001.1, read on the forward strand.
GTGTTGAAGATACCCTTATTCATAGCGACAGTGCCAAAGCGCTGATAAAAACCCGCTTAGCTGAAGGCCATCATCATTTATCGACTCATCTGGCCAAAGAAGTGTTGGCTCACTATGGTATTGATTGCATTGCAACCCAAGTGGCGCTGACGCCAACCGAGGCGCGGGAATGCGCAGAAGCCATGGGCTTTCCTGTAGCATTAAAACTGCTGAGCGCCAGCATTCCTTCTAAGTCACTGGTCGGTGGTGTGGTGCTTAATCTCAATGACGGCAATGAAGTGGAGCAAAACGCCTTTGCGATGCTGTTACGCATTAAAGAGTCCTTCCCCGATGCAGAAATTGAAGGCTTTTCACTACAACCTATGGCGCCAAGAGCAGGTGCAGAAGAGTTGCGTATTGCGATAAAAAGCGAAGCCAGCGTAGGGCCGGTAATTTTACTTGGCGAAGCAGGAACCGGCCTTGGTTTTGCGCAAGCCGCGGTGGCGCTGCCGCCACTCAACATGAATCTTGCCAAATACTTAATTGCGGCGGCGCATGATAAAAATGTGCTAAAAGAAAAAGCCCTCCCCAATAAGGTCGATAAATATCGCCTGTGCGCTTTACTCACGCGAGTCTCGCAATTGATTGTCGACCAGCCTGATATTGTCAGCGTTGAACTCAACCCGGTGCTTGCCAACCAAGGGCAATTTTTGGTGCTCGATGCCAGCATAGGTTTACAACGTTATAAGCCCGACCCACGGCGTAAGCGCTTGGCAATTCGCCCTTATCCAAAGGAGCTGGTGGAAACCGTGCAGCTCAAAAACGGCGTCGTCGCTACCTTGCGCCCTATTCGCCCCGAAGACGAGCGCGCCCATCAAGAGTTTGATCAATCTCTCACTAAAGAGGACAGATATCGGCGCTTTTTTGGCGAGTTACCTCAGTTCAATCACGAGCAGCTGGCCAAAATGACGCAAATCGATTACGACCGTGAAATGGCCTTTATTGTCACTGAGCCATACAAGTCAAGCTACCGAACTTTGGGGGTCTCAAGGGTATTAATGGACCCAGACAATTTAATTGCCGAATTTGCCGTGGTGGTGCGCTCTGATTGTCAGGGTTTAGGGCTTGGCACCATTTTGCTGTCTGCTGCCATCAATCACTGTCGTAAACAAGGTGTGCAATATATTGAAGGGATCACCTTACCTGAGAATAAAGGTATGATAGAGCTTGCGCGACGTCTTGGCTTTGCCATCAGTCGTGACTTTGAAGAAGGCACCATCCACATGAAACTGCCATTACAATGAATAGCCAAAAACCACTTCGAACTGTTATCGCGCATATCTTTGAAGGTGCGCAGCCGTACAGCAAAATAGGCAAAGCGCTGGATATTTTCCTTATCTGCCTTATTTTGCTCAATGTTGTTGCCATCGTGCTCGAGTCTGTCGCAACTCTCCACCAGCAATATAGTACGTGGTTTCTAACTATAGAGCTGGTGTCTGTAGCGATTTTTACGCTCGAATATCTACTGCGATTGTGGTGCTGTGTAGATAAAACGGAATATCTAAATGATGACAGTAGTGCCAAAAAACGTCTTAAGTACTTTTTTACACCATTAGCGCTGATTGATTTACTGGCTATTTTGCCAACTTGGCTGATGATGTTCTTCAGTCTCGACTTGCGCTTCTTACGGGTAATTCGCTTACTGCGGATCTTCAAACTCACCCGCTACTCTCGCGCTATGCAGCTATTATTGGAATCTTTTAAAGAAGAACGCAGCTCACTGCTGGCGGCATTCTTCATTATGAGTGTGGTGATGATCCTCGCAGCCTGCGGGATTTACTTATTAGAGCACGATGTGCAACCGGATAAATTTGGCTCTATTCCGCAAGCGATGTGGTGGGCGCTGGTAACGTTAACCACAGTTGGCTATGGCGATGTCGTGCCCATTACGGCGGGTGGCAAATTATTTGGTGGCCTTGTCACAGTACTGAGTATGGGCATGGTGGCTATCCCCACAGGTCTGTTAGCATCGAGTTTTGCCGACCAAATGCGTAAGCGCCGTGAAGCCTTTCAAGAGGCGGTATTACATAGTTTAATTGATGGTGAACTCACTCTTGATGAGCGCGAGCACCTTGAGCATTTGCGCGTCGAGCTTGGCCTAAGTCATATGGAAGCCAATAAAGCCATCAAATTTATCACCAGCCAACGCGTCCATGACGTTTATTGCCGCCACTGTGGGCAGCGGCTTTAATCCACCAGCAGCGTTACACGGGGTGCAGTGTATGCTGCCAATCACGCGCTAAAAGCGCTGCCACATCATCGCCAGCAATCGCGGGACTGAACAAGAAGCCTTGGAAGTAATCACAGCCAAGGCTTTGCAAGTAAGCCAGCTGAGTGGCGTTTTCCACGCCTTCTGCAACGCAACGCTTACCCAAATTATGCGCTAACATCACGATAGAGCGCACAATTTCTCTATGGTGGCGACTGCTGCTATCGAGCTGCATGACAAAGCTGCGGTCAATCTTCAACACATCGATTGGGAAGGTCTGTAAATAGGTTAAAGATGCGTAACCTGTGCCAAAATCGTCCATCAATAGCCTACATCCCAGCGCCTGTAATTGTTGCATTACCGCAATAGCATGGCTGGTGTCGGCAAGTAACACAGATTCTGTGATCTCAAATGCCACGGCTTCCCCCTGCACTTGCAGCTGCTTTAACAGCTGCGCGATTGACGCAACTAAGTCAGGCACTTGGAAATCATGTGCAGATAAATTCACCGAAATATACAAATGCGGATGGCTCACATGCCAGCTTTTCAGCTCAATCAGCGCGCGTTCCAGCGTTTGTAAGCTGATCCGCGTAATAAGCCCTGTGTGTTCTGCGGTTTTTGCTAGTTCCTCAGCGGAAAACTGGCAATCTTGTGGCCAGCGCAACAACACTTCAAAGCCGTCTATTTGGTTGCTGTTGGCGTTGATAATCGGCTGATAATGGTTACTAAATGCGCCCTGATTCACTGCACTGTATAGCGCTTTTTCTATCTCGGCAGCACGCATCACACGCTGGTTCATTTCTTCTTTAAAGAATTGATAATTACTGTGGTTACGCTGCATCGCATGGTTGAGCGCCAACCCAGACATTTGCAGCAGTTGGATAGCATTGTCACTATCTTCTGGGTAAACCGCAACACCAATACCAAGCACCAGATTGATCTCATGACCTGAAACATGACAACCTTGGTTAAAGCGCGCGATCACACGCCGACAAAAACGGAGCACGCGATTGTCATCGAGCACCTGTTCCATCAGCACATAGAACTCTTTCTGGCTGCTTACTGCGAGGCTATCATGCTCTTGCAGCTCTTCTTGCAAAAGTGCCACAATGCAGGCCAACACGTTTTGATATACGCTTGGGCCATAGAGCTGGGCAATATGCTGGAGCCGTTTAAAATTGAGCGATAACACTGCGATTGGCAAATGCGTACGTGCCCCTTGCTCAATAGCATGTTGGATCCTATCAACAAACAAAGTCCGGTTGGGTAAACCAGTAAGCACATCATAATTGGCTAATTGATAAAGCTCTTGCTCAGCGCGTTTTTGTTCTGTGATGTCGGTCATAACCACAACGTAACTGACTAAATCGGTATTATCGCTCGCCACCGCACTGACTTTGATCAATGCCTGACGGGTTTCACCATTTTTTAGCGTTAAGGCTTCTTCCGCGCTAAACAGTTCACCTTGTTGAAGCTGGCTAATGGCCTTAATATATTGCATTCGCGTTTGGCGACTTAAACCTAAGGTTAGGCTAGTGCTTGATAACGGTACTTCCGTCATCCCAAACGCTTGTTGCAATGCAGAGTTACATGCACGCACCCGCAGCCGTTTATCAAGAATAAACACCCAATCGCGGGTTTGTTCAAACGCCGCACCAAACACTCGAGCACGCTCTTCAAACACCCGCTCTCTGGTCAAGTTGGTATAAGTGCCAGCCACAGTTAGCGGACTGTGGCCTTGCCATTCCATCACTTTGCCAAAGTCTTTGTACCAACGCCAATGGCCTTCACTATCCCGCAAACGATAAGTGCAGTTAAAATAGCCCTTTTGGGTAGAAACAAACTCCAGCCACTCAAGGCGGAACAATGCCTTATCCTTGGGATGGATCTTCGCAAGATATTCATCTAAGGTCACGTTTTCATGCGGGTAACCCAGTTCACTGCGAAAACGCGGCTGATAGATAAGACTATTTTGCGCTTGCCAATCCCACACCCCAGAATTACTGCCTTCCAGAGCGAGTTTAAGCCTCGCCTCACTGTGCTGAGTTTCACGATGCGCTTTAAGCAATAGTTGTTGAATGCGGTTGCGCCGTACTAACCAAATGCTCACTAACAAAAACAGCACCGCAATATAGGAGGCAATCGCAAGTGGCGAGCGCCATTTCGGATACAGCACTTCAATATCCAGTTTAGCCGGTGGTGTGTACTGGCCTGTGAGTGGGTCTTTTGCCCACACTTTGAGCTCATAAAGGCCAGGATTCAGCTTAGGAAACAGCACCCGCTGGTTATTGCGGCTATAGGTCTTCTGCCCACCTGAGATCTGATATTCATAAACAATGCGATCTTGATAGTTAAACGCCATTGCGGAAAACACCACTTCCAAGCCAATGTCGTCATGATTGAGGGTAATATGCCGGAATTTCTTCAACCCTTGCTGGCGAATATCCCGCGACATCAGCTGTACCGAGGTGATATTAACTTGCTTGACCAGCGGTATTTTGGGGTTATTGTCACTCGGCAGAAAACTGGTAAAACCTTGTACTGAGCCATACACCAAACGACCATCGGCCAGTCGGGTGGAGGCTTCGCCATTAAACTCGTTGGCCACCAAACCATCTTGAATAGAAAACTGCTGAAAATGCAGATTGTCCGGGTCGAGCCGCCAGATCCCTTTATGGCTGCTCATCCAGATCATGCCCTCATCATCCATGTTCATGCTATACATCAGCGTGCCAAGGTTGTTTTTCTCCAGATCTATCGTATAAACGTGCTCGTAGCCATCTGCAGTCAAGCCAAGCAACCCGAAGTTAGTTAACGACAACCAAAGAATATTATTTCTATCAATAATATAAGAGTTTACAGCAATGCCTAAATGCTCACTTGCTCCTGGCACACTGTATATTTTAATGAGTTTATTGGCCTTAGGATCATAACGAGACAAAGTACCGCTGGTGAAAAACAACGGTTGCTCAGGATGGGTTGCCAATGGCTTGAAAAAGCCATGAGCTAAAAATGGGTCGGCATTATTAAAGTCACCAGAAATATCGGTCAACACCTGACGATTAATATCGTACACATACATACCTTTCTCAGCATGCACAAAATACAACAGACCATTAGGCAGTAACTCGACTCCCGAGACCCTATCTTGTAAGATTTCATTGTGGGTGGCATCTTGGCTGGTTGGCCGCCGCAAAGTTTCGCTGACTGGGTCAAAAATAAACAGTCCGCGCATCCCGCTAAGCCAAATTTTACCTTGGTATGGCATGAGTTTATAAATCACAAACTCAGGAAAATAGGTTTCTCCTAAGTAACCTTTGTACAACACTTTAGCTGTGTTCGTTTGTGGGTCGTAACGGGTTAGGCCGTCTTGGGTAGCCACCCACAAGTAGCCGTTAGCTTCAGTGATGTCCCAAGTATTCGGATGAGAAAACTCCCCCGCACTTAAAGTTTGGTTGTTTACATTAGTGAATTTGCCCTGCGGTTTTGGTAAATAAAACGCTCCGTCGGTTCTGGAAGCTAACCATAAACCACCATTATGATCCCGCACTAAATTAACAATGCTCGGGTCAACCAAGGTATATTGAGACTTGCTCAAGCGCGTATCAGCGTTCAGCTCGCCAGTTACCCAGTTATAATGCATTAACCCTTTGTCAGTGCCCATGACCAGCCCATTTGGCTCCGCTAACATGTGCCAGATATTCAGCTCAGGGAATAAGGTTTTATGTGCGAACGGACGTTTATCATCATCCATCAACTCGGCAAGATTGCTGATGTCGATTTCATACAACCCTTGTACCGCACCAAGCAATAAGGTTTGCGCGTCTTTAAAATAAAACGACTTAGTGTTGTTTTGATAAGGATGTTCAATATTATCAAGATGGTTTATGGGCCTAAACTTGCGGCTACTTTGTTGGTAAACAAAGGCTCCCATTTCGGCAGTGGCAATAAAAATATAATCGCCAAAAACCTGTAATTGCCTCACGGTTGCGGGTTCACCATCACTTGGCAATGTTATTAATGTCGTGATTTCGCCGCTGGCAATATTCAGCACTAACACATCTTGACTGCGACCAAGCAACATGTGTTGCTCATCCAGCATAGTCATTTGATAAACTGGTTTAGTTCTGAACTCCTCCTCTGTCACTGGCGCAGTCATATACTGGCGGTATTGATCTGTTTTCGGGTCGAAACTAAATAACCCAGCAATAGTAGAGGTGATCCAAATTTTACCTTGGCTATCAAGATAAATACGGTCAATATTGGCTTCAGCTAACTCGCCGTCAGGCCCATCCACTTTGAGTACTTGATAGCCGTCATAACGATTTAAACCACCTTCGGTAGATAGCCACAAGTAACCGTCCTCATCTATCACTAAATCGCGGACATAGCTTTGTGATAACCCTTCGTTTGGGGATAAGCGCATAACCTCTGCCCGCGCTGAAATTGAGCACAGAGAAAGCAATAAAAACAAGGACAGGAGTAGCCTGAAGTGAGCCAAAATCATCTGAAGTTATTTAACAAATCTTGCACAGTTGTTGCAACAATACCATGCTTTACCAGCCATTAGCTATTAATTGCGCAGCAGTTGCTGCTATCACGCTAGCATCAAAGCCAAATAGTATTCAAAGCGTTGCTTAAGCGTAGCTTGCTCAGACAAAGGCCGAGCATGGATAGCATCATAAACCGCTTCTCGGCTATTCTTACCACGTTTGATTTGATACGCCCAAAATGAAGCTTCGTAGTCGAGCTGAATTTGATATTTTTCTGCGCGCGGCAATAAACAGAGATTATAACGCATGCTGCTCCTATTTTTCTTTTTAACAATGATCAGTGCTTGCACCAAGCACAAAAGACGGTTACTTTGTGCGCATTTTCATACAAAGGAAGATCTCTGGTGAAAACGGCGTTATTCGCTTGGTTATTATTGCTCAGTATCGGAGTGCCTGCAGCCACCCCTACTACGTCGCCTATGCTCTTCAACCAATCCGCTGATACACCACAATCGCGTTACGCTATCGAGTTAATGACGCAAGTATACCAAAATCTGGGTATCGGCAGTAAATTGATCGATTTTAATTACCAAAGTGTTTTAGTCGCAGCCAATGAAGGGATCCTTGACGGCCAGTTAGCTCGGGTTGCCAGTGTTGCTACGCAATATCCTAATTTAATTCAAATTCCCGTACCACTGTTTAGTTTTCATCTTACCTTAGTCAGCAGCTGTAAAACCTGCACACTCGCACAACTACCCAATTTAGTTGTGGTAAGTGGCTATCCCGTAATTGAAAGCTACCTTGCTGAGCATCCCTATCCGGGTCAGCTGGTCGAAGTACAAAATATCTCAACCCAGTTAAATTTACTGCACCAAGAAAAAATCAGTGCAGCCCTTATGCTCGACTTTCATGTTTCTGCAACGCAGTATGACCGACTTCAAGCTAAATGGTCATTTCGTTATCTAAAACATATTGATACATATCACTTTGTGCATAACAAGCATCAAGCTTTGGTGCCAGCGATAACCGCTGAGCTGCAACGTCTTAAAGACGATGGCACCATGGCACAACTACGCGCAAAACATGGTTTTCCTGATTAAATATCAACTCGCCTAAAAATCAAAGCCTGCTTGTTCGTGGTCTGAATCGACAGCCCCCTGTTGCTGGCGCTGCAAATAACGTTTGTAGCGCTGCTGGCACAGCACTATCACATGGCGCTTTTGTTGATCTGTCATGGTATTCCACGTAAAACGCTCTTCTCGGCTACGGTAGCACCCTTTGCAGTAGCCGCGGTTATTCACCTGACATATACCACGGCATGGACTGGGGATCTCAAATATTTCTATCTGTTCCATGCACTCAACCTAATTTCTTCTACACTTTCAGTTTACGTCGCCCAAGCGGAAATTAAAATGTCGATATGGCGGTGTATTTTCTCATCTTGCAGTTAAGGGTGAATAGTTTCCACCCATTTAACGGTCTTTCTTAACTTGATTGACAGCTAACGACAACCCAGTCCTAAAGGTTAAGTATGCAAAGTATCTCTTGGTTTATCACTCCCGCCGTCACCCTAATGGGACGTTTACACTATAAACACAAAATGGCGACTGTATTTGGCATTTTGCTTGCACCACTGCTACTTAGTTTGTTTTACCTCAATGCCAGTTTGAGCCAAGAGATCCGCCGTCTTGAGCAACAACGTTTAGGGATAGCAAGCTACCCCGCCTTACTCGAAGGCTTATTACAAAACCGCCAAACCGTGACCTTACCCACTGGGCTACAGCAACAATTGGCACTGACTGCAAGCATGCCAACCGACCTGTTAGAAGAAGTCTCACTCAAAGCGTTACTTGCCGTTGACCATATTACCGCCCGCAGTTACCTCAATCGTGCGATCGTTGAATCTTTACCACGTCTATTAGAAGAGTGGCAAACTTTACGAGGCGCAGCGAACCAAGTACTGCAACAAGGTCAATTCTCGCCAGAGAGCTTTATTACCCTTTCCAATGCCAACAAAGCATTGCCTATTTTACTCAGCCAATTCGCAGCTAAAATTCAAATCGTGCAACAAAGTAAAGAATACCCAAACCTGAGTGCACTCAGCATCCGCGCGCTTAGCGACAGCTTTAATCAGCTAAGTACAGCTGTAAAACAAAAAATGCTGGAACCGGATGCGCTACAGCTCAGCCAGTCTCAGTTCGCGACTTTAAATCAAACTATTAATAATGCGGTGGAGGCTTTTGCCCAAGCGGCAATCCCAGCTATGCAGCAAGCATTCACTGAAGAACACGCCAGACTGCAATTTATCCAGCGTTTGGTACTATGCGCGTCGCTTTTGTGTTTAGGGTTGGCTTTGTATCTGATGGCGGGCTTTTACTTGGCGGTTCTGTCAGCTTTACGCCACTTCTCACACGCTGCAACCCAAGCTGCGCAAGGGTCACTTATCAGTCGAGCGCAAACTCAAGGTAATGATGAATTGACCGCCAGCGTCAAGCAATTCAATCAGCTTTTAGCCACCTTCAATGCGTTACTGAAAGATGTACATCGCAATAGCGACCATGTCACCCAATCAGGTGCCGGTCTTAGTCAATTAAGTAGCGCAACTAAACAAGATGTCAGTCAACAGCAGCAGAAATTACACACCATTTATCAGGCCCTACACCAACTTAATGATGCAGCTACACAAGTACTCCATTCAGCGCATGATGCACAACGACTGGCAGCGCAAGCAGGTGAGGAAGTCAGTGCAGGCAATCACAATATGCAGCACTTAGCGCAGCATATGACGCGTCTACAAGGTGAGTTCAGTCAGAGTCAGCAGGCACTAGATAAACTCGCGCGAGATGCAACAAACATAGGTAAAGTCAGCCAAGCTATCAGTGAAATAGCCGAGCAAACCAACTTATTGGCACTGAATGCCGCCATTGAAGCCGCGAGAGCTGGTGAGCAAGGCCGCGGCTTTGCCGTGGTAGCCGACGAAGTGCGGATGTTGGCAAAACGGACCCAGCAGCAAACCGCAGAGATCCATAATATTATCGCGTCGTTACAACACGCCTCGACGGACACTCAGCAAAAAATGCAGCAAAGTGTCAAACAAATGCAAGAAGGGGTTGCGGCGGCACTAGCCACCAAAGAAGTGTTAGAAAAAGCGCAAACTAGCATGCTGGAAATTCGCACCCAAGGCGAGCAAATCACTTTACTGGTGGAACAACAAAAGGCAGCAACCCAACATGCCTTGGCTGACGCCCAAGACATCAGCCAAGCGGCGGAGCACACCTTGGCATCCGCCGAGGCCACTTTACAAAATGTCGCGGAGCTCAATACGGTGGCACACACCCTACAAAGCCAAGTTGCAAAATTCCGCCTTGATTAAGCGTTAACCGTGAGCGGTTAGCGTCGATTACAACGCGGTTTGGGGTCAAATTGTGAAGCGCGGATCGGTAACTGCAACACAGTGCCGCAACCGGGTGGCGCTTGCTGCCCAGTTTCGGTATTCACAAATGCCCATTTGATCCCCGCAGGGCGCTCATCCGCAATTGCCTCTGGGTTAAGCTGTTTCAAATATCGAATATACAACTCTAACGCACCAACCGCGCCGGTTAAGCCGGTGCTTTTGTTATCGTCCCGCCCGACCCAAGTTACCGTTACAGTGTTTTGATCAAATCCAGCATACCAACTATCACGCAGATCGTTACTGGTGCCGGTTTTACCCGCTAAGACCAGTGATGGAAAGTGCGCGTTCACTCGCTTCGCTGTGCCATCTTTGGTGACCCGTTTCATGGCATATTTGGTCATATATGCCGCTTCAGCTGAAAAACGCGGCTCAGCACTTGGGTTGTGTTCATACAACACTTTACCCACCGCATTGGTAATGGCAGAAATCGCCGTCAGCGGTCGATATACACCATCATTGGCAAGCGTGGCATACATTTGTGCCACTTCATAACTCGATAGTTCTAATGATCCTAACAGCAATGACGGATAACGCGGAATGCTTTGCGTAACGCCCAATTGCTGCAAAGTATCAGCGATATTATCCACCCCAAGCCGCATCCCGACATTCACCGCTGGAATATTAATACTTTGGCTAAATGCTTGATAAAGCGGCAAGCTGCCACGGAACTTATGGTCGAAGTTCTCTGGTTCCCAAGTCATACCTTGGCTATCTGAAACCCGAATCGGTGAATCATCCAGTAATGTGGCCAAACTATATTCAGAGCTTTCCAGCGCATTTAAATACACCGCTGGTTTCACCAATGAACCTATGGTGCGACGAGCATCAAGCACGCGGTTGTAGCCCGAAAATCGCATATCGCGACCCGCCACCAGCGCCGACACCCCACCTTTAGCAAGATTGACTGAAATCATCGCTGTTTCTAGCTCAGCCACGTCTGCACGCTTTTCCAAATAAGGTAACGCAGCTTCAACTGAGCTTTCCATCGCTGCTTGTTTTTGCAATTCGAAATAGGTGAATACCCGCACTCCACCGTTGATTACATCACCATCAGGAATACGTCTTTCCAGTTCACGCTGCACTAGCTCTAGGTAGCCCGGATAAGCCTGATGTAAGCTCTTTTTCAACGGTTGGATCTTTATTGGACGCGCCAGCGCTTGACGATATTCGTTGGTGCTGATCAGTGCATTTTCCGCCATTAGGCGCAATACCAAATCGCGGCGCTCCATCACACGCTCAGGATAACGACGGGGATTGTAGTACGACGGCCCTTTAACCATAGCCACCAATAGCGCCATCTGATCAAACTCAAGTTCATCAACGGGTTTCGCAAAATAAAATTCAGCCGCCAATCCCATACCGTGGACACCTTGATTATGCGCTTGGCCTAAATACACTTCGTTGAGATAGGCCTCAAGAATTTCGTCTTTGCTGTACCTAAAGTCCAAGATCAACGCGATAAACGCCTCGTTTATTTTACGCACTAAAGTACGTTCACGACTTAAATAAAAGTTCTTGGCCAACTGCTGCGTTAGGGTACTTCCGCCTTGTACGGTGCGGCCCGCTTTAAGATTGGTATAAAAGGCACGTAAAATTGCCACCACAGAGACGCCATGATGCTCATAAAATTGGCGGTCTTCTACCACTAGCAAAGCATCTCGCAACGTTTTCGGGAACTTGTCGAGCGGCACAAACTCGCGGTCTTGTTGGCTTTCGTTACCAATCCGGGCAATTTGCATCGGCTCTAAACGGGCAAACGATAATTCTTTGCCCGCGGCATTGGTAATACGGGTTAATTTCTGCCCCGCAAAATATAACGTAAACTGAGTGGCTTCTTCTGCGCCATCGTAAAACTCAAAAGCACGCCGTTTTATCGTGATGGTGCGCCCTTGTTTTACAAATTGGCCAGTGCGGCTAATGCGGTTCACCGCCGAATAATTAAGGCGATTCAGTTCCCACAGCACCTCCTGCTCAGACAAATATTGATCAGGATAAAAGCCCATAGCTCGGGCATAAACCTGCACAGGAAGCTGCCACTTATTGCCTTCAAACTGACGCGAGACTTTGGCATCAAGATAAATCACATACAAACCAACAGCTATTAAGGTGGCGAGCATACTTTTCCAAACAAAACTCCACAACGCTCTGAATACTCTTTGTTTTAGAGTTGAGGTTGGCGTTGTCGTTTTAGTTGAACTTGAAGGAGATTTGGAAGGTTTGCCTGCCATTGTGATGTCGTCTGCCCGCGCTGCTATTTTTTAGCAGTCTAACATAATCTAAGCAGATTAACCCGCGCTGAAACCGCAGCAACTTAAACCACAAAAATGAAAAAAGCCCGACGCAAGGTACGGGCTTTATCGTTACGAACAACCAATTCGATTACTAGACTAAATCAATTACCACGCACAGTGACAAACTCGGGGTAAGCATCGATGCCACAGTCATGTTGGTCCATGCCATTGATCTCTTCTTCTTCACCCACGCGGATCCCCATAGTTTGTTTCAGCACAGCCCATACCAGCAGTGAAGCGACAAACACAAAACCTAGGATTACCACTAAACCAATAGCTTGATTAACAAAAGTCGCATCCGAGTTTGAGAATGGCACCATCATGATACCAAGGGCACCGCACACGCCATGTACTGAAATCGCACCCACTGGGTCATCAATTTTCACTTTATCAAGATAAACAATGCTAAGTACCACTAACGAACCGCCCAATGCACCCAGTAATACTGAGAATAACGGCGTTGGTGAGGCTGGCTCTGCGGTGATAACCACTAAGCCCGCCAAGGCACCGTTTAAAATCATGGTTAAATCCGCTTTGCGCCACAGCACTTTACACACGATGAGCGCAGCAATCGCGCCAGCTGCCGCCGCAGCGTTGGTGTTAAGCATAATTTGGCTTACCGCAGTGGCATTTTCTTTATCAGATAGCAACAACTGTGAACCACCGTTAAAACCAAACCAGCCCATCCACAAAATAAAAGTACCTAAAGTTGCAAGCGGTAGGTTAGAGCCAGGAATAGGATACACTTCACCGTTTTTGCCATATTTGCCTTTACGCGCACCTAGTAAGATCACCCCAGCCAAAGCAGCTGCGGCACCTGCGCCATGAACAATGGCAGAGCCTGCAAAATCGACAAAGCCAAGTTTAGATAAAAAGCCACCACCCCAAGTCCAAAAGCCTTCTATTGGGTAAATAATGCCAGTCATCACCACTGAAAATGCCAAGAAAGCCCATAGTTTCATGCGCTCAGCAACCGCGCCTGATACGATTGACATCGCAGTTGCAACGAACACCACTTGGAAGAAAAAGTCAGATTGCAAAGCATGATTCGCGTCATCCGTTTGCACGCCAATCAAGGCGCCAAAGCTTGGCACTAAGCCGCCCTCTACGTTGTCAACGTACATAATGTTGTAGCCAATCAAGAGGTACATAGTACAAGCAATGGCGTACAGGCAGATATTTTTGGTCAAAATCTCTGTGGTATTTTTCGAGCGCACTAAACCTGCCTCTAACATGGCAAAACCAGCTGCCATCCACATTACCAACACCCCAGAAATTAAAAAGTAAAAGGTGTCTAAAGAAAATTTTAATTCGACTATGGTATTTTCCATGCTGCAGCCCCTTATATCGCTTCTTCGTCGAGTTCGCCGGTACGGATCCGCACCACTTGGTCTAAGTCATACACAAAGATCTTGCCGTCACCAATTTTGCCGGTACTTGCCACTCGGGTAATGGTTTCTACGACGCGCTGACAGTTTTCACTACGCGTGGCAATTTCTAATTTGATTTTTGGAATGAAATCGACTTGATATTCTGCGCCGCGATACAGCTCAGTATGGCCACGTTGGCGACCAAAACCTTTTACGTCGACCACTGTCATCCCTTCAATTCCCAAATCCCCCAGCGCTTCGCGCACCTCATCCAATTTAAATGGTTTTATTATTGCACTTATCATTTTCATGGTTGGTCCCCTTAGGACATGCGTTATCCTGTTGTTAATGGGAGTAATCCAACCTTTGTGCCAGTATTTTTATTTATTACTATTCAGTTAGTTAGGATAAAACATTGAATTTTGCACAAAAAAAACGCACCTTATTGGTGCGCATTTGCAAGATTTGGTCAAATGTGGTGCAGCGGATTGCAACGCCGCGCTGGCAAGCTAGTCGTGGGCGCTCACTACGCAATTGCGGTTCTTCGCTTTGGCCGTATAGAGTGCCCTATCGGCTGCGCGCATCACTTCACTGAGTGAATGCGAATAGCAAGTGGCAAGGCCAATACTTATGGTACTGCGGTAGGATGCACCATTAAGCGCAAACTCAAAATCGGCAAAACGCTGACGAAAATCATCAAACACTTGCTTGGCGTTTTCTAGGTCATATCCACGCAATACCACCGCGAACTCTTCACCGCCGATACGCGCTAACACATAGCGGCCAAAGGCACTTTTCAGTAGCTCAGCAACTTGTCTGAGGATTTCATCACCACCGAGATGACCATACTCATCATTGATACGTTTAAAATGATCGATATCCAACAGCGCCAAAACATGCTGGCCACTGTTAGTGCGCAGTAAACGTTCCGTTTGTTGATAGAAATAACGACGATTGTAAAGCCCAGTCAAGTGATCCCGATAGGCACAATCTTTGATTTCCGCATAGAGATTAAGCTGCTCCATAGTCTGCATCACGCGACAATGGAACTCCTCATTCATAAATGGCTTCGCAAGAAAGTCATTGGCGCCGTACTTTATAAACTTGGCCGATAAACCATGACTGCCCGCGCCAGATAAACCTATGATAGCTAAATCGTCACGGCCACGAGAATTGCGCACCGCTTTAACGAGCTCAAAGCCATCCATCACAGGCATGGCAAAATCGGTCAGTAACAGCTTAATATCAGGATGCGCTTCCAAAATGCTCAGTGCTTCATGCCCATCCGTTGCTTCCATTACTTCGAATAGCTGTTTTTCAAGCATTTGTCGCATCACCACGCGGCTAATCACCGAATCATCAGCTATTAATGCCTTACAACCCTGATTACGGAGCAACTGCGCAATCAACTTAACCGCGTAAAGGTAAGAATCGCGGTTGTCTTTGATCACGTAGTCCACCACGCCCATTTCTAGCATTTGCTGGCGACTGTATTCATCAATTTTTGACGTCAACACCACAGTTGGGATTTGATGCGCTAAGGTCAGTTTGACCACTTCGGCATCGGCGGCATCAGGCAAAGTTAAATCCACCAGCGCCAAAGTATATTCGTGACGAGCTAAATACTGCATGCTCTCCTGCAGTGACCAAGCAAAATCTAGGGTCACTTGCAAATGCTGGCTGGCGAGATGGCGCAATACCTGCTGTACAACTTTACTGTCTTCTACAATCAAGACTCTTTGCATAGAAAGGGGCTCTTCAAACTTCGAGAGAAAGATGGCAGATCCAAGGAACTGATAAGATCAATACTTTCATACTACCGACATAAGTATGAAATATACTGGAATTCTGTTACAAAAAAAACACACATAGGCGAGAATACCACCAATTTGGGTAAAATTTAAGACTTAACGGATGAATTTCTACCTCATCCCGTGATTAGTCAGCAGTAATTGTTTATTAGCCTCAATCGTTTTGCTATTTACCACACTTTTCACTTTAATGATTGCCATCCCTCCTGTTATTTTGGAAGACACAATAATGAAAAAGCTTGCGCTCGCAATCGCGGTTTGCCTTGGTTCAGCTGCGTTAACTTTGCCTGCTACCGCGGCAGAAAAAACCTCTGATCACAATATTGCCATTGCTATCGACAATAAAGTGGTCACAGAACATAAAGCGACAATTAACGGTGAAAAACTGACCTACACCGCCACCACTGGCACTCAACCAGTTTGGGACGAAGAAGGTAAAGCCATTGCGACTTTGCACTATACTTACTATGAAAAAAACAAA
The DNA here is from genome assembly GCF_042643375.1 of Pseudoalteromonas fenneropenaei. Classification (NCBI taxonomy): domain Bacteria; kingdom Pseudomonadati; phylum Pseudomonadota; class Gammaproteobacteria; order Alteromonadales; family Pseudoalteromonadaceae; genus Pseudoalteromonas; species Pseudoalteromonas fenneropenaei. The sequence continues at coordinate 293,487 of NZ_JBHRSD010000001.1, forward strand.
GTCAGTGACAAAAGCCAGCGCCCGCTAGTTATAAGCTTTAACGGCGGCCCAGGTTCAGCATCGGTGTGGATGCACATCGCTTATACCGGCCCAAAAGTGCTTAAAATTGATGACGAAGGCTATCCAGTTCAACCTTATGGTTTAACCGAAAACCAACACTCCATTTTAGATGTGGCCGATATCGTTTACGTTAACCCAGTGAATACCGGTTACTCGCGCGTCTTACCGGGTGATGACGGTAAACTGCCAAGCAAAGATAAGCAAAAGGCGCTGTTTTTTGGTGTGAACGCCGACATCAAATACCTTGCTAGCTGGCTTAACACCTTTATCAACCGTAATAACCGAGCGCTATCGCCTAAATTCTTAATTGGTGAAAGCTATGGCACCACGCGCGTTTCTGGGCTTGCCCACGAATTACAAAATGAGCAATGGATGTACTTAAACGGCGTGATCTTAGTCTCTCCTACCGACATAGGTATTGAGCGTGATGGCCCCGTTGATGCAGCCAACCGCCTACCGTACTTTGCTGCAACCGCTTGGTATCACAAAGCGTTAGAAGCTGACTTACAACAGCAAGATTTACTACCGCTCCTAAAAGAAGTTGAAGATTTTACCCTCAATAGTTATTTACCAGCGCTTGCCAAAGGCGGCTTCTTAAGTTTGCAAGAGAAGCAACGCATCGCCAAGCAAGTAGCAAAATACAGCGGGCTATCAGAAACTTACGTATTACAAAATAACCTTGATATCCCAACAGCGTCATTTTGGAAAGAGCTGCTGAGAGACCGAGGCTACACTGTTGGCCGACTTGATTCGCGCTATTTAGGTATCGACGGACGTGATGCCGGTGATAAGCCAGACTACTGGCCAGAACTGACCTCATGGTTGCATAGCTTCACTCCAGCTATTAACTACTACTTACGTGAAGAGCTTAATTATATAACCGACGTAAAATACAATATGTTCGGTAACGTGCACCCTTGGGACAGAACCAACAACCGCACAGGCAAAGACTTACGCCTTGCAATGGCACAAAACCCGTATCTCAAAGTGATGATCCAATCCGGCTATTATGATGGCGCCACCAACTATTTTGATGCCAAATATACGCTTTGGCAGCTAGATCCAAGTGGCAAAATGCAAGACCGTTTATCATTCAAAGGTTATCGCTCAGGGCATATGATGTACTTGCGTCGCCCAGATTTAGCCGAAGCCAATCAAGATATCCGCGAGTTTATTGATAGCGCCTTACCAAAAGGTAAGTCAGCCAAATACTAAGCTTTACTTTTAGGGCTGTGTTAGCACAGCCCTTGTCCTTCAATTAATCTTAAAAATTCCCGCTAAAAGCTCTACAGCCAGCAAATTTTGGGTATACTCAAGGCATTAGCAATTTAAGTAGGATGTTGTCATGACCGATAAATACCGCGTCATGTTTGTTGGATTAGATAAAGGCATAGAGCAAGAAGTGGCTATCACGCGAGTTGCAACCAAACTTGCTATTCCAGAAGCCAAAGCCAGTACGTTTTTCGCCAATAAAGCCTTATTTGCACCTGCCGACAAAGAAAAAGCCCTCAAGCAAGTGAAACTCTTCGCCTCTATGGGCATTCAGGCCAAACTCCAGCTTCTCAACGACGCAAACAGCCAAACTACTAAAAACGACCGTGATGAACGTTTGTTTGAAGCGCTAGATTACATCACCAGCAGCTTAATTCGCCTTGAAGAACGTTTGGATGATATTGAGCAAAAACTTGCCAACAATAAACCAGCCGATCCAGAAATCGAAGAAGAAGATTGGCAAGACGAAAGCTATTTAGAAGAGCTCGACTTTGAACCAACGCCAGTCAAACGCTCCCCTATGATGTTATACAGCCTGGTCACCGCAGCAGTATTGCTCATCGTGCTACTGGTGCTGACATTAGTTTATCCTGATTTACTCAACTTCTGACGAGACCAACTTGAATAATTTTAACGATCAGAAAAGTATTCGTCAGTCCATCCGTCTAGAGATCCGAGAAAAGCGCCGAAATCTGCAGGCTTGCGAACAAAGTGCTGCTGCAAATTCTCTCAAGTTGAATTTCTTTCAACATATAAAAACCCCAAAAAACGCCCGTATTGGGTGCTATTTAAGCAATGATGGAGAGCTTGACACTTCCCTTTTAATTCAAGAGCTTTGGCACAAAAACCTACAGGTTTTCATGCCTGTTATCCACCCCTTTTCTGGCACTACTTTGCTGTTCCAGTCCTATGAAAAAAATTCACCCATGACCACAAACCGCTATGGTATCTTGGAGCCCAAGTTGAATTGCCAAGACATTTGCCCGCTTGCGGAGCTCGATGTTTTGCTATTGCCGTTGGTCGCGTTCGACAAGCACGGTAATCGCATGGGAATGGGTGGCGGCTACTACGACAGAACATTAGCCCGCTATTATCAAGAGCATTGGCGTACGCCAAAACTCATTGGCCTTGCCCACGATTGTCAACGTGTTGATACCCTGCCAACCGCAGCGTGGGATGTACCGCTACAAGCCATTCTCACACCAACACAATTTTATTGCTGGTAAGTCATTTGCGGGTCTCATTTTCGCGCTAACTTGAGTATACTGACGCGACTATTGACAACGATTAAGTGTGACTCGCAATGACCCAAGATGAAATGAAAAAAGCCGCTGCCTGGGCAGCGTTAGATTACGTTAAAGAAGACAGCATTGTTGGTGTAGGCACAGGCTCTACTGTCAATCACTTTATTGATGCACTTGCGACTATCAAAGACAAGATCCGTGGCGCGGTTTCAAGCTCGGAAGCATCAACCACCAAGCTTAAAGCCTTGGGTATTGAAGTGTATGAACTTAACGATGTGGATTGCCTTGACGTGTACATCGACGGTGCCGACGAAATTAACAGCAGCAATGAAATGATCAAAGGCGGCGGCGCAGCCCTGACCCGCGAGAAAATCGTTGCCGCAGTAGCAAAGCAGTTTGTGTGCATCGTTGATAGCAGCAAACACGTACCTGTGCTTGGCGGCTTCCCGTTACCGGTAGAAGTTATCCCTATGGCACGTAGCTACGTTGCCCGTGAGTTGCTCAAACTCGGTGGCGACCCAGTTTATCGCCAAGGTGTAGTCACAGATAACGGCAACGTTATTTTGGATGTACACGGATTACAAATTCAAGCGGCGAAAGAGCTGGAAACAACTATTAATCAAATCGTAGGTGTCGTAACCAACGGTTTATTTGCGGCACGAGGCGCAGACATCGTGATCACGGGCACACCAGAGGGCCCAAAAATTAACTAGCATATTTGCTAAAAAGTAGGATAAGTCATGAGTAAGGTATCGTTAGCAAAAGACAAAATTCGCATCCTTCTACTTGAAGGTCTGCACCAAAGCGCAGTAGAAACACTTAAGCGCAATGGCTATAGCAACATTGAGTATGTCAAAACGTCCTTACCAGAGGAAGAACTTATCGAACGCATCAAGGACGTGCACTTTATTGGTATTCGCTCGCGTACCCACTTAACCGAGCGAGTACTCCAAGCCGCTGAAAAATTAGTTGCTGTTGGCTGTTTTTGTATCGGCACCAATCAGGTTGATTTACCCGCAGCGCGCATTCGCGGTATTGCGGTGTTTAATGCACCGTTTTCAAACACGCGTTCAGTAGCAGAACTGGTGCTAGGTGAAATTCTTCTATTGTTACGCCGTATTCCAGAGCGTAATGCCATGGCTCATCGTGGTATATGGCAAAAAACCGCTATCGGCTCTTATGAAGCGCGTGGCAAAACTTTAGGTATTATCGGCTACGGTCATATCGGTACTCAGCTGGGTATTATGGCGGAAAACATCGGCATGAAAGTCGAGTTTTACGATATCGAAGATAAGCTGACGCTCGGTAACGCGGTGCAAGTACAAAACCTTACTCAGCTGCTACAACGCGCAGATGTCGTGAGCCTTCATGTGCCAGAAACGCCACAAACTAAAAACCTCATTGGCACTGCTGAGTTAGAAGTCATGAAGCAAGGCGCAATACTGATTAACGCCTCACGCGGCACTGTTGTCGATATCGCTGCGCTTGCTGAAGCGCTGCGCGAAAAACGTATTTCTGGTGCGGCAATTGACGTATTCCCTGAAGAGCCAAAATCAAATGAAGAAGAGTTTATCTCGGCCTTACGTGAGTTTGATAATGTGATCTTAACACCGCACATTGGTGGTTCAACGCAAGAAGCCCAAGAAAATATCGGGATTGAAGTAGCGGGTAAACTCGCCAAATACTCAGACAACGGTTCATCACTAAGTGCCGTGAACTTCCCTGAAGTATCACTGCCAGAACTCTCTGGTCGCAGCCGCTTACTGCACATTCACTACAACCGCCCAGGTATTCTAACGCAAATCAACCAAGCATTTGCCCAGCACGGTATTAACATCGCCGCGCAATACCTGCAAACCGACGAAGCCATTGGTTACGTGGTTATCGATGTCGACAGCGACCACTCAGAAGTGGCACTAAAAGAACTGAGCGCAGTAGAAGGCACCATCCGCGCCCGTATTCTGCACTAATCAAGATACACCTTAAAACGGGCGCACAGCCCGTTTTAAGTCAATCCACAGACCAAGCTTTGCGCTTCTAGCCTTACTAAGTGATCTCCAAATACAAAATTGCTGCGCGGTGAGTTGATAACACAGTGCGTCTAATCAATAGTGCCCTAACTCCGCATCACAGTACCGAAATGGTAGAACAGCAAAAGTGTTGATGTGATCTCTGCCAATTAATAAATTTACTTTACAAATTTAAAGCTCCACATTACCTAAAGCTTGAAAAGCTTTGGCTGGATAATTAGCTTTAGCGAACACGGTGGATAGCTTTTTTGCCAGATTCGGGCGATGATAACGCTGCAATAAGCATTTTAGTCCGATCTTAATTTTTTTGTCATTGGATATGCGAAAGTTATACCGAATTCTTAACTAAGCGACTATATCCAATTAAGTAACTTACTAAATGTGTAAATATGTCATGATACAGATTCAAACGGCAGTCATCACTTATAGGTCTTTCAAGTAAATAAACTTTATCGTGCAGCACGAATTGCTGAAAGAACTCCTTATGTTTTAATTTATCATTATTAACACCTGACCTGTCGATGATTTTTTTTGAAAATTCATCGAAGTTCTTAACATTACCCTGTACATGAACAATTTGATGTCTCAATTGCTCTATCATCAAAAGAGCAACTTTGAGGTTGATCCTTGATACAGTGGTTTTTTCAGCTTTTTCTATTTGGGGGTACTTTGAACTAAAGAATGAAAGAGAAGTACTTAAATAATTCTTATTTGTTTTTTGACTAACTAGCAACACATGAGAATCGAAGATGTATTTCTCAAACCACTCGTATGCTTGCGTAAGAAGCCAACAATATTGGCTATTTTTTTGCCACAACGTTAACTTTTTCAATTCTTCAACTGACGTTTGGCGAAAAGCATACTTTTCGAGTTCGCCAGTAAAAGGATCATAATAGCCGAAGGCGTCACGGCTGATAATTTTTAAGGGGGAATTATTAGATTCGTATTCATTCAACAAGTCAAATTCACGTTGAAATGAGTTATTAATGACTCGCTGCATCAACGCAATATTAGCCATATTTTTTAATAAGTCTTCATAATATCCAGCGATGAGTTGGTAACTCAAATCTTCCCCCTATCCTATAACAACGCACATAAGCACTTCCTTGGTTGAGTATCTTGCTAAATTGCGTTTAACAAATTCCTAATGTGTTTAGTTAAATTGCTAACCATTTCCACACATGCCCTTGAGAAAATAGGGTAGCATCTTTCATTTTTCACACTGACAAAGACTGTATCAATTCGCTCAATCGCGATAGTGTCAGTGGTAGAAGTTTGCTCCTCTCATTGATGCCTAAAGGTATTCAATAGCTTACTAATCGCCTTTAGTCTACTGATGTAAGACTAATTGATGCGCAAATATTGGGGAGATTCTCAGGTGTCATACCTGCTTGCAGAAATCCATCTGACGAACTTAATTTGGCTCGCTCTAATTCATCTGCCGACATCACCTTGTCTATCCAATCAACGTGAGTTGAGACCCGCGTGTAGAGCTCTTTAACACCATATTCTCCAACATCTTTAAACCATGAATCCACCCTAGAACTAACGCCGAGCAGGTAATAGCCATCATCTTCTTTTATATAGGCAGGGCCTCCGCTATCACCGTTGCCAGAGACACCCTCAAGTTCAAGCCCTTGTTGGCCTGCTTCAAAAACGAATCTAAGGTCAGAATTTGTTACCGCTACAACCTTATTTTTCGCCTTACGCAATATCCCGTTATTGTCTTTATAGCTTACCGTCTCACCAGTTAACCCAGTACCCGTGCCGCCACTGCCAATAAACCATACCTCTTTATCTCGTTCATCCTGACTGCGATACAGTTTCGCTGGCTGTACACTAAGTACAGGCGCTTTTAGTCTGATAAGTGCTAGATCGTTTTCTTCACCTAGTTCATAAGACGGGTAGCTGTACCTAGCCGCCACTTCGATCATTTCATTACCAACTCGAATAAACTGCCCCTCACTCAAACAAAAAACAGTATGTGCTGCAGTCAGAACCCATTCTGGTGCAATTAATGTTCCGTGCACACCGATATTGTAAAACGTCGCAAGTGGCGGAAAATCATCTTTAACAGCGAGATAGCTGTCAACTGGCTTATCGTGACGAATGACTATCGCTAAAGCACTGGACGTTAATACCAGATTGGCTATTAACACTGCGCTTAATCTTTTCAAATATGAGTTTTTAGACATTTTTCGTATTACTGTGGCGGTAGATTTTCATAAGAATGCCACACAATCTTGTGTAGTTTTATTGTTAATTGTAAGAAATATTGTATTTATTTCGGATACTTAACCAGCAAGCCCTTATGCTATTCCAGAGTTTTCGTGCAAACATTCGTCCAATTTTTGAATAGCGAGGCAATTGACTCAGCATCAGTCCTATCTTTCTGGGAACCTGAGATTTAATCATTTGAAAAGCTGTTTCGAGATTTTAAAAATGGAATTTCCGCGTACAGCATCAGCACCGCTTCGTAGCGACCTGATTTCTTGAACTTGTTATGGAATGTATAAAGCAAAAAACCCGCACATTGAGCGGGTGTGACGTGCAGGATGCACGAATGCCGTGGTGCTAGGATGCGGCCCTCTGTAGGTGCCTGGAATGGTCCGGCTGCGCTACGCTTGCGCTCCTCGGACTGCGAAGCCCTGCTTCAGTTCCTCGTCTCCCTACTTGAAAGTCGGCCAATCTCTAAACACGCAATAAATAAAAAGGCCTCTCCAGTTGGAGAGGCCTTTTTATTTAATTAGGTGCCTGGTAATGTCCTACTTTCACATGGCAGCTGCCACAC